>CAYJQM010000017.1:6709-10480 GCA_964372405.1 uncultured archaeon | reverse complement strand
ATTACAAATAGCTGCTAGAGAATTGCAGTCATATAAAATAAGCGCCGCCCAGTAAGCTTTTTAAATCTAAAGGTTGATGTTTGGACTCATGGTATTAGAGTATGCAATAGGAGCAGGAATTTTAGCTTTGCTTTTTGCTGGCTATCTTTCTGCGGGAATTCTGCGCATGCCTGCAGGCAACGAAAAGATGCAGGAGATTGCACTGGCAATCCAGCAGGGCTCTTCCGCTTACTTGAAACAGCAGTACAAGCTTGTTACAATTTTTGCTGTTATTTTGTCTGCCGTTCTTTACTTTTTGCTGGGCTTTAATATAGCATTGGGTTTTGTTTTTGGTGCATTCCTTTCTGCACTTGCAGGCTACATAGGAATGAATGTTTCTGTGCGCGCTAACGTCAGAACAGCACAGGCTGCTGAGAATGGGATGGATTCTGCTTTGCGCACTGCATTCCGCGGCGGTTCTGTAACAGGAATGGTTGTTGTTGGCCTTGGTTTGATTGGCGTTACAGGTTTGTTCTGGTATTTTGGCGGAAATGCTGAAGCTGCTAAATCGATTATAGGTTTTGGTTTTGGCGCATCTTTGATTTCACTTTTCGCAAGAGTGGGCGGCGGTATTTACACAAAGGCTGCAGATGTAGGAGCAGATTTGGTAGGAAAAATTGAGAAGGGTATACCTGAAGATGATCCAAGAAATCCTGCTGTTATTGCTGATAATGTTGGAGACAACGTCGGCGACTGTGCAGGAATGGCTGCTGACCTTTTTGAAACATATGCTGTTACTGCAATAGCTGCTATGCTTCTTGCAGCTCTGCCTGCAACATTTTCAATTTATGGAATTAATGGAATTTTGTATCCGCTTGTGTTAGGTGCAGGTGCAATTGTTGCTTCAATCATAGGAATTTTTGCGGTAAGGCATGCAACGTCAACTACAATAATGAAATCCCTTTACAAAGCGATTAATGTTTCTGTTATAGTAGCTGCTATTTTGTTTTATTTCCTGACGCAAAAATTCATAGGTTCAATGAATGTTTACTACGCATCGCTTGTTGGAATCGGCGTAACGCTTGCAATTGTTTGGATAACCGATTACTACACAAGCATGAAGCACAAACCAGTCAAAGGAATTGCTGAGGCTTCGCAGACCGGTCCAGCTACAAACATAATAGCCGGCTTGGCTGTTGGAATGAAGTCTACATTTTGGCCAGTTATTGCAATTGTTTCTGGAATAGTTTTGTCTTATTATTTTGCCGGGCTTTATGGAATCGGAATTGCAGCGATGGCAATGTTATCGCTGACCGGTATTATCGTGGCCGTTGACAGCTTTGGTCCAATAACTGATAATGCAGGCGGAATTGCAGAAATGGCAAAACTGCCAAAGAAAATTCGCGACATCACAGACCCGCTTGATGCAGTCGGCAATACTACAAAAGCCGTGACAAAAGGTTTTGCAATTGGTTCAGCGGCTTTAGCTGCATTGACACTTTTTGCTGCTTACGTGCAAGAGGCGGAAGCTGCAGGATTAACAAATTTTACTTTGAGCTTGCTTGATGCGCGTGTTATCGTTGGATTATTTTTGGGCGGAACGTTTGCATACGTTTTTGCTGCCTACTTAATGCAGGCAGTTGGGCGCGCTGCATTTGGAGTTGTGAATGAAGTGCGCAGGCAGTTCAAGGAAATCCCAGGAATAATGAAAGGAAAGGCAAAGCCTGACTATGGAAAATGCGTTGCAATTGTAACTGCTGCTGCCCAGAAAGAATTAGTTGTTCCAGGTTTGATAGCAGTTGGCGGACCAATTGCTGTTGGTTTTATTTTAGGTCCTTATGCAGTTGGCGGCATGCTTGCAGGAAGCATTGTTGCAGGTGTGCTTTTGGCACTAACAATGACAACGGGCGGTGCTGCGTGGGACAATGCAAAGAAATATATTGAACAAGGGAATCTCGGCGGAAAAGGCAGCGATGCGCACAAGGCTGCTGTTGTAGGGGATACTATTGGGGACCCGACAAAAGATACTGCCGGTCCAGCATTGAATCCTCTTATTAAAGTATTCAATATTATTGCGATTTTGTTTGTAGCACTTTTCATCAAATATACTTTGCTGCCAATCTAAATGCTTTTATTTGATTTGTCTTTATTTCCATAAATCATTTCTATGAAATCTGCATGTTGGCTGCTCCAAACAGAATTTGGATTTTTCTGCATGAAATCTATCCAGAAATCAATGAATTTTAGCCTCTCTTTTTTGTTCCCCTCCAAGTCACGCCTGATTTCTTCCAAGTTAAACATACAAATCAGCTAACTCCTTTTTAGCGATGCCTTCAACTCCAAGCATTTTTATAAGCCTCTTCAGCTCTCCTAAATCTAAATATTTCTTTAGAAGCTTATAAATATGATAGGCATCCTCAAAGTCTTTGTGGCTTCCTAAAAGAAGCTTGTATGCAATATTCATTTCTAATGGAGAGATAAAAATTTTGTTTCTGTTAAGCATCAGTTTCAACCTCCTTTCAAGAGAGTAGAGGTCAGAATCCTTTCTTGCAAATTTTATTTCAAAATTTGGTAAGGATTTTGCTTTCTCAGCAACTCTTATAGCCAAATTTTCCGATAGAACTTCAAATGCATCACGGGCAGAAGTGGAATTAATAATCCAAAACCCCTTTGCTTCAAGGGCATTGCAGAATTCAAAAAACTTTTCTTCAGGGATTTTTTCAATAAAAATATCCACATCTTCAGTTGTCCTTGTCCGTCCAAACAAGATTGAAATGTAGTCCGAAATGATTACATAATTTATTTTATAAGAGTCTAAAATCCCGCAGAATTCTATCACAAGCTTATCAAGAAAGTTCAGCTCTTTGTTGAAAATGACCTCGTGGTCGCGGAATTCAATTTCCATGGAAAGGTTTCTCTGTATACAGATATAAATAGAATTATGCGTCCAGTAAGAAACCTTATAAAGCTGTTCTTTATACTCTAGTGTGATTCTATGTATCAAGTAATAACTGTTCAAGCTGAAATCGGCGTTCCGCCAACAAAGTTCAACATGGACGTAGAGAAGTCTGTGAAGGAAAGCATAGCCGACAAATACGAGGGCAAGATAGATCCGGAGTTTGGGGTTTCACTTGCTGTTGTTGATGTCAACGAAGTTGGCGATGGCAAGGTCCTTCCGGGCGATCCTTCTGTTCACTACGATGTAAAATTCTCAATGCTTGTTTGGGTTCCGCAGGAGCAGGAGATTGTTGAGGGAGAAGTTGTTGACATAACAGAGTGGGGAGCTTTTGTGCGATGCGGTGCAATTGACGGGCTTGTACATATTTCACAAGTAATGGATGATTACGTAGCTTTTGACGATAAAAATTCTCAGCTTGCCGGCAAAGTGAGCAGGCGCATTCTGAAGGTTGGGGACAAGGTGCGTGCGCGCATAATTTCCGTTTCTTTCAAAGAACAAAATAAAGTTGGCTTGACAATGAGGCAACCTTTCTTAGGAAATTTGAAATGGCTTGAAGCGGAAGTAAAGGAAAAGAAGGCCGAAGAGAAGAAGTAAGTCTATAACGCTTTTAAATCTCAGCAGTAAGGGGAGTGTATGTCTAGCGCAAAAATGAAGTTTACTTTTATAAAATTGGTTAGTAAACACATTTTTGAATTGTTAGATTGGTGACAAAAATGAAGTTTACTTTTGTTAAATTAATTAGTAAACACATCTTTTCAAAGGTGAATCCATGAGCAGCGCAAAGAAAGTCATGTCAAATATTTTTTACCTTTTTTTTGATTGGGTGGCTATAA
>CAYJQM010000017.1:3810-6609 GCA_964372405.1 uncultured archaeon | reverse complement strand
GCAAAGAAAGTCATGTCAAATATTTTTTACCTTTTTTTTGATTGGGTGGCTATAACAGGATTTGGATATTTGTTCTGGCTGATACTGGGGAAACTTCTAACTACGCATGAAGTTGGCGCGTTTTCCGCAGTTTTTAATGCGGCCTTGATACTGTCCGGGCTTTCAACGCTTGGTCTAACAACGGCTGCAATAAAATTAATTCCAGAATATCAAGTAAAGAACCAGGAAGAAAAAGTCAGGGGAACAGCATTTTATGCGTTGAAGGTAATTGCTGCAATAAATATCTTGATGTTTTTGATCCTGTTTTTCGTAGCCCCAATGCTCACCAATGCTTTTAGCGCCGATGACTTTAAGCTGTTGGCCATTGCAACTTTGGCGTTAACTGCCTACACCGCACCGGCATGTTACCTTTCGGGATTGCAATTAATGAAAAGGCTGGCTATTACTGACGGAATAGGAATGGTTTCGAAAGCAATACTTTTGGTGCCGTTCATAATGCTGGGTTTTGGGTATGCAAGCGGAGTTTACGCGCTTGCAGTTTCTTTTTTTGCCGTTGGGCTTTACAGAACCCTTTTTATTTCACACGGCAAAAGCGAGCATGACAGCAAAGAAATATGGAGCTATGCGATACCGGCTTTCATCAGCATGCCGGCAACAATGTTTATTGGTTCCGGGAACATTGTGCTGCAAGCCCTATTTACTTCTGCCGCTGCCGTCGGCTTGTTTACAATCGCTTTCGTTTTGACATCGCCGATTAAAATGGTAACTTCAATGATAAGCCAAGCCATTTTTCCTGTTACATCGCAGCAGTGGGCTGCCGGACAAAAGCAACAGCTTGGAACCCTTGCCACGCAAAGCTTAAGATATTCGTATCTTGTAGCCGCTCCGATGATTCTTATTTTATCGGCTTTTGCCGCGGACTTTTTAACTATTCTGGTTAAGGCTGAGTATGCAGCTGCTTCTGGAATTGTGCCAATTCTTTCTGTTGCGTCCGCTTTGTCAGGAATTTCCTCAATTTTGCTGGCTATATTATATACTACGGGCAACCCGAAGCTCAGCAGAAATGCATGGATAGCAGCCGGATTGATAAATTTAGTATTGATGCTCGTCCTTATTCCGATGTTTGGCATAGCAGGAAATTCAATAGCCCTCTTGGCAGCCGCCCTTACAGTGTTTCTACTGCCTTTTTGGTGGTCTAAGAAGTATCTTCAATATTCTATAGGCATTGGGGCATTACTCAAGGCTGCAGTGGCATCTGTCGGTTGGGTGGCTGTAGTCTATGCTTTCAAGCTGGCGTTTGGCAACTGGGGTTTGGCTATAGGCCTTGTAGCGGGCTCTTTAGTTTACCTGCTACTGTTGCTTGCACTGCGCTTCTTCATACCTCTGGATTTGATACTTCTGCAGCAGGTTCAAGATAAGCTGCCTAAAGGCATGAGGCACTTTGGTAAGTTCTTTATAGGACTAGTTTCTAGATTTGTAAAGCAATAGATTAATGGAATATTAATCTATAGTCCAATTATGTTAAACAATGCTAAACAAATAAGTTAGTAGATTCCTTCTATATACTCTAGAATAGAAATTGCTTTAATAGTACTCTGCGAATCTGTTCTGCTTAGCTGCATTTGCCTGTTAAACAATGCTAAACAAATTGTTTAGCACGCGAAAAATAGGCGAAATAGATGGTAAAATCAGGGGTTACAGTAGGGCGTAAGCCTGCATATGAGAATCTTGTAGCTCAAGCGCTATCGAAGGCTGGAAAGGCTTCTGCTTCTGAATTGGCTGAACAGCTTCACTGTGGGGATCCAGAGCTAAGGAAGAAGATATCTAAGGTTTCTGTTGTATTGTCGCGCCTAGAGAAGAAGGGCGTGATAGCGAGAGCTGGCAACGAAGGTAAAAGGGTTATGTTTGCAGTTGCAGATGCATCCAAGATACGCTCGTCTACCGATATAGCGCCGTTATTTGCATCTTTAGAACAAACAAGCGAAGCTAAACCGCCAAGTTCAATAAAAGAGGAGGCTGAAAAGGTCAGGAGAGAAGTTGCTAAACTTTTTGAACCTGTTGAAAAGCCCGTGGCGCTGGAAAGTGAAATTCTTTATGCAATGCGTTCGCTTAAACAGGCTTCGGCTGCTGAGTTGGCGCGCCAAATTTTTCCAAATGCGCCCAATGTTCGCCTGCAGACGGCAAAAGTTTATGTTTATCTAACTCGGATGCAGAAAAAGGGCAGTTTGTATAAAATTCAGCACAGGGGAAACAAAACTTATTTCTCAATTGAAATGCCTGTCTTTGAAGCGCCGCCTTTAGCTGCTTCGCAGCCAGGAATATCATTGCCATCAATGCCTTCTCCATCGGCTCCGTTTCCATTTGAGCCGGAAATTCCTTCGCCTCGCGGACCACGTGGAAAAATTCCGCAGCCTTTCATTCCAAAGATTCCACAATTAGAAATTCCGCATTATGGCGGCGTTCTTGCTATAGTAGTTGTTTTAGTTGTGAGCGGTTATTATTTCAACGCGCAAGGCATCACAGGATTCTTTTTAGTACAGCAGACAGGGGCTTATTTTGAAATAGCACTTGCTGAAAATGCGCTTTCTTTTAAGAATATTCGCGGAGAGCCTCTGGAAAACGTTGAAGCAACTTTGAAATTGCCGTCGGGTTCTACAGTGAGTGATTCCGGCGGTGCCGAAGTTCAGAACGTAGCAGATGGGATTTTATTGAGGTGGCTTGTGCCGCAAGTTGCTATTGATGAGTCAAAGAGCTTTACTTATGCCGTTGCGGTTGATGGGCAAGTTGAAGCTAATGTAA
>CAYJQM010000017.1:0-3800 GCA_964372405.1 uncultured archaeon | reverse complement strand
ATATAATCATACAGAATTAATAGAGCCGCAAGAACAACTTAAATTGAAGAAAAAGTCAGAGCGAACACAATTGAATTTGACTCCTTCTAGTTATATTTCTGAAATTGTTATAGAGCTTGATGTTGATTCTAAAAAGCAAAACAAATTTTACGCCTATTTGGATATAGATGATAAAGACAACGGCAACGAGGACCTGATAGCGACGCAGGAATTTGAAGGAAAATGGACAGGTTCAATTTCTTATACGCCACAAGAAAACAAATACATAACTCAGCCCTACTTTATTTTGACAGCGGATGATAATGCTGACGCAGTCGTAAGAAAGGTTTTTGTGGTTTGGACAAACAAGACAAACATTTCTGAGAAGGTTAGCGCGACGCTGAAGACAATTGGCGCCACAAATATTACAGGCGCCGAAAATATTACAAATGTTACACGGGTGCAAAATGCTACGCAGCCGCAGAATGTATCTGAGGGCGAAACGACCAAGCAAGGCGCTGTCACACTAATCAATAAGAAATTATCCATGGACTTCGAACAGAAGCGCGACGGCGACAAGCCAAAAGGATTTTACAAAAGAAATAGCTTAGATCAGGATGCAGACGAAGGCGTTTGGAATTGGAGTCCGACATCAAGCGACAGCTATTCTGGAAGCGGTTCGCTGTTCCTTAACTTATCAGCTTTCGAGTATCCAGGACTAATTACATCAGAAGCCTTTGAAATTCCAAAAGGAAAACAGTTCTATCAAGTTACATTTTATTACAAAGCCTCCAGCAGCGACTTTGATTTATTGAAGATTGGAGTAGAAACTTTGTACAATGACAGTACAAGCGACACAACAAGCGAAGCCACGCTTAATAGCAATTCTACAAGAACCGACGACTTCGTTGCCGATACTTACACAGACGGGCAGTGGAAGAAAGTTGTTATGGTTAACAAACAGCCTATTGCAGATGACAGGTTGCTTAGAATTTTCTTCAAGAATCTTGCTCCTGATACAAAAGAAACTATTTTAATAGACGGAATAGAGGTTGTTCCAGTATGAAGTTGACTAACGAGCAAGTTCATGTAGGCGTCAACGCAGTTTCAACTTCGTTGAAACTAAAATTGAAAATTCTTTCTGTAATTTTTGTTTTCCTAATTGCATTACCTATGTTTTCACATCGTGCAGATGCTATGGTAGTTATGAACACTGTGGAGAGTTTCATCAATTTAACTGCTCCGCAACTAACAGCAAGCCAGTATTGGAATTCTACTTTCTACCTTAACATGCCTCATTCTGTGTTCCAAGTTGTAAATGCTTACATAGTAATAATGGGCGGTTCGCCTGCAGGAACTGCTGCTGGAGGTAATTTACAAGTTGCTTTGTCTGATGGATCTGGTAGATATTATCATTTAGGAACGCACAATATATCTTCGAGTTTAGAATGGTCAGATTTTGTTGTAGTTGTAAACGGAACAAATAGAACATCTAATTCCACAGGAGGTCTTTACGCACTCAGGGACAGTTCTAATCTTCCTTACGTTCTTTCCCTAAGAAGCGGTATAGCGTTAAGCCACCTTTCTGCTAAAGCTGTGATTACTTACATTTACAACGATACTGATACTACTCTTATGGCTACAAGACAATTTTTTATAAACCAGAGCTCTCGTGTAATGCCGTCTAAAATAATGTGGAATGCAAGTGCTATTTTAAATCGAACATGGTCTTTCAATCTGGGCGGTGGCAGCGTATCTGTCAAGTCTGCTTGGGTTGAGATAGGATATGTAACCGCTGGAACGGCCGCCGTTAAAACTTTTGTTTATGGACCCGCAGGCAGATTGTTGCAATATACGGGAACTGCCGGTGGGGTTGACGCTGGAGCAGCTACGGCAGAGTCTGGTCAGGTAAGGTTCATGGCTAACGCAAGCAATGTCACATCGGATAACATGGTTTATACAGTAAATAATAATAACTATTATGCATTCCCACTTGCAATAAATAATTCAGGAGACCTTACAGGCGGAATGTATGCAAAACTTTTTGTTACTTATACTTATACAGGACAGCAAAGCCAAAGCACCGTTCAATACTTCATAAATTCTTCCGGGCATGCAAGCGCCGCCGCCGCTTTTAGAAATACGACTTATTATGTTTTGTTTAACAGTACAAAGCCTTATACACAAAGTGCCTGGACAGAAAGCTATATTGCTTCGCCAGCTGCTGGAATAACAAATGTGCGCGTGTTTCAAAATAAAACAATGTCTACCATGAATTCTATAATTCCTGTGGCCACCGGAGAATCTGCAGGTTTGATAACGATACACAATGGAACAAACTCCAGTACGCATCCCAATATAAATTTGTACAATATATCTAGTGCAACTAGGATGAATTTCGGCTACGATGTGCAATCCACAGGAAGCACAATTGACTCACATAGCTCTTTGGTTACATTTACTTACAATTACACTGCTCCCATTTCAAATGAAACGCTGGTGAGATTTTTTGTAAACAATTCTGCCATACCTTTATACAATACCAACAGTTTGATTACAAACTTTTCTGTGCAGCTCTATGGATTAAGACCCAGAGTAAAATCTGCATGGTTTGAAGTTAACCTGCAGGCAGGACTTGCAGCTACCGGATCGACAATTATAACTCTCTTGCTAAATGGTTCTACGAATATTACAAACGGCGGTACGAGAAATAATGCTACAAGATTGCTTTCAACAACAGCTGCAGCCCAACCTTTGTGGTCGCATGTGATGTTATGGAATGCTAGCGTGACTACTAATGGAAATGGACAAAACGTTTCAATATATGACATTAATAATAATAGCGTATTCAATTATGGATTAGAATTAAATTGCTCGAGTTCAAATTCAAGATCTATGGCCTGTAACAGCCCATCAATTATTTTGAATATCCTTTATGAATATGAAACTGATAGAGCGATACCAAATATAACAATCAGAAACCCAACCAATACAACTTATTCTGTCAGTACTGTATCGCAAAATGTGAGCCTTGATGAATCAGCAGACGTCTGTCTTAGCAGACTGGACAGCGGTTCGAATGCAACCGTGACAAAATTAAATGCTACAAACTTCGGCGGACCTGATTTAACTGGCATTGCAAATGGTCCGCACACACTTTTTTATTATTGTAATGATACTGCAGGCAATGAAAATGCTACAAACATAAACTTTACTGTAAGCGTAGTTGCTGGCGGTAATAATGCACCCCAGTATGCATTTAATAATTCTAACACAACGTCCCCAAATATCAATGAAACAGTTTTGCTGTTTGCAAACTGGTCTGACGATTTCCCGAGCAGTCTTGGCTTGAGCTATTCCATTCTGGTTACAAACGAATCGGGAACTTTCCAGAATATGACAACTTATGGAAGCCCAATGGCCCATAATAACCTGCGGCAAAATTGGTCCAACTTTACTTACCGCAACGATACGCTAAGAGGCGGAACGGCTGTTAGTTGGTATATTATTACAAACGACAGCTCAAGCCCGAGCTTAGGCAACTATACGCCTAATTACACATTTACAATAGCCTCATCCGTAGCAATTTCAACCGTACAATCTACAACAACATTCGGAAGCCTTGCCGTTGGTACAAGCGCCAACACAAGCAACAATGGTACAACATCGGCAGTTCCAATAAGAATCCAAAACGATGGAAATGATTACGCTAACATTTCCATTAGCGCTTTGAACAGTTTGTGGAACCAATCAGCCAGCCCAACAGATAATTTCCTATACGCAGCAAATAATACATCAGAAGGGGCGCAGATAGGCACGAC
>CAYJQM010000016.1:0-10905 GCA_964372405.1 uncultured archaeon | reverse complement strand
CCTTTTTGAACTGCTAATGACATAATAATTATCACTACTTAATAGTATTTAAAGCTTACTACAAATGTCCCCTAACTTCAACCGCAACTCCTCTTTTGAGCTGTTGCATCTCTTCGCTGTTTAGCAGAGAACGGCCTACTGCAATTATTTTACCTTTATGCGTAACAGAAACTTCTTCACCGGGGAAAATTTCACCTTTTGGTGTAGCGAACTTTGCGAAAAGTTGTTTTCCTTTAGAAACGAACTTAGCTGCATCTTTGTCTTTTACTTCTATCTTTTTCATTTTCAATAGCTTGGCTCCTTCCATAGTCGGCAAAAAGAATCCATCATAAGGACGGAATGTTCCTAGCAACTTGCCTTTCAAGAAAGCATGTTTTGGCCTTCCTGTGTTCTTGGAAATCTCTACTTTAGCGCCTTTTGGCGTTTTTGCTCCAAACTGATAGCTTAACGTTGCAGCTAGAACTTCTTCTGGTTTTGCCTTTTCTTTTTCATAGCTATTTGGAAGGACAGACTGGCTGAATGGATACAACCACTTTAAACCTGCTGGAATTTTTGGAAATGGTCCCTTTGAAAACGTATTCTTTGATTTGGCTCTCTTCATCCATTCTTGCGCGCGCAAAACTTCCGGTCTAAGTGCAGTCTCTTCGCCTGACCACATTAAGGCCGACTTCTTTGAAACCGGGTCAAGTTTTTGCAATAACTTCTGATGACTTTTCAAGCCGTTAGAAAGTGCTTCTAGTAAATTAGGATGTGCTCTAACTCTTTGCTGTACTAATTCCCAAAGCCAGTTTTCCCTAATAGCTTGCCTGATTGTTCGCATTTCAGAAAATGTAACATAAAGATTATGGTAAGCAAGCTTTTGAGAGCGCTCGATTTTTTCCAACTCCTTGATTTCCTTTGCAGTAAATTTTGTACAAACAGGACATGAACAAGGAAGTTCTGATAAACCTGAAAGCTGATGCGTTCCGTTAACTGTTAAGTAAGCGTCTCGGTCAGCAGCCAGAGAATACATTGCACTGTCAAACAAATCACAACCGAACGCAGTCAATAGGGCAAAAGACATGGGATGGCCTGCACCGAAAGCATGGATTGGTCTATCGGCTGGTAAATTTGCTTTGCAAGTTGCAACAATGTCAATCAATTCTTTGTATCTGTATTGCTCCATTAGGGGAACGATTCCACCTATTGCAAAAACGTCTGCTCCGCTTTTAGCAACTTCTTTTGACGCCTTAATGCGCAAATCTAAAAATCTCCCACCTTGAATTGGCCCAACAAGATTCCTGTCGCTGATAACTTTTCTTGCATCTTTAATTCGCTTTACAGTTTCTAGAAGATTTTTCTTTGCTTCTGCTTTTTCTATGAGTGGTGTTGTGAACAAATCTACAGGAGTAATAATGTCGCTGCCGATGCTTTTTTCGAATGCTACAATTGCTTTTGGATTTATGTCCGTTACGCCCTGTGAAAACATTTGGAAAGTTCCGCTGTCTGTGTAAATTGGTCCGTCCCATCCGAGCATTTTGTGCAGACCTTTTTCTTCCGCCTGTTTCCTAAGGTTCTCGCTCCTGTTGATAATATAAGAATTTGTGATAATTATTTCGGCTTTGAATTCTTTTTTCAAATCTGCAATGCTCACGGGCATCTTGTTTGGATTGATTACAATGCAGATGTTTGGGGTTTGTATGGAATGCTTTTCTATTGTCCATTTTCCTATTCTTCCGCCGGCATCCCTGTCTATTAGTTCGAACATATCGAAAGTGAAACCGTTGCTTATTTAAACGTTGCACAAACTAAATCTGAGAATGCGAATCGAAGTGGGCGAAGTTTTAGAAAATACTAGACGATCGGAAGTCTACAAACTAATTAGAGAAAACCCAGGAATCAGGCACAAAAGAGCACGAGATATACTTGGTTTAGAAAATGGCGCATTCGAATATCATTTATACATGCTGGGAAAGCATGGGTACATTTTCAGTAGGCGTGCTTCGAATAAAGCCAGATTCCTATACCCGAATAACTTTAGTTTTTCTAAAAGTGAAGAGGACATAAAGGGCTTTGAAATGCATACCGATTACTCAAGATGGCGAGCAAGACCAGCGGCAAAGGCTTGACGTTTTATAAACCTTGCCGTTAAAGCGATTTCTATGAGCATTCATCCACCGACAGAAAAAGTCATCATAATAAACAGCGGCAAGTGCGCATGGGGAGGCTGTACTTATTGCGGCTGGGGCAGACTTGTTGCTAGACAAAAGGACATGCATCGACTGAAAGAATTCTGGGACGACCAGGTAAGGGACATCAAACCGGGTTCGCTTGAGCGCATAAAGATATTTTGTTCCGGATGTTTTCTTGATCCTAAGCAAATTGTGCCTGCTTTTAGAAGTTATGTTGTTAGGTCCTGTGAAAAGCTTGGCGTGAAGTCTCTGATAGTTGAAAGTTTCCCACGATTTATTACGCCTGAAAATTTAGAGAACATGCAGAGCGATAAAGTAAAGATATTTGCCGGGATCGGTTTAGAATGCGCTGACGATGAGGTCTTAAAGAAGATAAGAAAGGGCTTTACACTTGCAGATTTTGAAAAGGCACATGACATCTTGAAGAAATATGGTTGGGGTATTCGCGCTTACCTGCTTGTCAATGCGCCTGGAATGACTGAGGAACATGTCAAGAAGTCTGTTGAATACGCTGCTAAATGGGCTGAAGAAACTATTCTGATCAATACTCTACCTCACTATGCAGCACCGATAATGCTTGATTGGTTAGAAGGTAGATGGAAGCCTCTTGATCTAAAACAATTTGAAAATGCTGTCGCTCCTTACAACGTTGAAACTGATTTTAAAAATTTCAATTTCGTTCCCAAGTGGCCATTGAATTTGCAACAGAAGATACGCGGCGCAACTGAGAAAGAATTATTGCACCCGCACTTTGAAGTTTGGCAGGATTATATGTGCAGATTCTGGAACCCTAAAGACAAAGATGTTTTAGTTTTTCTGCCCTGCGCTTTCAGAAAGCCTTACTTCAATTCCCAATTACACAAAGCAATAATGCCTGTTCTACAGGAAAGCAAAGACTGGGAGAAGATGCAAGTTGTTGTGATAAGTTCGCCTGGAGTTATTCCTTATGAATATGCAAACTACTATCCTTTCAATTCTTACGACTGGCCAGAATGGGAAGAGACGCCTGAAATAAAAAAGAAATACGTTGAAGTCACGCAGGAACGCATAGAAAACTTTCTGCATGCTCATGATAAACAATTCAAGAAAATAATTTCTTACTTCAAGCCTACGTCTGAAAGTTTCATCGCACTGAAACAGGCCTGTGATGCACTTGGAATAGAATTGCAAAATCTAATTGACGAAGAAACCTATGAGAAAATTGCAAACGAAAAGAACCCCTTGGTGCAGCCGGTTGCTTTGGAAGTTTTGAAAACATCATTACATTAACGACTTTGTGAAATTGACGTCCTTGATTAAAACATGTGGCGTGTGCGCAGGCGTCTGATAATCCATACCCCACCATAAAATCCACTGTGGTTTGTTTCCTAATGCAACCGCTCTTTCTAACAAACCCTGTAAATTATCAGTAATTCGTAAACCTTTCAACGACTTCACAATCGAACCGTTGCGAACCAGGAAAAGTCCATCGCGGGGAATCGTGCTGAAGTCGCCTGTCTGGTAATTCTGGAAGCGCGTGTACCAAATGTTTGTAACATAAATCCCGTTTTTAATTTGTGAAAGCATTTGGTCTTTTGTTTGGTTGCCTGGTTTTAGCATAGCACAAAACGGGTAAGGAGAAATCAAGCCTGCGTTGGCAGTTGTTTCTACCTTGTATTTTTTGGCAGTTGAAGTGTTGTGCAGGTAAGTTTTGAGCATGCCGTTCTCTACTATTGTATTTTCTTTGACAGGAACACCTTCATCATCAAAAGCACGCGAATGCAAACTTGACTGACCAGAATCTGTAAGAGTTATGTTCGGGGATGCGATCTGTTTTCCCAATTTGTCTATTAAGAATGAATAGCCCGCGTCAACATCGAACGCTGAAGCATTGTGCGCAACTTTGTTTATCAGGTCTGCAAATGCCAACGGCTCGAACAAAACATCATATTTGCCTGCTTCGCCTGGCTGCGGCTTTGTTGCAAGCCTTGCTATTTCTCCTGCATGCTCACCAGCCTTTACTGGATTAAAATCTGACAGAGAGCGAGCACATGAAACTCCATGTCCAGATTCGTCTTTAGCTGCAAATGCCCTTATGGAAAATTCTATTGAAGCACTTCTGTCGGTTGCTAAAACTCCATTCGATGTGGCTAAAACTGATTCATTTTGTTTTGAATATAAAATACCTGCAGTCTTTTTTAATTTTGTTGCATCAATGGCCTGTGAAATAAATTCTGGCTGTCTCTCAACGCTTTCTATTATTTTCTTGTCATATTGAGAAACGTTGTAATCAAATGGTCCGCTAGCAATTCCCTTGTAATCCTCGCTTGGCTGCGCACTTTTTGCAATTTTTACAAGCCTTTGGACAGCCAAATTAACAGAAGCTTCTGATATGTCCTGCAAATTCATAAAAGCGGTTTTGTTTTTTACAGCGACAAAAATTCCTAGCGAGGCAGTGTTCCAAACCTGCAGTGCTGCAATTGCCGAGTTTGCAAACTTAGTTTGATAAGTAGTATTCCTGTGTAGTGTTGCCACAGTGTCGTGTGCACCTTCTTTCTGTGCCATTTTTACAATATCTTGAACATCCATTTAACCAACTCTAATATTTCTTAATCGCATTGAGGGTCCGCCGAACCAAACTGGAATTCCCTGCATCGGATCACTTTTTCCACAATTTCCTGGCTGGAAGTCCAAATCTTTCCCGACTGCGTCAACAGCAGACCAGAATGCTTGCGTTGTTAATTCCAGGATCGGTCTTTTAACAAGAGATTTTAATTCACCATCAACAATTGTCCACGCTTCCAATCCTACATATCTTTGGTTCCATCTTTTGTCGTCAATGTTCCACTCCATGTAAGACTTAATGTAAACTCCTTTCTTCACTCCATCTAGAAGTTCATCTAGAGTATGATCGCCTTGCTGAACAAAAGTATTAGCCATTCTTATGCAAGGTTCCCTGTCCCATGAGCTTGCGCGTGCTGCTCCATTGCTTTTAATTCCGAAGTAGGAAGCTGTTGCACGGTTCTGCAAAAATTCATTTACTATACCATCTTTCATTAGGAATCTTCTTTTTGCTTCCACGCCTTCTTCATCGTACTTATAGTAGCCGTAGCTTCCTTTGACAGTTGGGTCATCAACTACTGTTACTACTGGGCTACCGATTTTCATTCCCTTTGAGTCTGCTTCGAGAAAAGATTCGCCGGCTTGTGCAGCTTCCCTGCCTAAAATCCTGTCCGCTTCGTAAGGATGACCAACGCTTTCATGCGAGGCAATTCCAGTTATTTCTGGTGAGATTACAATATCAGTTACCTGCTCTTTGAATTTTGGTGCGCTGATTGACTTTACAAGAATGTTTGATTCATCTATTAAACGTGTTTCTGGCTTCATCTGTGAAAGTATTTCCCAACCGCCACTTCCTGCCAGCTGATTTGAGCGCTGTGCTGTTTCGTTTCCTACTTTTGCTGTAAGCAGATAGAACATGTTGATGCGGGGAATTATGGAATGAATACGTGCTCCTTCTGTGTTGATGTAAAACTTTTCTGTCGTCCAGTCGCTTAATGATAAATATCTATAAGGAATGGACTTGTTAGCAACAGCTTTATCGATCTCCATTAGACGTTTTATTTTTTCTTCCGGCGAGACGTCTTCTAATTTTGTTTTTTGCTGCACGATGTCTTCCGCTTTGATAGCGCGTTCTGCTGATAACTGAACAGGCTTTTTGTTTAATCGTGATGCTGCCTTAGCCATCTTTAGCGCTGCATCTATTGATTTCTTTAGCGATTCGTCCGAAAAATTATTTGTAAATGCGATGCCTAATGCTCCATTTAGAAGCAAACGCACTGCGATGCCTATAGACTTTTCGAAGCCTTGCGCTTCCGGAGTACCGTTTTTAAGAGTTGAAGAATTTGCAGACGACTGTTCTATTCTTGCTTCAGCCCATTGCGCGCCTGATGCAAACTTCAAAGCCTTTTCGCAGATGTCAAACATGCTTGTTATATGCGGAGGAGATATTTATGTTTGAAAATTTCAAAGATCTCCCACTGCCGCTACTGAAATTCCATCTGGAGGACGGATACGTGCTCCTAACTTTGTTCCGACAACAAATTTTACGCCTCTGTTGGCTGCAAAGTTGGCTAGTTTCTGGTCAACTTCACCGTCAACCAGCACAGCGGCTGCTGGAAGTTCTTTTAGCGCATTGAAAACTTCGCGCAGAGGAACTTTTGCAAGAGGCTCGTTGTCTTCGTTAAGCAAGTAAGCTGCTCTCGTTCCTACAAGATTTTCCATCATTCCTTTGAAAGCTGCTGCATGCTCCGATTCTATATCAATTTTCTTTTTGCGGGATTTTACAGTAACCTCTTTTGGAGCAATTTCTGCTGGCTGTTCAATTTCTTCTTTTTTCTCTGGCATGTCTTTTGTGTTCAAGTTTGTCAAAGCATCCGCAACAGGAACCTTTTCCCTCAGGGCTTTGAAGATTTCTTTCTTTGTCAGCTCTTCAACTTCCATGCCTGCAGGCGCCCTTGCTACAAAATCTACATCTGCAACAGCAGACAGTTCTTTTAGAATCAGGTCTCCACCCCTGTCGCCATCGAGGAAAGCAACTGTTTCCTTTTCTCTTGCCAATCTTGCTAACTGTGGGGGAACCGAAGTTCCTTCAATTGCTATGCAGTTCTTTATTCCGCATCTCAACAGATTCACAACATCCGCACGGCCTTCGCATATTATTAAAATGTCTGAAGTAGCCGCTTCTGGACCGGCTGGCATTCCGTTGTAATTGACAACACTTGCAACACGGACATGTTCTTTTATTTCTTCTGTTATTTCAGAAGTTTCCGGAATGTCTTCTGTTATTTTCGATAAGATTTCTTTTGCCCTGTCAACCACGTAGCGCCTCTTTTCTACTCTCGTATCTTCTACCTTTTCCAGCTCTACTCTGGCGTTGCACGGACCAATCCTTTCTATTGTTTCTACAGAGGCCGCAACAATTGCAGTCTCGCTAGCCTCCAGCGAAGAAGGTATTATTATTGTTCCAAATGCCTTTCCATTTCGCATTTGTATATCTACATCTATTCTTCCTATTCTCCCTGTTTGCTGCATTTCGCGCAAATCCATGTCTGCACCCAGCAAACCTTCCGTTTGTCCAAATACCGCTCCGATTACGTCCGGCTTTTCAACTGTACCGTCCGCCTCGAAGTGTGCATAAATCGTATATTTGCTCGTAACTTGAGCTAGTTTACCCATCAATATCACCTATTTTTATTCATATTTTCTGTGGCATCTATTGCCACAGCTATTTTGTAAAGTTCCGAGAGAAATCGTTGGCTTTTTAGGCCTAAACCGCGTCTTCGTTCGTAAATACTGCAAAAATGCAGCGTTAATCATGATGCGTGACGTCTCTCGTTCTTTACTTATAGAAATATGTTTTCTAAGGTTTTTAAAGACGTTGGTAGTTCCACCAGTTTCTTGTTCGATGTAGCGCCTTTTACTATTTTACATGAGCCGTAGCGTGCAGTAAGTTCTTTGATAAGCTGTAAATTTGCCTTGTTTTTGTCTGCAGGCTCTGCTAGATATGCATGTAGAATATTTTCTTTCAAAATAAATTTTAGATATTTGGATTTCGGATGGGCTTTAACGGTGATCAGCAATTAAATCTCTTCCGCCTCTTCCTTGCAGGTTTCACATACCCAACGATCATTGATGTTTTTTAATTCTTCGTTGTAGTTGCCACACAATTCGCATTCGCCTGAATTTGTTTCTTCCTTAAATTCTGGAGCAGTCTCTTCGTCGATATGTTCCTTTAGCAGATCGAGCAACCCTGGGGAAACCCTTAGAATATCACGAACAGAAACGAAACCGATCATTTTGCCCATTTGAGCAACGGGCATTCTTTCGTAGCCGTGTTTGTTCATTCTCTTTGCAACTTCTGACAGACTTTCGTCTGGTGTTGCTGTTACGACCGGAGTAGACATAACATCTTTAGCATGGACCTTAGAAGGCTGCATATCTAGTGCGGCAACTTTATTTGTCACGTCTTCCCTTGTCATTATCCCTACTGGCTTTTTCCCGTCAAGAACTATAATTGAACCAACGTCCTCGTCTTTCATTTTCTTGGTAGCTTCAGCAACTGTAGTTGTTGGCGTACATGTAACTACGCGAGAAGACATCACGTCTTTTACTTTTGGTGCAACAGACATGACAATGATTGGCGGCTTGGATATAAATGCTTTTTGCGCTTCGAAAGCCAACGTTAACTATTTAAGTTGGATACGACAATATACGATGTTGTTATGCAAGAAGCAGATTTAGCAAAAGAAAGCTTGGCAAAGAGAATTGCTGGGGAAATTGTACTCTCACCAGAAGCAGGCAAGACTATTCAGAAATGGAGGGATATTTTCAAGATTCCACAGCGCGCGCTTGCTGAAACGATGGGTGTGATGCCTTCGGTTATTTCTGATTACGAGAATTCTAGGAGAAAAAGTCCTGGGATTAAAGTTATCAAGAGGATTGTCGACGCGATGATAGCGCTTGATGAGAAGGTTGGAGGGAAAGTCATCAAGGAGTTCAGCAACCTTTCTGGAAAAGAAGTTCTAAGCGAGGCTGTTCTTGACTTAAGGGAGTTTCATTCCAACGTTTCGATAAGGGATTTCTGCAAGGCTGTTGGTGCGATGCTCGTGGTTGGCGCTGAAAGCGAAGGGAAATTACACGGTTACACTGTCATCGACTCGCAGAAGGCTATAGTTGAGCTTTCTCCGATGGAAATGGTTAAGCTTTACGGTTTGACTAATGAAAGAGCCCTTGTGTTTACTGGCGCACGTTCTGGCAGGTCGAGCATGGTTGCACTAAAGGTAGCCAACCTTAAACCTAGTCTTGTTGTCTTGCATGGCGGGCTTGAAAGCGTAGACGACTTGGCCAAAAGGATAGCCCTAACTGAGAATATACCTTTGGCTGTTGCCAAGGGTAATCTTGAAGACCTTCTAGCCGTTCTAAAGAAAGAATTTGGTGGACGCTAATTTTATTAGAACTCTCCCGTCTGTTGCCGATGGAGAAGTCGTTGTTTTGTGCGAAGTATTGTATGTATGTAATAACATTGTCATATGAAGTATAGGTATAGTAGTACTGATCTTACAATAATAAGAAGGGCTCCAAACGAAATGGTGGTCAGGGTAGCGTTTATGGAGAAACTAAACTTCTTATAACGGTGCAATATATATTCACGAACTACGAAAATGAATATTTTACTAAAAGTGAAGGTAATTTATGTGTCTTTCTACCAACTTCAAAAGCAGCATTTACGCCCCATTGTTTCCTATGGAATTTTGAACCTGTGAAGTAACGCCCCATCACTTCCACTGCAGTATGAAGGTTCTGCGATTGTTTGTTACTTAGTTGAGTTCACGTGCAGAAATCCTTAAATATGGTAACGCGGTCAGTTGGTCTACAGATGAAATCGAGGTAAGTCTAATGGAAGCTAAACAGCCTTTACAACATGTACAGATGAAAGACAACAGCGCACAGCTAAAGAGCCTTTTCAACTCCTATCTCGATTCAAAACCACTTCTAACAAACCCGTCTGCCCTTTCTATATCATATTCGCCAACCACAATACCGCATAGAGAGAAGCAGGTAGAGGAACTTGGCAGAGCATTGGCACCAGCCTTGAAGGGCTTCAGGCCAAGCAACGTTTTTGTTTATGGAAAATGCGGAACAGGCAAGAGTTTGGTAGTAAAGTTCGTAACAAACGAGCTGCAGCAGCTTGCACGGCAAAAGGTAAGAGTGTTATACGTCAACTGCAAAATGAAAAAGACAGCTGACACCGAATATAGACTGCTGGCAAACATAGCAGAGCAATTAGGAAAGAAGATGCCAGATACAGGTTTACCAACAGATGTTATGTATAGGACAGTTTTCGATCTAATCGATTCAGAAGAACAGGCAATAATTTTGGTGATAGACGAGATCGATACGTTAGTTGCCAAAACTGGTGATGAGATACTATACAATCTAACCAGAATCAATCAAGACCTAAAGAAATCAAAGCTCTCACTAGTTGGAATAACAAACGAGCTGGGATTCTTGGAAAAACTAGAACCGCGTGTGAGGTCCAGCCTCAGCGAAGAAGAATTTGTTTTCCCTCCTTACAATGCTTTACAATTACAGGACATTCTAAGGGAGCGAGCAAAATCAGCTTTTGCATCGGATGTGGTTGGAGAAGGCGTGATAGAAAAAGCAGCAGCACTCGCAGCACAAGAACATGGAGATGCCAGGCGTGCACTAGATTTGTTAAGGGTTGGCGCTGAAATAGCAGAGCGAAAAGGGGATGTAAAAATAAATGTCACACATATTGATGCTTCACAGGAAAAAGTAGATTACGACAGAGTTATCGAAACAATAAAGGCCCAGCCAAAACAATCACAACTGGTTCTGATGGCTGTAATGAAGCTTTCTGAAAAAGAGCAAATGATCCAAACAGGAGAAGTTTTTGATAATTACGAAAAGATGTGCAAAGAACATGGGATGAAACCACTGACACAGAGAAGAGTCTCAGACTTGATAGCAGAATTAGACATGTTCGGAGTGATTCAAACAAGAGTAATTTCAAAAGGTCGTTACGGAAGAACAAGAACAATCAGCCTCGCTTTGGACAACAATCTAAGGCAAAAGATTTTCACGATGCTGACAGAGGCGTTCTAAATGCAAATCAAGAAAATGAAGTTTGCTTTTGCTGTAAACGAGCAAACACATTTTCTTAATCAGTGAT
>CAYJQM010000015.1:4874-11508 GCA_964372405.1 uncultured archaeon | reverse complement strand
GATCTACACTTCTACATACACACTCTTTCCCTACACGAGCTCTTCCGATCTATGAACATGATTGCAGAGGCGGCATGGGTCTGCGCAGATCCGGGAGTTCAATTTGACACCACAATGCAAAAGTGGCACACATGTCCAAATTCTGGAAGAATTAATGCAACTAATCCATGTAGTGAGTATCTTTTTTTGGACAACACTTCATGCAACTTGGCCAGCATTAACCTGATGAAATTCAGAAAGGACAATTTGGAATTTGATGTTGAGAAATTCAAGAAAGCTGTTGATACAATGATAACAGCAATGGAAATTATTGTCGGCTTTGCAGATTATCCTACACCAGAAATAACCGAAGGCAGCCACAAATACAGAACATTAGGATTGGGGTATGCAAATCTTGGAGCTTTGCTAATGAGCAAAGGATTGCCTTATGATTCCGATGAGGCAAGAAACTTTTCATCTGCTATAACAGCTCTGCTAACAGGACAAGCGTACAGGCAATCAGCAGTTCTGTCGGGAGTTGTCGGTCCCTTTAGCGAGTACAAGCTTAACGAGGAACCAATGCTTAATGTCATCCGCATGCACAGAGAATATGCGTACAGAATAAATTCAACCGGTGTTCCATCAGATTTGTTAGATGCATCAAAGAAATCTTGGGACGAGGCCTATTCTTTCGGATCGGAGCGCGGCTTCAGAAATGCACAGGCAACAGTTTTGGCTCCAACAGGAACAATTTCCTTTTTGATGGACTGCGACACCACTGGTGTTGAACCTGACATCGCTCTAGTAAAATACAAATGGCTAGTCGGCGGAGGAACAATGAAGCTTGTTAATAACACGGTTCCGGAAGCTTTGAAAAATCTGGGATATACGCAAAGCCAAACAAACGACATTTTGGATTACATCAGCAAAAATGATACGATAGAAGGTGCCCCGCATTTGCGCACAGAACATTTGCCAGTTTTTGATTGCGCTTTCAAGGCAGCCAAAGGCAAACGTTCTATCCATTATAATGCCCATTTGAAAATGTTGGCTGATGTACAGCCATTTGTTAGCGGCTCAATTAGCAAAACAGTAAACATTCCAAATGAAGCCACATCGCAAGAAATTGCAGACACATACATCAACGCATGGAAAATGGGCTTGAAATGCGTAGCACTGTATAGAGATGGTTGCAAAAGAACTCAACCATTAACAACCAGTTCAACAATGACGCAGCAAAAAATGCAGAGAAGAAGATTGCCAGATGAAAGGCAAGCCGTTACGCATAAGTTCGTAGTTGGCAGCACGGAAGGCTACTTAACCGTTGGTTTGTTCGAGGATGGAAGCCCAGGAGAACTTTTTGTGACAATGTCCAAAGAAGGTTCCACTTTGTCCGGTGTGATGGATTGTTTTGCAACATCAGTTTCAATTGGCTTGCAATACGGCGTCCCGCTAAAAGTTTTAGCCAGCAAATTTATTCACACACGATTTGAGCCATCAGGAATTACAAATAACAAGGACGTAAAGTTTGCCAAATCAATAATGGACTATATTTTCCGATGGATGTCTTTGCGATTCCTTTCCAAAGAAGAAATGGAAGAATTGGGAATCGCGCCGGCTGAGCAGGCCCCGTTAACAAGCTTTGCAGAAAAGATTGAACCAAAAACTGAATTGAAAGAAAAGAAATCAGACAGCAAAAGTACTTTTGTAAATCAGGCAGATGCACCATCATGCTCTGACTGCGGCACGATGATGGTTAGAAACGGTGCATGCTACAAATGCACAAACTGCGGCTCTACTAGCGGATGCTCGTGAAGTCTGCTAGTGCAGATACATTTCCAGCGAAGCTGGAACTAGATCCATAACCTTTAAAAGGGTTGGCGGACGGATAAATTTTTATGGCTGATACGATTGTGCAAACACAATTAATAAGCGGGCAAACCACTCTAGGAGACGTGGTTAGAAAATATCCATCTGCAATAGAAACCTTGAACAAGCATGGCATTCAGTGCTCAGGCTGCGGCGTTTCTTATACAGAAACTTTGGAGCAAAGTTTTACAGAGAAAAGTATTTCCAAGGAAGATGTGCAAAAGATTTTTGTAGAATTGAACGAACTTGCACTGCAAGACAAAGGAAATGAAGGCAAAGTTCTTGTTATTACAGACAAAGCTGTTACAAAATTGCAAGGTTTTCTCAAGGAATATGGCGGAACAGGTTTGAAAATAGGACTTTCTCCAGGCGGATGCGCAGGATTCTCTTACGATTTGACAATTGCAAAGGGAAAAGAGGAAGGCGAAGAAGTTGTAGAAGAGAGCGGAGTTAAGGTTTTCGTAACAAAAGACGCTCTTGAAATGATGAAGGGCTCAAAGATAGATTATGTTGAAAGCCTGCAGGGAGCCGGCTTTAAGATTAGCAATCCAAATGCTACTTCTACTTGTGGTTGTGGGCAGTCGTTCAGATAAAATGCCTTATTTTATATACGGGCATACGCATTTTCGTTCATGCTAGGCAAACTTTTCCTGCGCTCTCGTTCAGTTGAAATGCGAGCAGAAAATGTTCGCGATGCCGTATTTGGAATAATGGACGGAATGATAGACACCATAGCTACAATAGCAGGTGTTTATGCAGCAACGAACAGCAACTTTATAGTTTTCATTGCAGGCCTCTCAACTTTGGTTGCCGAGGCAGCGAGCATGGGCTTTGGCTCTTATCTCTCAACAAGAATCAAGGCGCAATTCCTTAAAGCAAAGCGCAAAAAAACTTTCAACAGGCCGCTGAGCGAGGCTGTGCTCTATCTTTTTGCCACGCTTGCAGGAGGGCTTTTCATATTGGTGCCATTTGCCATGAACATAGTCAACGCTTTCTACTACAGTGCTATGATAGCCTTTGTACTGCTTTTTTCTTTGGGCTATTCAACATCAAGATTAACAAAAGTTAATCCAATTAGAGGCGGAATGGAGATTGCTGCATTCGGAATTGTAGCATCTGTTATAACCTACGCAATCGGCTCCTATCTGTCAACTGCATTTGGGGTATTGATTTAAAATGGTCGTGGATTTTTTAACAGTATTGGCGACGGTAGCAGTGGTTAGTCTGGCCGGTTTGTCTGGAGGGCTTTTGCTTTTGCGCAACGAAAAATTGGCAAAACACTTGTCCCTTCACATGGTGAGCTTTGCTGCCGGTGCTTTGCTTGGTGCAGTTTTTCTTGACATTTTGCCAGAAGCAATGGAAATTGGCGTGCTCAATACGCAATTTTTTATTTACATACTTGCAGGAATTGTTACGTTTTACGTTTTGGAAAAATTTATTTTCTTTTATCATTGCCATGCAGGCAAATGCGATGTGCACACATATGGCTATCTTGCAGTAATAGGAGATACAATTCATAATTTTATTGATGGAGTTTTAATTGCCGCCAGCTTTTTGATAAGTGTTCCGTTAGGAATAGTTACGGCTCTGGCAGTTTTCTTCCATGAAATTCCGCAGGAAGTTGGTGATTTTTCAATACTGATGCGTGCAGGCATAAAGAAAAACAAAATTATTTTTTACAACATTATATCGGCATTAGCTGCTGTTGTCGGTGCAGCCATTGGCTATTACTTTTCAACATCAATAGAAGGCCTCACTAGCATAATGCTGGCTTTTGTCGCCGGTAATTTCATTTACATTGCAGGCGTTGACTTGATACCAGAAACTACTAAGGATGAAAAACACATGCGTTCATTTACAACTTTGCTTTTGTTTTTATCCGGAATACTTGTTATACATTTGGCAGGAACCTTATTCGCCTAGAACATTTTTCGCACTGCTAAAACCTTCAGCGAATTTGTATTTAGCGTGCAAAAATTAACCTTCTGTCAATAGATTTTTTGCATAACCCTTTTTCTTCAACCATGCTGTTTGAGTTCCTGTGTATCTCCAAGCAATGTCGCACCTTTCGTTTGATTGTACAGTCCAGGGTTCTATTAGAACGAGATCGTTAACACGCACCCAAACTCTCTTGCGCATTTTTCCAGGTATGCGTGCAATTCTGTTATTGCCATCATCGCATTTAACGCGCATTTTTCCAGACCCAAGCATTTCGGTTACAACAGCAAAAATTTCTCTGCCGCTTGGCATCTTTGTGCGTGCTATTTCCTGCTGTATTTGCTCTTCTGTTAAAGGTTTCCTTTCAAAAGCCATGAAGACTAGAAGGTTTCACAGTGTATTTAAATGAATATCAAATTACGCCAGTAACTTCCGGCTTCTTCAGTCGAACAGAATAAGTCATTCGTTTAATATCCATACCTTCTCTTCTTCCAACAAGCTGAAAACTTACTTTTACTTCCGCTCCCCGGTCTTCGAACTGTTTTGCAATTCGTTTTGCAGCTTTTCTGTCTCCAATAAGGAAATCAATTCCACCCTTCGTATACTCCTCTCTGTAAAATGCCATTTTATTTTTCTCCCGCATTTTATCAAGCATCAGATGAATTTTCTCGGCAACCATTCCGTCAATATGCCCGCGTAATTGAATCCTTGCTTCGTAGTATCCGCCAGACATTCTTCCACAGTTAGTGCAAGTTATTTTATGTGGCCTCCACGGCAAAGTGTGCTCTTCTTTCTTTGGCGTCCCGTCTTCTTCAGAAAAAATCGTTATTAATATCTGTTTGTTTTTAACAGGTTCAAATTCCCATTTTGTAATACTTCTGGAGAACTTAACTTCGTTTTCTATTACTTTGCGCGGGTCAAATTCTACCCATCGGTTTTTTAGTTTAATCATACCGCACTGGCCGCACTCAGTGAATTCTATTGCTTTGGGAAACTTTGCAAGCATAAGAAGATTTTGCAAGGATACTATAAAAACTAGTATTCTCCAGCGTCCATGCCAGGTGGCATTCCGCCGTGAGGCATGCCGCCTCCACCGCTTAGCTTGCTTGCAGTCAAGATGTCATCTATCCTCAAAATCATTTCTGCAGCTTCGCTTGCGCTTGCTATTGCTTGTGTCTTTATTTTTAGTGGTTCTATTACACCAGCAGCATCCATGTCAATTATTTTTCCAGTAAATACATCTACACCGGATGTGAATTTTCCTGAATCATGGGCAGCTCTTAATTCAACCAATATGTCAATTGGATCAAGTCCTGCATTCTCTGCAAGCGTTCTAGGAATAACTTCCATTGCTTCAGCGAAAGCAAGAATTGCAAGCTGCTCTCTTCCGGAGAAGCTTTGTGCAAATTCTCTTAAGCTTTTGGCAACTGCTTCCTCAGCAGCTCCGCCACCAGCAACAATTTTTCCAACTTCAAGAGCGCTTGCTACGCCACCCACAGCGTCGTCCATAGCTCTTTCTATCTCTTCAACAACGTGCTCAGTTCCGCCGCGGATTAAAATTGAAACCGCTTTCGGATCTTTGCACTCACGCACAAAAATCATTTGCTCGCCTGAGATTTTCTTTTCTTCAACAAGGCCAGCATTTCCTAGATCAGACTTGCTCAAGTCCTCAAGGCTTGTTGTAACGCGTCCGCCTGTTGCTCTTGACAATTTCTCCATATCGCTTTTCTTTACTCGTCTTGCTGTAAGAATACCCTTCTTTGCTAAATAATGTTGTGCAACATCATCTATACCCTTTTGGCAGAACAAAACATTTGCACCGCTATTGGAAATTTTTTCAACCATGTTCTTTAGCATCTTTTCTTCCTGGTCCATGAAAGCCTGCATCTGTTCAGGGTTTGTAATTTGTATCTGCGTGTCAGTTTCAGGCTTTTCTATTTCCAAAGATGAGTCTACCAATGCAATTCTTGCGCTCTCGACTTTCTTTGGCATCCCGGGATGAACAACATCCTTGTCTATAAGCAATCCGCGGATTAATTCCGTATCCTCGTTAGATCCGCCATGCTTTTTTTCAATCTTAATGTTTTCTGTATCAATTTCAAGCTTTCCTTCAACCTTTTCTGCAACTGCCTTAACAGCATCTACAGCGATCTTTGCTAGATGCTTGCTTGCAGCCTCTGCACTTTTGCCTGTCATTGATGTAATTGCAATTTTCATCAAAGTTGCATCGTCATTTATATCAACTTTCTTTGATATCTTTTCCAATGATTTCAAAGATTGTTCTCGTGCAAGTTTGTAACCCTTTGTAATAACAGTTGGATGGACATCTTGGTCAAGCAGTCCTTCTGCTTTCTTCAAAAGTTCCCCTGCAATAACAGCTGCCGTTGTTGTACCGTCGCCAACTTCCTCATCTTGTGTCTTGGCAACCTCAACTAGCATCTTTGCAGCTGGATGTTCAATTTGCATTTCTTGTAGAATTGTTACGCCGTCGTTTGTAATAACAATGTCGCCCATGCTGTCAACCAACATCTTGTCCATTCCTTTTGGACCAAGCGTTGTTCTAACAGCGTCAGCAACAGCCTTTGCGGCTGCTATGTTTGCGTGCTGTGCATTTCTTCCCATAGTTCTCAAAGTACCCTCAGGTAAAACTAGAATCTGTTGTCCGCCCATATGTCCCATACCAATGTTTCCTTGCATTTCATCAGCCTCCAATAGATATACTTGTATAAGCATTGAAATTGTATATGCTAAAATTCATGTACATGCGAACCTATTTAAAGCTTGTGCATTCGGGCCTAATTTAGAAGTTGTTCTACTTGTTCAAAACTTTCAAAGCGCCAGCCGTATC
>CAYJQM010000015.1:0-4864 GCA_964372405.1 uncultured archaeon | reverse complement strand
TTGCCGCCAAGAAGATAAACATGGTCTAGGTTAACCTTCTCATTTGCGAGCATCCTAGATATTTTTGCAAGTTCGCCAGGTCTATCAAGAAGCTTAAGCTGTAAAACTTCTGCTTCATCGAAAAGATATTTGTGTTTGGCTAATGCATTTTTAGTTGTGCTTTCATCCGAAGTTACAACCCTTACTCCTTCTGCATCGGTTGCAATTGCCTTTATGTTTACGCCGCCATTTGCAAGCTTCTCGCACAAGTCGGCTAATGCACCAGGTTTGTTTTCTATAGAAACAGTAAATTGCTTTAATCTCCCATTCAAAATTCGCTTCATTTTTGTCACCTATTTATTAATGCAAAAGTGTGTCGACTCGAATCGACTTCATAAATTCACTGATATTAATTTGTCAGGAAGCTATTTATAGCTTTCCTATAGACGTCGTCTATCGTCTAACTTTCTTTGCTATACTTATCAATTCTTTGCTGCTTTCTATATCTTCCAATTCAGACCTGTTTATTATCGGTACGCCTTCTAGTGCTTGGTGGGCATACTTTTCTGTTATAATGACAGCAGGGTTGTTGGTTAGGGTTACAAAATCTTTCAGCGCATGAATCCTTCTCAACATCCTTCTCTTATCGGATTCTACATCTGAAATAACCAATGCTTTATCCTTAGCCAAAATATCAAAAGGCGCGCCTTGGACATAATCTATAGAAAATCCAATGCTTTTTAGTTTCTTGCCCACACCTCTTTCTAAAGAGTCCTTTGGCTTTGTAACTTCATTTTTAGTTTCACTGCCCAAAACGTCAGCTTCTTTGACGAGCTTTTTGTGCAAAATCTTTTCAAGTTTTTGTGCAATTTCAAGCATCATTCTTATCTGATGCTTTTCATGTTCGTAAATTACTTTTTTATTGACGCCAACCATTTCAGCCAATTCTCTTTGAGTCAACTGCTTTTCTCCGCGTGCTTGGTGCAAAGAGTCGCTGTCTATGTTAACGTAAAGTCCACCGCGGTCGCTGTAAATATTTGGAATGATGCCCTCATCTATCAGGCGCCGGAATGTTTGAAAATTTACAGATGGAACTCCATACCGCTCGTAAACAACCCCGTTACGTAGCTTATCCAATCGTGTTTGCTCGCCAACAACTAGAGGAGAAGCGCCAAGATTAGATGCCACAAGCCTAAGATTCTCAGACTGTTCTTCAGAAAAAGCATCCACGTTTTGCAAAACCTTTATCAAGAGCATTTGCTTCTTTTTGGCTACAACATCAAAGCAGCCATGATATCTAGCAGTTACGTATCCAGAATTTTTGAGCAGGTCTTCTATATGTTCTTCCAAACTCCCTTTTAACATAAGGTTCCTTTGGAACCAACGTTTTTAAATGACTAACGTTAGCAGTAGTATATCTGGTGATCAAATGAGGCCAAATGTTATTTTGAACGACCACAAAAGACAGGGGCGTGGGTTTAGCACGCAAGAGATTGAAAAAGCTGGACTTAATTGGATGCAAGCAAGACTTTTGAAAGTTCCTATAGACAAGAGAAGAGAAACTTTACATGAAGAAAACGTTAAAGTGCTTGAATACTTGAAAACAGAAGCGCATCAAACCGTTGTAAAGAAAAAAGAAGTTGCAGAAAAGAAAGTAAAAGAAGAAAAAGAAAAGAAGCTTGCAGAAGAAAAAAAGCCTAAGAAAGCACCAGCAATGCGCGGCGGCTAAGTTTAATGGGCGTGGAAAAAGGGCGGGTAATCACTTAATTGTGTTCCCGAGGCTCAGCCTGAAGTGAAACTTCGTTTCACACATTTCATGAAGTACACTTCCTGAAATGGTTGGAGCGCCAGTCTTATACAACTGCGTTCCGAAAAGTTTAGGCTAACTGGTGAGATGTAAATCCCAGAAGTCAAGAGTTCAAATCTCTTCCCGCCCACCAATTTTGTCAGCAGCGAAGCGAGACGAAATTGTATTTGCTTCAGCAAACTTCACATTATTTTCTTGAGACGCAACTGTTGCTCTTGATATAGAATCTTAATTTTAAATCATCGCCCTTTCCTTTAGCGAGTCCGATGCGTGTTGTGGTAATAATTTTCGGTTTCTCATTAGAGTATTCAACATAAAGATTTCCTGAAGTTAAATCAATGCCGTTTTGTTTTCCGCTAATTCCAAATGCTTTTGTGAGAAGAGCGGGTCCATTTGTTCTTGCTTTAGGTTTTATTGGTTCTACTGCACGAATTAGTACAGCTCCAGGCTTGCCATTCTTTTCGCAAACAAAATTTAACATCCAATGGGTTCCATAAGTAAAATAAACATATGCGTATCCAGGCGGTCCAAACATTATTTTGCTTCTTGGAGTTGGACCTTTGAAAGCATGCGAGCCAGGGTCGCCAGTTCCAAAGTATGCTTCGGTCTCAACGATCTTTCCACACAGCTTTCCGTGCACGAGAATTTTTCCTAACAATTCTTTTGCAACAGTCTTAGTATTTCTTGCGAAGAACCCTTTTCCTAATCTAGCCATGGTAAGTCGTATCGCCGCCAGACCTTTTATAGTTTTTCCATCCATCAGATATTTTATTGCAAATTCCTAACAGTTGTTCCTTGTTTGCATCATAAACGTCTTTTACTTCTTTTAGCCAGTCAGCAATAGCTTTTTCAGAGAAATCCACAGAAAGTGCGTTTGACCTCCAAAGCAAAGATTGCACCTGTTTGTATATCTGAAACATCTTGTCCTTTTCTTGAGGTACAAGCATTCCTCTTTCATAAAAACAGCAAAAGTTTTCACCGCCGGAAATTATAGGCTCTATAACCGAGCGTGCTATCGTATCCAATTTTTCAGTTATGCTGCCTCTTACTTGCTCCAGAAACGTTCCGTCTTCTTCGATTTTTATCTTAAAATTTTTATTAAGCCAGTCCCATGAGGGGACACTGCTAAACTTTTTGTGAAATTTTGCGTATTCATCTTTCGGTTGCACTTTTGTCACCAATTTGTCAATTCAAATGTGCGTTGACATTAGTCAACTGCATACCGCCTTTTAGTTAAGTAAGGTTTAATAAGCTATCTGTGGAACTTTTGGTCACGGGCCGATGGTCTAGTGGTACGCGCTTCGCTGGTTGCGGGCGTACGCCCACAAAGACGCAACCCTGACATCTGCAGCTATGCTGAAGATTCAGCACACGCTAGTGGGTAGAACGGTTGAGATCGTGAGTTCAATTCTCTCTCGGCCCACCATGTGATTTTATGGATGAAAACGTGAGAGCAGGAGGAGTGATAGTTGGTCCAGATAAGAGAATAGTTCTAGTTTTTCAGCATAGCAAAACGTGGGGTATACCTAAAGGCGGTGTGGAAAATGGAGAAGAAATCGAAACCGCTGCTGTAAGAGAATTGAATGAGGAAACCGGATTAGAAAATCTTCATCTCATTAAAAAGCTCGGCATTTTCAGAAGACCTTCTGCATTAGACAAAAACGATATAAGAACCATACATTTGTTTTTGTTCAAAGCGGGTGAAGTAAAGTTCAATCCAAAAGATGTGGACAAACCAGAATGGTTCAGTTTCGAAGAAGCTGTAGAGAAAAATTCTTTTAAGGAAGAGAAAGAGTTTCTGCTCAAACATGAAAAAGAAATATTAGAATGCTAAAACTTTACACAATTCATGCAAACACGTGCAATCGCGAAAATAATTGCTAGAACAATAAGCCAACCAATCCAAATATTTCTTGCTTTGATTTTCTCACCGTACCAGCCTGCAAATACAATCCAAGATAAGAAAAAGAAATCCAGCGGAACGGCAGGATACAAAATAATGTCAAACATGTTCTGTCCCATCAGCCAGAAAGCCCATTCCATGCCAGACCATGCAGCTATAGTAAAAACAAGAAAAAATGTGTAGAGCGTGCGCTGCCACTCTTTTACAGTCATTGAAAAGTACAAACAAAGAAATGCAAATGCACCCGAAAGTAAACTGTAAGTTAGCGAGACTAATTCTCCTGGCATGCTATGATTTTGTAATCATCATTTAAATTCACGATGCAAACAATACCCATGCCAGATCATTCCAAAATGCGCGATCACGAACTAGGTAAGAAGTGGAATACGAGATTTGTTCCTGGAGAAGGTCCAAACGACGCTAAAATAATGTTTATTGGTGAAGCACCAGGCGCTGACGAAGAAGTACAAGGGCGACCATTCATTGGTCGCGCAGGAAAGCTTTTACGCAGTTTGTTAGAAAAAGCAGGTTTCGATCCATCAAAAGTTTACATTACAAACATTGTAAAGTTCCGCCCGCCAGATAATCGCAAGCCAACGCCTTCTGAAATAGAATCATGTGCCGCATATTTGCAGGAAGAAATAAAGGAAATCAAACCAAAAGTGATAATTCTTCTCGGCGACACTGCACTGAAAGCCCTTTTAGGCGACAATTATTTCGTTACAAGAGATAATGGCAAAGTTGTTGAGCGACAAGGAATAAAGTATCTTATAGCGCCGCACCCGTCTGCCGGCTTGCGCTTTCAGAAATACAAGGAAATGATCGAAGAGGATTTGGAAAAATTAAAAGAGCTTATGAAAACGTCCGAACAGAAGAAAATAATAGGTTTTTGAAGTTTGCATTTATTAAATTGAATGGCAAACACACTTTTGCATTTCAAATTGGTGAGCAAAAATGAAGTTTGCTGAAGCAAACACGGCTTCAGCAGAAGCTGAAACTAGCGTCCAACAACTTCTACTTGTGTTGTAGCATCGATGTAGTAGCCGTAATCAAGCGTGATTTTTATTGGGTAGGCTTTGCTTGTATCAGGCTTCGGAACATCATAATCGCATGTTAGCGAGGTCGGTTTGCCTGCGATCAGTTCATGTTCTTCCTTGCAGTCGCCAGAAAGCACA
>CAYJQM010000014.1:7924-12804 GCA_964372405.1 uncultured archaeon | reverse complement strand
GTGAGCAAAAGTAAAACCGTTTGCACAAAAATGTGCAAATAAAAAGCTTTGCGCACAATAATTGACATGCCTGCAAACGATGGGCAAACCGATATAGAAGTGTTACGAAAGGTAGAAAGCAAACAAACTCCTCAGACTTCTAGAGATATGGGATTAGTAGCAACTCTTCTTAATAGAGAGTATATGATACTGCATTACGAAGGAAAGGAAATCTACGCATTTGATATGGGCATTGAAAAGAGCAGAAAACAGTTTGTTTTTGTGCACAGCAAAGAGATTGTAGATGATGCAGACTTCAGAAACAAATATCCAGAAATGGTTAGACATTTAGCACCAGAAGATTCGGATTTCAAGATTTTCATACTAGATCCGAAATACGTGGACTACTTGAAGAAAAACTGCAAAACTCCTGCTAAAACCTAAGCTTTAAAGCTTAGCTACAAATTATTTTTATGTCAGTTGCCGTGCCAACTTTTAGAGAAGTTTACGAAAGAACAGGACCGATTCATCACAATGAAAAGATGCCTAAAGAAGAGAAGGTGCAGGCCCTTACAAAGGAACTTGTATCAAGCGGATTTCTTCTAAACAAAAATTATAGGAGCATCCCATTAGGAAAATATTTCTTATACGCATTTGAAATAGGGGAAAGGGATGCAGACATTCTTCTTTTGCATGATAGGGAAGCCATGAAGGATAGGGAATTTGCCTTTCGCTATGGAGAATTACTCAATGATCTGGCTAACAAAGAACTTAATGCACCAGCTTGGGATTTTCCGGAAGAGGTCATTAGTTATATAATCCAAAACAACCATGCCGCAGGGCAACTGGAAACCTAAGCTTTAAAGCCCTGCTGCAAATAATTTCTCATGCATAACTTGAATAAGATTATTCTGAAACATGCGTTGCTCAATGCACAGCAGTATGGAAAAGCTGAAATGGGTTCTGTGCTAGGAAAGGTTATTGCTGAGGCTCCTGAAGTGAAAAAGGATATCGATGGGCTAAAGAAACAGATTCTTTTGACAATAGCAGACGTCAATAAAATGAAAAAAGAAGCTGTTGAAAAAGAGTTAAAGAAATTTGGAAAGATAGAAAAGCCAAAAGAACAGAAGCATGAATTGCCCGACCTGTCAAACGTAAAGAAAGGCAAAGTTGTAATGAGGATGGCACCTAACCCTAACGGTCCGCCGCATATAGGACATACTCGCATGTTGATTCTAAATGACGAATATGTGAAACGCTACAAAGGTAAATTAATTTTGCGCTTTGACGATACCGATCCAAAGAATCCAAATAAGATTCCGATGAAAGAAGCATACAAATGGTTTGAAGAAGACTTGAAATGGCTAGGCGTAAAATATTCGAAAGTTTCTAGGGCTTCCGACAGACTTGCTGTGTATTATAAATATTTTGAACAATTTTTGAAAGATGGGCTTGCATATGTTTGCACATGCCAACAAGAAGCATGGAGCAAGATGGTAAGAATAGAGAGAGGAACTTGCCCTTGCCGCGGACTTGATGCCGATGAAAATGTTCAGCGCTGGAAGAAAATGCAGATTGGCGAGCTAAAGGAAGGACAAGCCGTCGGGCGCATAAAAACTCCAACAGACGTTGCAGATCCCGCAGTCTTAGACTGGGTTGCTTTTAGAATTGTAGACGAACCAGAACATCCTTTTGTAAAAGACGAACATGTTTGGCCCATGCTGGACTTTGCAAGCGCAATTGATGACCACGACTTTGGAATTACACACATTATTCGCGGAAAAGACCTGTCAATATCAGAAGTGCGCCAAAGAATACTCTACGATAAATTAGGATGGAAATATCCTGAGACGCGCGTCTATGGAAAATTTGTTACAACAGAAGCTATGATTCTTTCAAAAAGCAAAATTGCAGAAGGCATCCGCAATAAAATTTACAGCGGTTGGGACGATCCAAGACTTGCAACGCTAAGAGCATTCAAGAAGCGCGGAATCCAGGCACAAGCAGTTAGAAACTATATTGCCGCGCTTGGACTAAACGAGCATGAAACTACTGTTGATCTGGACATACTTTACAATAAAAACCGCGAAGTAATTGACAAGAAGAGCAATAGATACTTTTTTGTGTCGGAGCCTATTGAAGTTTTCCTGAGCAAAGTGCCTGTGCGCACAGTGAAGGCGCCAACTTATCCTGGAAAAAGAACGTATAGAAAAATTCCTGTTGGCAAGAAAGTCTTCGTTGAAAAGATTGATTTCATCGCTAACAGGGGCAAAGAAGTAAGGCTTATGCATTTTGCAAACTACGTACTCGATAAAAATGCAAAGTTTACTGGCAAACCATTGAAAGACATTCCTAAATTACATTGGTGCCCTGAAAAGAACGTCAAAGTAAAAATTGTAACACAGAGCGGAAAAGAAATTGAAGGTATTGCAGAACCTGAAATTTCTAAAGTAAAGGTTGACCAGACTGTCCAGTTTGAAAGAATTTCATTCGCACGCTGTGAGTCTGTTAAGCCGTTGGTTTTCTATTTGGCGCATAGGTAGCTAGTTTACGTCTCAAATTCTCAGGCAAATACGCAGCGAAATCTGAACGTTTTGGAAGCCAGTTTTTTGTGGTTCCGTTGTATAAAGGATGTTTTGAAAAGAGTTTCATTGAAATTGCCATGTCGTCTCCAGCTTCTATACCTTCCCAGAATTTGCGAAAAGTTTCTAAGCAGCGTTTTTCTTCTTCAATAACGGTTGGTTCATTCTTTTTCAAAGTTTCTGTGCCAAAGGTTTTCATAGTGTAATCAGGACCGTAAATAAATCTGAAGACTTCGTCTGCTCTTGGAGCGTGATAGTCGCTTGTAACTACAGCAACATTTTTCATTCTTTTTGGCTGTGCAATGACCCACTTGGTAAATGCCGCTTGCGCAACAGTATCTAAAGCTTTTTCTTCTGTGTAAATAAAACGTCTTGGAACGCTCTGCGAAACTGCATAGCGTGCCATAGATTCTGCATGGGTAACTGGTGCGGCCCAATCTCTTTGATCATGCCAACCGGTCATTGTTAGCGTTTCTGTTACATTACTTTTATAGAGTTTAGCACCTTCGGCTACTCTCCTAGCGCCTTCTGGTTGCTGAGTTCCATCAATGTTAATTATCCAGGAGTGTACCACAGCTGTATCGTAAGTTGTCATAGCAAGCTCCAGTAAAACAATCTTTAAATACCTTCCAATGAGAGCTATTTTGAAAACAAAATGAAACCTATGAAATACATGAGGAGGTAGAAGACATATGGCAGAAGACAAAGCATTACAGGCAATAGAAATTGCAAAGAATACAGGAAAGATTAGAATTGGAACTAACGAAGCAACAAAGGCAGTTGAACGAGGAATAGCAAAGCTTGTTGTATACGCTGAGGATGTGCAACCGAAAGAGGTTGTAATGCACTTGGCACCGCTTTGCGACGAAAAGAAAATTCCTTGCGCAACTACAGCCACAAAGACTGATCTTGGAAGAGCTGCAGGAATAAGCGTTCCAACAGCTGCTGTTGCAATCGTAGAAGCCGGCGATGCAAAGAAAATAATCGACGAGCTTTCTAAGAAGAAGTAAAATATAACTGAGTTGCGAAGCAGCTCAGCAAAATGCAAAAATGTTGATTTAGATGGCTGAGGAAAAATCTCAAGATGAAGTTAGCAAAGCTAACACAGTTTCAGCAAAAGCTGAAACGAAACCTAAAGAGGTTAGGAAAGATTCTGCTAATCAGCAAGCTGAAGTTGACCCACGTCATGCAGGAAAGCTCGCTTTCCTGTCACGTGCGAACCAGAGTTCGCACATACAAAGTTCCAGCAAAGCTGTAGCTCCGCATAAACCTTCACAACCAACAGGTAGACCGGGAACAGAGTCGACCCCTGCTGAAGTCGTTCAGGTGATGGGGCGCAGCGGTGTAAAAGGTGTGGTTCAGGTAAGATGTAAAGTTCTTGACGGTAGGGACACGGGAAAAGTCTTAGTAAGAAATATTTTGGGTCCGGTTCGTGTCGGTGACATTTTAATGCTAAGAGAAACTGAAATGGAAAGCGCAGGCGGCTTTGAGCCGAGATGATTCTATGAAATGCTCATTTTGTTCAAAAGAAATTGAAGCCGGAACGGGCATGATGTTTGTTAAGAATGATGGGCGTATTTCCTATTATTGCTCAAGCAAGTGTGACAACAATGCACAGCTTCGCAGGAATCCAGCAGAAACAAATTGGGTAAGGAAAAGTTCTGAAAAGATTAGGAAAATTTGAGCCGATTTAAATACTCCGATTCTAATATTTGCGTTTGGTGTTAGCAATGACAATACGCCAACCTATTGTAGCTGTATTAGGGCACGTGGACCATGGAAAAACTTCTCTGCTAGACAGAATTAGAGGCAGCACTGTAGTTGCAAAGGAAGCTGGTGCTATTACACAGCATGCTGGTGCAAGCGAAGTCCCTGCTGAAGCCATTAAGAAAATTGCCGGCAAGCTTTTGGACGAATTGAAAATAAAATTGAACATACCTGGATTGCTGATGTTGGATACACCGGGACACGAGGCATTCACAACAATCCGCAAGCGTGGCTCAAGTATTGCAGATTTGGCTATTCTTGTTATTGACATTAACCAGGGCTTTCAGCCGCAAACAGATGAGGCACTATCATTCTTGAAGGAATTCAAGACACCATTCATTGTTGCTGCAACAAAAATCGATATGCTGCGGGGATGGACACAAAATCCAAATTCAAACTTCAAAGAAAGTTTTGAAAAGCAGCCACAGCATGTCCGCGACTACATGGATGGAGAACTTTACAAAATTGTCGGGGCACTTAGCGAAAGAGGGTTTGAATCGGAAAGATACGACAGAGTAACAGACTTCAAGAAAACTGATACAATAGTTCATT
>CAYJQM010000014.1:0-7914 GCA_964372405.1 uncultured archaeon | reverse complement strand
ACAATAGTTCCTGTTTCAAGCGTAAGCGGTGAGGGTTTCCCTGAACTATTGGTCATGCTTGCCGGATTGGCTCAAACTTTCCTGAAAGACCAGCTAGAAGTTAAGGAAGGTTGGGGGAAGGGTTCGGTAATGGAAGTAAAGGAAGTGAAAGGTCTTGGCATAACTGCTGATGTAATACTTTATGATGGAGAACTGTCCAAGACCGACTCTCTTGTTGTTGGTGGAAAGGAACCAGTTGTAATAAAAATCCGTGGCTTGATGAAGCCTAAACCTCTCAAGGAAATTCGAGTTGAGAGAACATTTGAGAATGTTGATAAAGTTACTGCGGCATCCGGTGTGAAGATATTTGCACCAGACCTTGACAAAATAATCCCTGGAAGCCCATTCATTGCTGTGAAGAATGAAAAGGATTTAGAGAAAGCAAAGAAAGAACTTGCTGCCGATATAGAATCTTTAGAATTCTCTACAACACGAGACGGTGTGTTAGTTCGCGCTGATACATTAGGTTCACTTGAGGCTGCCGTCCACATAATAACGAACAAAGGCATTCCTGTACGCAAAGCTGAGGTTGGTTCACCGATACGCAAAGATGTCGTTGAGCAGGACAATGTTAAAGACAATCTAGTAAGAGCCATTTTAGTTTTCAATGTTGCGATTCCTTCCGATGTCGAACAGGAAGCAAAGGATAAGAAAATCAAAATTATCAGCAGCAATGTGATTTACAAAATCTTTGAGGACTATGAATCTTTTGTCGATGATCAAAAAGAAAAAATGCGTGCGGCGAAACTTGCTTCTATTACAATGCCTGGAAAAATTAAATTACTGCCGGGATTTGTATTCCGTGCAAATGATCCGGCTGTAGTTGGCGTTGAAGTCTTGGCTGGAGAAGTAAAATCCGGTGTTAAACTTCTAAAAGCTGGAAAAGATGTTGGGACTGTGAAAGGAATCCAGCAGGAAAATAAAACTGTTGAAAAAGCTGAAAGGGGCAACAGGTATGCTGTTTCAATTTCTGGCCCAACTGTTGGCCGCCAGATTAAGGAAGGTGATGAGCTTTACGTGAAGGTAAGTGAAAAAGATGCAAAAGCTCTTGAAGAATTAGAAATGTATGAAGAAGCGAAGTTAGCCAGGGAAACACTAAATGCCTAATCTCCATCTTACCGTTTCTGGTGTAATACCTCTTTGAAAATGTTCACTTGCTTCTTGACTAAGAACTTTAAAATCTATTTTATCATAGTCTTGATCTTTTGTACGTCGTATAAGGTATCTATCTAGATTTTTTATAAACTCATCGCGTTCCCCAATTCCATTTGGATACGAAGCTCCCATAATCTAAAACGTTTTACTAATCTTTAAATACCTTGATGCGCGACTAGGTTTTGATAACATGGCATTTAGATTTGTAATAAGCGACCCGAAGACTCGCAAGAGTTTCCAGAAGGAAATAGATGCACCTTCTATAGTAGGTTTGAAAATAGGCGACGACTTTGATGGTTCTACAATTGGCTTGACAGGATTCAAGCTCAAATTAACTGGCGGAAGCGACAAGGAGGGCTTTCCGATGAGACCAGAAATCCCTAGCGCTGCGCGCAAAAGAGTTTTGCTGACAGAGCCTCCAGGATTTCATCCGCACAGGGAAGGCGAACGCAAAAGAAAATTGGTGCGAGGAAATCAAGTTTCTGATTCTATAATGCAGGTTAACTGCAAGATCGTTGAAGGGGAAGGAGATGTTGGTATGATTCTAGGAATCGGGAGAAGCGAAGCTTCTCCAGACGCGCCAACAGAAGTTGGCGCAGTAGCACCAAAGGAAAAGAAAGAAGAGCCAAAGGCTTAAGGATAAATTTCGTAATAGAATTTTTCAGGTGTGATACCAGCATTTTTTTGCAACGTCTCCGCTATTTCATTGCTACCGGAGCGCAATATCCTGTGGGCATTCAAAATATCCGTTTTCAATGTTTCTTTAGTAGAAATACTATATTTATTGTAACTCTCAATGTACAGTATAACACCTGTTTGGTTTGTAAATGGGAAAGTCGATAAAATGAAAGTATACCCAACATTGTCTTTTTCAAATATCCCCCACGCATTTCCAACACTTATTTTGCTTGTATTAAGCTTCTTCAGTAAGGCAGAAGTGTAAATACCGTCATACAAAATTAGATACGCATCATCAAAAGGTGATGTGAATACGCTGTCTATTAATTTTCCTTTTCTATCCACTACAATGCTAAGTGCAGGCGTGATTCCTAGCTTGTCGGTATTGTTCATTTTATACTCTACAATCCAATCGTATTTGTCGATGCCAGGACATGTTGCTGAATTCCTGTTTACGCGCATGACATCTGTTGATTTCAAATATTTAATGTAGCCGTCCGTGCATCCTTCCTTTTTTAAAATTGTTGTTGCCTTAGGGTAAATCTGCTTGTAAGCTTTTGCCTCCGCTGTAGAGTCGGCTAATGCAACTATATCTGCCGTCGGCATGTCGGGCTTTTCCTGCGTAACGAACCAAAATCCTATTCCGCTAAGTGCAATTACTACAACAAGTATTGCTGCAATTATTTTTGTTTCCATGTTTTTGCCTTCGCCTAAACTGTAATTGCAACCTTTAAAAGTATTGCACCGATAGTTCAGGTATGACCGATACGAAGCTTATACCGGAAGTTAATATAGGAACTTTAGGGCATGTTGACCACGGCAAAAGCACGCTTGTTGAAGCGCTTGCAAGCAAATGGACTTCTTTGCACTCGGAAGAGTTGAAAAGGGGAATTACAATCAAGCTGGGATATGCTGATGCAACAATTTACCGTTGTGAAAAAGGCGAGTTAACAACAAAAGAAAAATGTTTGACGCATAATTGCACCTGTAAACCCGAAAGAACGGTTTCATTTGTTGATGCACCTGGCCACGAGACTTTAATGGCTACTGTTTTGTCCGGTGCTTCACTTATGGATGGAGTTTTGTTTGTTATAGCTGCCAATGAAAAATGTCCTCAGCCCCAAACTGCCGAACATTTGAATGTTTTGAATATTGTTGGAATGAAAAACATAATTATTGTTCAAAGCAAAATTGATTTGGTTACCGAAGAGCAAGCCAAGAAAAGCTATCAAGAAATTAAGAATTTTGTTAAAGGAACGGTTGCAGAAAATGCACCAATAATTCCCGTCAGCTCCCAGCAAAAAATAAATATCGACGCCTTGCTTGAGGCAATTCAGGAAAAAATTCCAACACCAACGCGCAAGTCTGATGCTACGCCGAAAATGCTTGTTGTGCGCTCGTTTGATATTAACAAACCTGGTACAAAACCAGCGAAAATTGTTGGCGGAATTATAGGTGGTTCCCTTATTCAAGGCAAATTGAAAATCGGGGACATTATTGAAATTCGTCCTGGAACGCAAGTCAAAGGCAAATGGCAACCAATGAAAAGCAAAATTATTGGACTGCAAAAGGCCATGAAAGACTTGGAAGAAGCAGATCCAGGCGGCTTGCTTGGAGTTATGACAGAACTTGACCCAGCCATAACAAAGGCGGACAGCATTACAGGAAACGTTGCCGGTTTCCCCGATAAACTTCCTCCAGTCCTAAGCAAAATTAATTTAGAATTGCATTTGTTTGCTTCTGAGCAACTTAAGCCTGCAGAATTGGTAATGGTTGCCGTTGGAACTGCACGAACAGTTGGAACTGTTGCAAACGTTAAGAAAGGTGTTGCTGAAATAGAGTTAAAAATTCCAGTAGCAGCAGAAAGCAAAGAGCGCGCAGCCATCGCCCGCAAAACAGGCGACCGCTGGAAGCTCGTTGGATGGGGTTTGCTGAAATGATTATATAACTGAAACGCGAAGCGTTTCAGCAATGGATGATTCAAATGGCAGTATGTCAACGCTGTGGCAAAGGGGAAGCAGAATGGCAGTGCCAAGTATGCCGAAGGGCAATTGATGCTGACTGCGCAAAACCAACTTCTAAAGGAGTTTTTTGCATTGATCATGCACCTGCTGCAAGTTTTACGCAGCAAGCAGACGTCAAAGAATCTCATGGTGGCGATGGACTTAGACAAGTATTTGTTACATTGATATTCCTGACGGCTGGTTTGGGCGCACTTATTGTGATAGGAGACTATTTTATTGCTAAGCAGGCGCAGGGCGTGCCTGGTGCGCAGGCTATTGTTGATGTACTTAAGACGACAGGCAATACAATACTTTACGGTTTGGCCGGCTTGACTATTTTTGTCGGCTTGGCATGGTTTGCTTTGCGCAAGAAGTAAATATGACTGCACGCGAAGCGTGCAGCAATGGAATGTTTATAAGCCGGCTGTACAATTTTAGCTGTATGCACAGAAACCTTCTTTTGATAGCTTCTATAGTGCTGTCTTTGCCTGCAGCTGTATTAGCAGCAACTTTTGACGTGTCAGTTACGCAGCCCGAGTCAACGTTAACAGGCGATACGGCGTTTGCATTGTTAACAGTCAACAACACAATAGACGAAAGTACTTTTCTGGGCTCGCAGCCTTTGGCTGCCTCGCCGGCCAACACGTGGGCCACGATAGAGAATCCTAATATCAGAATAGGCCCCAGTGAATCGAGCACAATGCGCGTGAGGCTTAACGTGGCCAAAGACGCCAAGCCGGGAACTTACCAGTATTCAATGACCGTAAACAAATTAGCCAGAAACGAAAAAGTTGAGAAGACTTTTGCATTAACCGTCAGGCAAAGGGATAGGTGGGCTGTTACCAAGAACTTGAAATTAAGCTGCGTTCAATGCGAGGACTCGCTCAGCTTATTCACGGACGTTGCAAATGTTGGCAAAAACAGGATTGACGATGTAAAAATTGTTTTGAATGCGCCAAAGAAAACGCAGGAACTTTTTGTCGGGAGTTTGGAAGTTGGTGAAAGCAAATCGCTCACAGCTTTCATTGACATAAGCGAACTTGATCCAAAAAGCTATACGATAACTGCAGAAACTGTTTCTGGTTCCCAAAGCATGGACCGCGAGCAAATTGGATTCGCAATACCAAGTGAAAAAACGGTTGACGTTAAGCGCAAAGAAACTATTACTCCATGGAGCAAGAGCGTTGAGCTTGTTGCAACTAATGTTGGAAATGCACTTACAGAATATAATGTCAAGTCGCAGGTTACCAATACTTTCTGGGCAACCATAACTTATTCACAACCACCTCTAACAAAAGGTGATGTTTATGCGTGGTTAGTTAAGCTGAACCCAGGCGAAAGCACAACAATTACTTACACAGAATTCTACTGGCCAATTATTATTTTAATCGCGCTGATTATCATAGGAATTCTTTATGTTTACTTCTTTTTCACTTCGATATCTATTAGTAAGAAAGCCGTTAAGCACGGCGGAGAAATTTCCGTAAGCTTGCTTGTTAAAAATAAAGGCGTTCCTGTTGACGGTGTTACAATAAGAGATGTCATTCCCGAGGATTTTGTTTTATCTGGAACGTTTGAAACGCTCAAACCAATTGTACGCAAAATTGGAAGTGGCACGGAAGCGATATGGAGACTTGGCACAATAAGACGTGGCGAGGAAATACTTTTGCATTACAAGATAAAGCCTCGCGGAATTGTCACTGGAGAGCATTCGCTACCGTCAGCACATTTAACAGCAAGGAAAGGCGCCAATACAATTACAACAATTTCTAACCATGCAAACATTGACATGGGTCCAGGACCGAGCAGAATTAGAGTTAAGACGGAGTAAATTGAAATTGACTGAAGTCAATACATTTTCAAATTACTTAGTATTTTGAAAATTGGTGGGCTCGGAGGGATTTTCGCAAAGTGAAAATGTGTGAAGCACACTTCACTTCATTCGGACCCTCGACTCCCGGGTCTGAAGTTCTATTTCTTCTGTCATCGCCGCTTGCGCGGCTAAACATGCTTTTATCTGGCATGGCAATAAAAGCCCGGTACTCTTCTGTACCAACTTCCTGATTCGGAAGTTCATCTACCAGACTGAGTTACGAGCCCACTTACTCGTTTTTTATGGCGCCCGGGTCGGGACTTTCAACACCTTCTGATTTTGGTGCAGCTTTTGGAGCCGCGTTAGCGGCGAGCAAAAGGTGCTTTGAACCCGAGTCACAAGCTTGACAAGCTCGCATACTGGACCACTATACTACCCAGGCAGGTGTGGAATTTTGTAGCCGGAGATTATTTAAAGCATATTGGAAATGCGAAGCATTTCCGATACGCAAGAATGCTTTACATTCTTGCAGTTTAGAAATAGCTTGCAATTAAAACCGTTAGAAAAATTGGTGTCGTCAGCGTCTTCCAGTTCCCATCTTTTCGATAGTACAGTGGAAATCGATGCGCCGATTCACTTCCGTGTTCGGACTCCCCTCAAGCTAAGACACTTTAGTATCCTATACCTGATACGGGAACGGGTCTTACCAGCGCTCTTTGGCCGACGACAAAAGAATTTGCACAGTTGAAGGTATTTAAAGATTCAATTTATCCATAAAATTCCCCCGTACCATTACCAACCATCCATATTGCAATGTCCAATTCTTCTGGAGGAATGCCAATTTGCTTGGCCATTTGCAAAAATGTCCTTTCGTTTTCTAAATACTGTTTTGTGTTAAGCTTACCTACTTCACCTTTCAGAATGCCGTTGCGAGCCATGAAGTTTTGCACATGAATATCTAGAATCGCAAGGCCGAAAATCCCGATATTTCGCATGTAATGGGATGCAAGCTTCATTCCCATACCTTTGATGTTTTCAAATAGCCAATCGCGCAGTTCTTCCTTGGATAAATTTGATGCTAACTTTTGTTTTATTTCAGGCAATTTGCCTCGCGCATCAAAAAGGTATTTGGACTTTTTTTCAGAAAACCTAACACCCTCCATTGCAGCGAAAATCTCGTCTTCGCTGGCTGTCATTAACTTTCCCATGACTTTCAATTTGTTTACAGTATTTCTAGCAGATTTAGCAGGGCTTTGTGAAGTCTGTAAGCAGAACATAAGCTCAGTTGCAAGATGCTCGTCCTCTCTGCTCTTGGCCTGAGCAAGGAAAGCCTTCATTACGGGCTTGTATTGCTCGTAAGTTTGAAGGAGTTTAGAAACCTCTTCCTGTTTTAGATTAAGCTGACCAGAGAAGTCTGATAAAGAATTCTGCATAATTAATGTCCTCATCAAAAGTTTAAATAACATTCAAACTCCTAATAACGTAAACCCGCGGTAGCTTAATCTGGTTGAGCACCTGACTGTAGCTCAGCGCGCTTCAGCGTTGAAAATTAGTCATGCTTGGACAGATATCAGGGGGTTGGGAGTTCAAATCTCTCCCGCGGGACCACATTTCCTAAATTCGACGATCGAGAGAATTCAAAAAATTCTCGAAACGCAAAAACCTAATGTTTTTGCTGTTGCCGAAAGCTTTAAATAGACTGCTGTAATATACGAGGAATACTTTTACTCCGAAAATTTGCATTTCAGCCGTAGTGCTGTAATATGCGGGAGTGGTGCCTTTGGCAAAAAAGAAGGAAGAAGAAAGAGAAATTGATATTGTTAAGCATGTCCTGGTTCCTCAGCACGCTATTCTAGAAGAAAAAGAAAGAAACGCATTAATGGTAAAGTACAACATTCTTCCGCAACAACTTCCAAAAATTTTCCACAACGATCCGGCAGTTAAAGCAATTGGAGCAAAGCCTGGAGATGTTTTGAAAGTAGAAAGAATAAGCCGAACAGCAGGCACAGCAGAATATTTCAGACTAGTAATAAAAGAAGAGTGATGATTAAATGTCAGTTGAAGTTTACTTACGTAAACACAGTTTTAGCAAAGCTAAAACTAACTTCGTCATGCAGGAAAGTTCGCTTTCCTGTCACGTGCGAACTTCAGTTCGCACAGACCTAAATAAGTATAGGTCGCAAAACAAACCGACGTTGCGAAGCAACGTCAAACAGTTTTCGACGG
>CAYJQM010000013.1:0-13511 GCA_964372405.1 uncultured archaeon | reverse complement strand
TGCAAACACACTTTTGCCTTTGGTGATTTTATGGGTAGACAAAAGTGAAGTTTGTTTTTGTAAAGGTGGATGGCAAACACATTTTTGTTTAGTATTATGTGATTGGTTATGACACGTCAAAAATGGAAAGAATCTATTGAGGACAAAGGCCTGCTTAGGAAGACATGGGGAGGCGTACTTGATGGAAAAGCTATTTCCGCAATTGCTAAGCTGATAGAAAAAGGCACTCTGAAAAATATAATTGGAACTGTCAAAGAGGGGAAAGAAAGCAAAGTCTTCTGGGGCGAAGGAAAGGATTTTCCTGTTGCAATTAAAGTTTATGCGGTCGAAGCTGCAGACTTCAGAAAAATTAAAAACTATATTGCTGGCGACCCGAGGTTCAAAGGGTTGGGCGGCGATAAGAGAAAACTGCTTGAAGCATGGTGCAACAAGGAATACAAAAATCTTATGCGCGCACAGGAAGCTGGAGTAATTTGTCCGAAACCTGTTGCACATTTGGGTAATGTTTTGGTTCTTGAATTCATTGGAGAACCGCCTGTGCCAGCGCCAAGGCTTACTGATGTTGAGCTTAACGAAGACGATATGAGAACGGCTTATGAAAAAACAAAATTATCTTTGAAACAACTTTGGCAAGGCGCGAAGCTTGTTCATGGTGACTTAAGCGAATATAACATGCTTTGGAAAGAAGGAGAACTATACTTAATTGATTTTTCACAGTCAATGGTGCGCGATCATCCTTTGGCTTTAGACTTGCTAAAGAGGGATGTCAAAAACGTCTGTAGATTCTTTAAATCCGTAGGATGTGATGAGGAAGAGCTGTTAAAAGAAGTCAAGGGCGACGAAAGTCAAAAGAAACGCGAGGAGCAATAGCGACGAAGGGCGTCTTTATGATAGAAAGCATTTTAGTTCCAGAAGAACGTGCAAAAGTTATCAATGCTAAAGTTATTGCTCGCGTTTGGGATACGAAAGGTATTAAAGTAACATTGGAAGGAAATTCTGTAACATTTGAGGGTGAAGGTTTAGAACTGTTGGCAGCAAAGAATTTCATTAAAGCGATCGGCCGGGGATTCTCCCCGATAAGGGCGCAGCGATTGCTTGAAGATGAAGAAGCGCAATTGGAAATTGTTGAATTAGACTTTGGAGAGAGTAGATTACGAACAGTACGTTCGCGTTTGATAGGCAGCGGAGGGAAAACAAGAGCGCTTCTTGAGGAATCTACTGGTGTTGTTGTTTCGATTTATGGTGGCACTGTCGCCATGATAGGCAACTGGGCTCAGGTTAGAAATGCCCGCCAGGCAGTAGAAATGCTTATAAGCGGCTCGATGCACAAAACTGTGTACCGATTCTTGGAGAGTATAAAAGTTTGATATTAAGGGATAACCATGGCTGAAAAAACTCGCACAGCAGAAGAGCTTGCAGGAAAAATGAGGGAAATTTCAATTGCAGAGTTCTTTGAAAAGAATAGGCACTTACTAGGCTTTGACAATCCTGCAAAAGCTTTATTGACTGTTATCAAAGAAGCTGTAGATAATTCTTTGGATGCTTGCGAGGATGCACGCATACTGCCGACTATTAGAATTGTAATAAGAGAGCCTCGAGAGGTCTACAGAATAACTGACATGGAAGGTGTGAATCATGGACAGGTTGTAATAGAAAGCGGAAAAGTTGAGTTGACTTTTGATGATGACAAAATTAAATTTTTAGAAAAGAAAGAGCCCGGCAAGAATGAATTGGTTTATCTCTTCGAAGATAAGGAGAAGAATACTTACAAGTTGAAAGCCTACTTCAAAGACGATAAAACAGTCTGTGAATTTTACAGAGGACGCACAGAATTCAGGGCAAGCAAAAATCCGGCTGACCGATTCATTATTGCTGTCGAGGACAATGGGCCAGGAATTGTTAAGGAGGCTATTCCCCGCGTTTTTGGAAAACTTCTATTTGGTTCTAAGTTTGCAGGCGGGAAGCAAGGAAGAGGTCAGCAGGGAATTGGAATTTCTGCAGCTTTGCTTTATGCCCAGTTAACAACTGGTAAGCCTGCAAGAGTTTGGTCGCGCACAAGCGAGAACAAGCCTGTTCATTATTTTGAATTGCGAATTGATACAACAAAGAACGAGCCGATAATTCTTGAGGACAAAACTTTGAAAGAAGTTCCGCGATTTGATGACAAAGCACCTATTATAAAAGAACGTGGAACTCGCGTTGAATTGGAAATTGAAGGAAAGTATTCTGGAGGCGTACACAGCGTTGACGAGTATGTCAAACAGACGGCTGCCGTAAATCCGTTCGGAACTGTGCACTACGAAAGTCCATTAGGATCATTTGAATATCCGAGAGCTGTTCACGAATTGCCGCCGCAAGCTAAGCCCATCAAGCCACATCCTCACGGAGTAGAAATGGGTATGCTCGAAAGAATGTTAAAGCTTACTTCCGCAAGAACCTTAGAAGGTTTTCTTGCAAGCGATTTCTGTCGTGTCTCCGCGCAAACTGCTGATGAAGTTAGAAAGATGTCAGGATTGAAGCCAGGATTAAAACCACAAGAAGTTGACCACGAGAAAATTGAGAAACTTTGGAGAACTATTCAATCTTATCAATTTATGAAACCGCCAATGGACTGCCTAAGCCCAATAGGCGAAGAGAAATTTATGGAGGGGATAAAGAAAGAGTACCAACCAGACTTTATTGCAGCCGTTACGAGACCGACAGCTGTTTACCGCGGAAATCCATTCCAAATAGAATGCGTTATTGCGTACGGCGGAAAATTGCAGCAACAAGGACCAGCAAAGCTATTACGTTTTGCAAATCGTGTTCCTCTGCTTTATCAAGCAAGTTCTTGCGCTACTACTAAATCCGTTTTGAAAGTTGACTGGAGATCTTACAGCATCGATCAACAGGGAAGCACTCCATACGGACCTGTTCTGATTGCATTGCACATGGCATCGGTTTGGATCCCTTACATTTCTGAAGCAAAAGAAGCAATCGATCCTTATCCAATTATAATCAAAGAGATGCGTTTGGCGTTACAAGAAGCTGGAAGAAGACTGCAAAGGTTTATTTCAGGCAAGCACAGAAGAGAAGAATCTGCACAAAGAATGTCGTTGTTTGAAAAGTACATTCCTGAAGCAGCTGATGTTTTACATAGATTAACTGACAAACCTAAAGCACAAATCGAGAAAGATTTGGAAAAGATTTTGAAGAAGGGCGATATAATTAAGCAGATACAAGAGGGTGAAGTTCAGGGACCAAAAGAAGAAAAGTCTAAGGAAGAGGGAGAAAAGGAAGAGTGAATCGTATGGAAAAGATTGAGCCTAAGAAAAAAATAAAGGACTTTGGAGAGAATCTAATTAAGCAGGCTGAGAAGGGAGAAAATCCAAACATGATTGTTCCTATCCGTGCTTTATCCAATGTTTTCTACGATGCGAAAAGCAAAATGCTTAAGATGGGTGATAAAGCGTCGAAAAGATTTTTCTTCAACGTTGCACACGTGCGCAAGTTTGTGCAAACATTAGAAGTTGCATCTGCTGCACGCGAGTTGATGGAAAGCGGCAAGCACATTTCGCTCAGACAAACTTTCTATAAAATGAGAAGGACTATACCTGGAACTAATGTTGATATTGTTGACGAGCAGGCAGAGAGCAACGATGCGGTTGAAGATTTGGAATTGATTACAGGATTAAGCAGGGAAATGCTGCACATCAATGCTAACAAGAATGGTTCTATTGCAGGAAAAGTTGTTATTGAGGACAAAGGAGACACAATCGATTGGTCTAAATTGGGATCTGGTGGTTGGTCTATTCCTTCAAATGTCGAGAACATAAAATTCAAGAAAGTGGATGCGAAATTTGTAATTTACATGGAAAAGGCTGCAATGTGGGAACGTGTCCATGAAGATAGAATCTGGGAGAAGCTGAACTGCATTATAGTTGCATCACAGGGACAGGCAACACGCGGAATAAGAAGATTGTTACAAAGGCTGCATAACGAACACAGTTTACCAATTTATGTTTTAGTTGACGGTGACCCGTGGGGGGCTTACATCTACTCTGTTTTGAAATTCGGTTCGATATCTTTAGCCCACGAATCAGAAAGACTTGCTATCCCTGGAGTAAAGTTCCTAGGACTTTCTTATGATGACGTTGAGAAATACAATTTAAAGCGACACAAAATAAAATTCCAGCAGGTTGATATAAACAGAATAAAACAGATTAGAAATTATCCTTGGTTCAAGGACAACAAAGACTGGCAGAAGCAGTTTGACGGATGGGAAAAGTTTGGCGGAAAGATTGAATTAGATGCTTTGACTGCCAACGGCATCAGTTTCGTTTCTGAAAAATATATTCCTGAGAAAATTAAGAGCAAGGATTGGATTGAGTAAGATGGACCATAATACCTGGATACCATACCTTTACCATTACGAAACTAGCTTATTGAAAAAATACGGCGAGCCTAAGAAACCGATAATAGCGATAAGCGGTCTTGCAGGCGTCGGAAAGGACACGCATTCTAAAATTTTACAGGAAAGACTGGCAAAAGAATTAAAGCTAAAAATCTGGAGAAGCAGCGACTTCTTTAGGAGTGCTGCCAAACAGTATGGCTACACCGAAGCAAGACTTGTTGAATTTAACAAGAGGATTATGTCGGACAGAAAGCTTGCTGAGAAAATAGATTACTACATTGAAACTAAAACTTTAGAAAATGTTATCAAGTACGGGGGAATTTTTGTCGGCAGAATTACTTTTGCTGTAGTTGGTAAGTGGGGCTTTAAAATATTCTTAAATGTTGACCCTAAGATTGCTGCTGAAAGAATTCACAAAGATGAAACCAGACCTGAACATGGTCTTGACCTACAAACCATAATGGACGACTTGATAAAAAGAGATGAAGTTGACATCGAGCGCTACAAAATGATCTATGGAATTGACTACAATAAGCTTTCAAAGAAATGTGACGCTATAGTTGTAAACTACGACGGAATCGAACAAACTTCTGATAAGATTTTTGCTGCAACTAAGAAATGGCTGAAGAAAAACAAGTATGTTTAATGGTGGGGACGGTGGTATTTACATCAAACTTCGTTTGCTGAAAAGCAAACAGGGTTTGCTTTGAAACCACGACACCACGAGCTTCAGTCGTGTGCTCTCCCAGGCTTTGCCTAACCAAAGATGCTCTTTGGCTATTGAGCTACGTCCCCTTGAATCGTCAATTGACTGCTATGTTTTATAAACCTTTTAACGTTTAGCACCCCAATCATTAGTATGTTGGTACGCATAGTACCTATTGGGAATGTTAACCCGAAAGTAATCGAATCTGTTGTTGGAGCTTTGCATTCTGAGCTGGGATTACGTTCAAGGGTTCTTCTAGCCCTGCCAATTCCACGCGAAACTTTCAACCAGTGGAGAAAGCAATACAATGCTGAGCAAATTTTGAGCATACTTACAAAGAAAAGTGCAGGCGCTTTCATAGACAAAGAGCTGCCAACTCTGTTTGTAACTGATGCCGACATCTATTATGACAAACTGAATTATGTTTTCGGTTTGGAGGACCCTACAACCGCCGCTTCTATTGTCTCTATTGCAAGATTACGCGCAGAATTTTACGACCAATCTCCGAATATGTTTACCTTATGCGAGCGTACTGCTAAAGAAGCCGTTCATGAAATTGGCCACCACATCGGCTTTGACCACTGCCAGCACAGTTTCTGTGTAATGTCATTCTCGCCCAGCGTTGGACACGTTGATGATAAAAGAATTGAGTTCTGTTCCTCGTGCAAAATCAAGGCTTCAATGAAAGGGATTGAAATCTAACATGAAGTTTGCTTCGCAAACACACTTTAGGCAAAGCCTAAAGTAAACTTTAAAAGGCTTGCTTGGCGGATTCTACCTGAGTTAATATGGTCGCTGGAAAGCTTGAAGGTGACAAAATCGTTGCCGAGGGCCCAGACGCTATCGAGCTGTTTAATACAGGCTGGTATGGCAATCTGGAAGGAAATAAATTAGAGCTGGATACTGTAGAGGCTGTTCTACTTTCTGAAAGAGTAAAGCTTGAAATAGAAAAAGATGGAAAGAAAATTTCTTTCAAGGAGATCTTCCAAATCGCTTCTGAAAAGGACGAACGTTTTGCTGCGCGCTATATGGTTTACAAGGACTTGCGTGACAGGGGCTTGCCAGTTAGAATGGGCTTCAAAGGATCTGACTTTAGGGTTTACGACCGCGGTGCAAAGCCCGGAGAAAAAGAAAACATAAAGTGGATTGTTTTCGCATCTTCTGAGGATTATCCATGCGCATTGGAACAGCTTGGCAAGGCAATCAAGCTTTCGCAAAACATAAGAGCAACAGCACTTTGGGCTGTGGTTGACAACGACGAGGATGTTACGTTTTACATAATTTCAAATGTTAAGCCGTAATATGACTGCGAAGCAGCAATGGTGAAATGAAATGGTTGAAGCAACATTAAGCAAGGACAAAGCAATTGTTTGGGACCGCGAGCAAGCCAAAGCTATCTTTGAAGGCGGTTATTACGGAAAGCTTAGAGAGGACAGACTGGAACTTTCTCTACTTGAGACACTCTACCTTATTGAAAAAGAAGTTATTGAAATCAAAGACGGGGATGGAAAAAAGTTTTCTGCCGCTAAGCTTAGACAGCTTGCTGCTTCAATTGACAACCGCTTTAATTTTAGGTATGCGGTTTACAAGGATTTGCGCGACAGAGAACTCCCGGTGCGCACCGGCTTTAAGTTCGGATGCGACTTCAGAGTTTATGGAAAAGGTGTTAAGCCTTTGAAGAGGGGACCAAAATCCGCTGGCGAACACACAAAATGGATAGTTTTTGCTGTCCCAGAAGGTTTTACATTCAGTTTTCCTGAGTTAAGCAGAGCTGTGCGTCTTGCACATAACATCCGCGCTAACATGTTGTGGGCAGTTGTGGATAAGAATAATAATGTTGAGTACTACGCTGTTCAATTCTTTAAACCTTAGACCAAATGTAATTCTTGTTTTTACCTACAAAATTACTTTTGATACGACCTTGTTTACGCAACTCATACATGAATATTGTAACTGATTCTAACGGATGACCAATTTGTTTTGCTACTTCAAATCTATCCGTAGGATTTTCTTCTATCAACCGTAGTATATTTTGTCTTAATTCTTTGAACCTATTCCTATGTTTTACTGTATTCACTAATCTATCAATCTTTTTGGGATGCGTAAAACCTATTTCGTTCAAAAAAGTTTCATAACTTCCAGTAGAAACACTAAAATACCAAGCTCCTCTTTTATCAGAACATACTTTTCCACTATCTATGCTAAAATCATCTAGCAGCATTTTAAGCTCCTTCAAAATATTCTGAGAAACAGACCAGATGGTAATCTGGCATCTTTGAGGCTTCTTTATAGATCCTTCGTCATCAAACATTGCTCGCAAAGCTGCAGCTTTGCATTCTTTAGAAGCCGTGAAAAGCGTCTTTGGAAACCTATCAGGTCTAATAAACCTGATATCAAACAGGTGCTCTAATATGCGTGAAATAACGCGTGGAAATGTTATGATATATACATTTGTATGAATTAATTTTTCACTTATCTTAAATTTTCCAAATATCTTCAAGTTATAACTGAATTCTTTTAGCAGTTCTTTGCATGTATTAGAATAATATCTAAAGGTTCCATCTCCTATCAAATGGGCTATTATGTTATAGAGTTTTGGCGTTTCTTTAATTGGTAAAACCGGTTTATTTACAAAACCTTTGTTAGCGCCCCTGTAAGCGACTATATTTCTTTCTAATTCATTCTTAGTCTGCGGAAATATACTAACGATTTTCCTAATAGATCTTACAGCAAGCAAATCTGTACTGTTTTCGAAAATTCTAATAACGCTCTCTGGACGACAAAATAAAGCTTTCGCTATTAATGGTCTTGTTTTATACTTTTCTTTAAGCATATTGTATATTTTAATTTTATATTCAGTAGAAAATTTTACATAAATATTATCTGGGAAATCCCAGATGTGCCACTCTCTTTGCATGTTGATACTTTATTTTTCTTACTAATAAAGTTATGCGTATCCAAGTGCAGTTTTTCAAGCCCTAGGTAGATCTTTAGCTACTAAAGATCCTTCGCTTATTAATCTCTTTTAGGTGAGGGTTTTCTTTTAATATCTTTTCTGCAAGATCAAAGTTGTTGTCTATTGAAAGTCCACTAGAAACCCGTTCTTCTTTTGATAAAATGTTTAAATCGCACTTTTCTATTATTTTTTGGTAAGCTATGTTAAATTTCGATTCGGATACACTAAGTGTTTTTTCTAATCGTTGACTCTCGTCATTATTTTTATCGTAAAAATACTTCTCAGATCCTATATTTCTTATGTTAGTAAGAAAGGTTTTACCACTTGACTTATCAAAACAATTTACAGAGAAATCATCACCACTTTTAATTCCGAATGCTCTCAAGTAGAATCTGGGTACATAGTGCTGTATTTTTATTTTATTTGCCATAAAATCGTAATCTTTTTAATTTGGCAAAAGTTCGTCTAATACAATATTAATATTTGCTATCTTTTGAACCTCTTCCCTATCCTTGGTAGTGTGGGAAGCCTTACTGCCTCTGTCATAAACATCAACAAGTCTTATCAAACAAAGTTTAAAAGCTTTATGATTCAACACCTCTTCGCAATGTTTATTTAATCAGAACCCAGTTTTTCAAGCCGTGAACCTTTATATCCTTCTGAAAGCTAAAAATCTTTATGCAAGTTTCTGAAATAATGTCTGCTGATGTTCTTTCTGTTGGACCTGATGACCCGCTAACAAAATTTTTCTCTCTTATGGAAGAGGAGCACATCCATGAAGCACCTGTAATTGAAAACAAAAAACTTCTCGGTATGATTAACTTCGATATTGTTTCAAAGAAAGGTATTACTGATCCCAGCAAACAGAAGTCTAGAAGCGTTATGGAAGCGAAACCGCCGACATTCAAGCCGGACCTCTCAGTGGAAGATGCTGCTAAGCTTTTGTTAAACTCTGGGTGGCAGGCTGCACCAGTTGTTGAGGGGCAGAAAGTAATTGGAATAGTTTCTTTCTGGGATATTGACATGGCAGTTTCAAGCTCAAAATTATTCAGGCAAACTTTGGTTGAAGCTGTGATGAGCCCTGCTGAAGTTTTATCGGAGAATGCTGACATTGGATCCGCCCGCGTTACAATGAGGGAAAGAAATATTTCTAGGATGCCTGTTGTTAATAATGATGGGAAATTGGTTGGAATAATTGCAACTCACGACTTGCTAAGATCGGTGAAACATCCGCATGAAAAAATGGGGTTCTATGAAATGGCCGCGGAGATGGATAAAATATCTGCAATACCTGTTACAACAATCATGAACAATAACCCGCCTACAATTACAAAAACTGCTTCGCTCAATGAGGTGGCTGCAGCTCTCCAGAAATATAATTGTTCTGGACTGACCGTTACAGAAAGTGGAGTCCCAATTGGAATAGTTACATTGAAAGATCTACTTGAAGTTTATGTTGGAAGTTTTGCAAAGAAAGGAATCTACTACCAAACTACCGGCCTTGACAAGGAAGACGATACTGTTATAGATACTGTGCATAGAATGATTGGAGATACGTTTACTAAAATTGCAAGCGTGGTTCCTATCCAACATGCATTTGTCCATTATAAGAAACATGAATCCGGCGGATTGAGAACAAAGTGGTCTGTACGCTTTAGGGTGATGACTGACAGAGGAACATTCATGTCAAAGGCTTGGGCATGGGATGCGCGCGATGCTACTAAGGACGCCATGCACAACTTGGAAAGAATATTTTTGAAATGGAAAGAGGAGAAGAAAGACAAGTACAAGAAGAGCGCAAAGCTTATGAGGGGGAGATAACTATTCAGACCATTTGTGATAACTGCAAAAATCCTGTGAAGAAAGTTGGGCGACTAAGCAGAGTGCAGTGGAAAGGTTTGACGCAAAGGCTTTGCAAGGTTTGCAAGAAGAAAATTAAGATGGCTTATCATTAGAATCGAAATACTTGCCAGTTCACTAAGTTAAACTTATTCTCTAAGTCAGAAATCTTAACGCGTTCTTGTTTTGTTGTGTCTCTACTGCGAACTGTTACTGCTTTGTCCTTCAAAGTATCATAGTCAACTGTAATTGCAAATGGGACGCCGATTTCATCGACACGTGCGTACCTGCGGCCGATTGATCCACCATCATCATATAGAACTTTAAATTTCCTTTTCAATTGATCATAAATTTCCATCGCTTTCTTGTCTATTCCGTCTTTGCTGACTAATGGGAATATTGCTGCCGTAAATGGTGCGACTGCTGGCGGAAGCTTAAGCAAAGTCCTGTCCTTGTCTTGTGTATAGAAAACATCAACTAATGACATTACTAATCGGTCAACGCCGAATGACAATTCGATTACGTGCGGGGTAAATCTCTTATTGTCCACAAAAACTTCTTGTGACTTTCCGGAAACTTTTGCGTGTCCTGCCAAGTCGTGGTCTGTTCTGTAATGAACTCCACCGACTTCCTTGAATCCGCCGAGGGCTTCGACATTCAATTCTATGTCCCAGTGAAGCTTGTTGTAGAATGCTCTTTCCTCTTCTGAAAGTTCTCTGAAGCGGAAATTTTCTTTTGGAATCCCCAACCTTTCCAAATAGAATTGCTGGGCTTTTGCCAAATGATAAACATAAAACTTAGGCATCTTTAATTTCTTTACGGCGTCATCGCAAGTTATTTCTGTAATTTTCTTGTCTCCGCTTGGGAAAAGAACCAGTTTGTATTTTGCTACTTCGCTCCATTTTTCATGATCGTCTATTCCAGATGGGTCAAAAAATATCTGCAATTCGGCCTGTGTAAATTCTCGCATTCTGCTTAACAACTGACGCGGGGAAATTTCATTTCTATATGCTCTGCCCACAACTGCCAAACCTAATGGCAACTTCTTGCGCAAGACTTCAAAGTTCTGCATAAAGTTTACAAAAGGTCCCTGCGCTGTCTCTGGCCTTAGATAGGCCTTTCCACCTCCAATATCTAAAGAAAACATCATGTTCATTACTGCAACTTCTTCCAATTCGCCTTTGCATTTGCTGCAGCGGATCTTGTGCTTCTTAATCAACTCTGTAAGCTCCATAGGAGTCATTCCTTCAAAGCTCTCTTTTAGAAATTCCTCAACAATATGATCTGCTCGATGTGCCGCCCCGCATTTCTTACATTTTGCAATTGGGTCAACGAAGCTACTTACATGACCGGATGCTTGGAAAACTTTCTCAGGCATTATGTTTGTTGTCTCAACTTCAAAGAAATTATCTGATAATGATAGGAAATACTTTCGCCACAGATTTTCTAGGTTCCTCTTAATAGCTGTTCCGATTGGACCGTAATCATAGAATCCGCTGGCTCCGCCGTAAATCTCCGAAGACGGCCAAAACAAGCCTCTTCTTTTTGCAAGCTGTTCTATGACTTCTATCGTGGGCATGAGAAGAGTTATAAACGGCTTAAATATAAAACCATGTAAAGGACAGTGATTCTATGGCAGATGGCAAGATCGATCCGTGGGGGGCAGTTGATATAGGGAAATATGACAAGAACTTCGAGCAGTTCGGCGTTAAGCGTTTTCCCGACGAATGGAAAAATAAATTAGACCATCATTTGTTTAAGCGTGGAATTATTATTGCTCACAGGGATTTTGACAAAGTTGTTTCTAGAATTGAAAACAAGCAACCATTCATCATGATGACCGGCATTGCTACGAGTGGGTATATGCATTTCGGTCACAAAACCATAGTAGATTTGGTAAATTTCTTCAAGAAGAAAGGAGCGAGAACTTATTTTGGAATAGCAGACATTGATGCCTACTGCAGCAGGGCAGACGAAAAGGTTCCTAATTTACAAGCTGCAAAGGAATTTGCTGTTAACAACTTAGCAAATGTTTTGGCCCTTGGATTAACTAAGAAAGATGTTTATGTTCAAAGCAGAATGCCTTCGCGCTACTATGAATTTACATTTGAATTATCAAAGAAAATCACTGCCAATACTTTCGAAGGTATCTACGGACATTTAGACTTAGGAAAAGTTTCTGCCAATCTTTTACAATATGCAGACATTTTGCATCCTCAATTGAAAGAGTTTGAAGGCAAGATGCCATCTGTTACGCCGGTTGGAATGGACCAGGATCCGCATATGAGAGCTGTTCGCGATCTTGTTCACAGGTTGAAGTATCCAATGGAATTGCCAAGTTCAATTTATCCTGCGCATGAGCCTGGTTTGAAAGAAGGAATGAAAATGTCTTCATCTATTCCTGAAAGTGCAATATTCTTGACAGACTCTCCAGAAGCTGCCAAAGCGAAAATAATGAAAGCCTTCTCTGGTGGGCGAGTTACAGTTGAAGAACATAGGAAGTTTGGCGGGGATCCAGAAGTTGACAGGGCTTATCAAATGCTAAAGTATCATCATCCTGATGATAAGAAAGTCGAAAAGGTTTATCACGACTTCAAGTCTGGCAAGCTTTTGTCTGGAGAGTTAAAAGAAATCTGCACAGAATTTGTGGTTAAGTTTTTGAAGGAGCACCAGAAGAAATACAAAAAGTTTGAACCGGTAGCGCGTGAAATGGTTTTTGGTGATTAGTTGTACAGACTAACTACTGAAGGAGACAAATATTTCTTACGAGCAAGACTACCTGAAAAGGAGCTTATACAAAGGATTCATGATGGGGAAAATAACCTTTCTAATTTGAAAAATATGGAAAACTTTTCTATAGCTTTATCTTGGGCGAAAAAACAAAATTGGGTAAAATTATCAGGCAATACAATTGAACTTACTAGCGAGGGCCAAAAGTACATAAATAAAAATAGCGAAACGGAAGAAGCTTACTTTAGTGTTATTGAACGCAAAGAAGTAAATGAAAACGGTACCAAACTTTTGTTGTCGCGCAAACTTATTGAAGAAGCGAAGCAGCGCAAAGAAGTTTCGGTTACAGAAGTAACAGAACTTACACCTGAAATAATTAGGACCGGCGTTTGGAAGGACAAACCATTTAGAAAGTACGATGTCAATGCACCTGCTCCGCCTACATTTTTGGGTAAAAAGCAGGCTTACAGAGCTTTCCTTGACGACGTTAAAATGGAACTTGTTGGACTTGGATTCGAAGAGATGACAGGCTCACCAATAGAATTAAGTTTCTTCAACAATGATGCATTATTTATGCCACAGGATCATCCTGCACGTGGCATACATGATTTATTTTTCATTAAGAATCCACAGCATGGAAACATTGGGAAAAAACATGAAAACTTTTTGCTTAATGTCAAGGCTACACAACAAAATGGGTGGAAGACTGGAAGCACTGGATGGGGCGGGGAATTTTCTGAGCGTGCTTCATCACGCTTGATCTTGCGTTCCCAAACTACAGCACTGTCTGCCCGCTGGCTGATGAAACCGGACTTGAAAATACCCGGAGCGTATTTTGCAATAGGTCGTGTGTATAGACCGGAAAAACTTGATCAAACACACTTAAT
>CAYJQM010000012.1:0-13904 GCA_964372405.1 uncultured archaeon | reverse complement strand
AGCGTTTCTTTTCTCCACCCGAAAAGCCTTCGTTTACATTTCTTCGCATGAAACTTTCATCCATCTTTAACAGTTTCACCTTTTCTTTCAAAAGATTTTGAAACACAAGAGCCGAAACCATCTCTTCATTCTTATCTTTCTTGCTACCGTTAGACTTCAAAGAATTGTAAGCTGTCTTAAGGAAATTGAAAACTGTAACTCCACCAACTTCTGATGGATATTGGAAACCTAAAAACAATCCCAGTTTCGCTCTCTTGTCTGCAGAAAGGGTAGAAATGTTTTGCCCGTCAAAAAGAATTTCGCCGCTCTGTACCTTATATTTAGGATGCCCCATAACAGTGAAAGCCAATGTAGACTTACCAGAACCATTTGGACCCATTATTGCGTGTACTTCGCCCTCTTTAACACTAAGGTTTAAGCCTTTTAGTATCGGCTTTCCTTCAAGGGAGACATGCAAATCCTTTATTTCTAATTGGGCAACCATAGTCAAATCACCGTCGGCATAGCCGACCTATACCCCATTAGGTTGACAAATTCAACATGCATATCAATCACTCAAAACTTATAGTGGGTATATAACCCACTTATATTAATGCCTAGTGGTATATAAAGATTTACTATTGAAAAGTGGGAATTAAGCTGTTTTGTCGCTGAACACCTTCAACAGCGGCGCATAAAGATCTTCTTCAATTGGAATTAAAAAATCTGGGTTTTCTTTGTCTGTAAATTCAACAAAATCCGCACCGCGCACAATTAGCATCGGAGTCTGCTCGTTTGCCTCGCCCATTAGCAAAACGCCTATTGCAGCCAAAGTATCAACAATGTTCGACGTTGTAAATTTTAACGCCCTTCCAAAAATATCTGGTTTCCCTCTATAATCCTTCAACGGATTCAAGCCATGAAAACCAATAGAAATGCCCATCACACCCCGCCTCAAAGGGATTGTATGGCTGTCTGTTACAATTACAGCCAACTTCTTAACAGAAAACTTTTTTCTTAAGTAATCGCAAATTTCTTTCGCCTGTTTGTTGACTTCGCGCGGCCACAAAATATAGTAGCCGTTTGCATTGCTCTCATCGATGCCCGAAGAAGGAATTAATGTATTGTCTTTCAGAGTCAATATCATGTAGCCTTTAGGAACGCTCTTCAAGTGGCTCGTTATTGTTTTGTCGGCCTCTTCAACAATAAGCTTGTCCTTGTTCGCATCTCCAATTTTTACACAACGCCCTTGGTGTATTCCTAAAACTTTAGAAGTAATCAGCAGAACATCCCCATTTCTAACGTCCTTAATGCTTTCATCAATAACTTTGTAGACATCGTCTTTAGGTGGAAGCATTGCACGCGTTTTGATTTTTATGAATTCCATGAAAATAGATGCATTATAAGACTTTTAAAATCACGATACAACAACGTCCAAAGTTCCTTTTACAACACCAGTCGCAGGCCAGTAAGAAGTTAGTGTGAAAGGCTTGCTTCCAACGAATTCTATCGATTCATTCTTGTTGCTGCCTTTTATGTAATGTATAGTTGGAAAATCTCCACCTTTAACATCTAAGCCGCCAAAATAAATATTTTGATCGTTAAAGACTAAAACAATCTTGACCTTCTCACCGCTCTTTACGCTTACAGAACTTGGATAAAAGCCGCCGTCATCAACCTTTACAGAAAATTCATTGGTTGGCGATTCAACAGGTTTTGGAACAATTGCATTGCCTTTCACCGTAACAACAAATTCATCGCTCCAATAATTCACGCCGTCAATAACAGCATGTGCGCGCCCGTAAAGCAGGCCTGATTGGGTTGACGTTATGGCGTCTCTAAACTCGTTCGGCACATTTCCAGACTGGACTTTTGTTAACTTTGTATAAACTGTTTCCGACGGAGATATATGCAAAGTGCCTTCTATCAAAGGCGTGTGGGCATTTCCGTAATGCACAGCCGTGTGTTCAATGATTGTTGGCTCGTTGGTAATGTTCCATTCCACGACAAACGGCTTCCCAGTTTCCGTTGTAAAAATAACTGGCATTTTCAAAGAAACTGAAGGCTCAACTTTAACTTGCGATACCTGTCCAACACAACCTGCAATTAAGACTATAATAGAAAGTAAAACGACACCCTTCATGTAAGAAAATTAAACAAGCCTATTTATAAAATGCGCGCCTTAAGTTTTGCTATGAAAACTTTGCTCAAAAGGAGATGCTTCCCTTGCAAAGGCGGCACACTACCATTAACCAAATCCGAAATAAAGAAACTCATGTCACAAGTAAACGGCTGGAAGCTAGACAAGCGAGGCTGGCTGATAAGAGAATATAAAATGAAGAACTTTTTGACAACGATAAAATTCATTAATAAAATTGGAAAATTAGCAGAACGCGAAAACCATCACCCGAATATCTATCTTTACAGCTGGAATCGTTTGCGATTAGAACTTTACACTCATTCAATTGGCGGTTTAAGCACAAATGACTTCGTTTTAGCAGCGAAGATAAATGCTTTGCGGTGAATGCAGATATATGCTTTACCCATATTGTCCCATATGTCAAGGCTCAATAAAAACTTCAACAGAAGGAGTCGTTTGCTCGGCGTGCGGCTACAGCCAAAGCACAGAAAACCCCAAAGATATTGAGATTGAACCACAGGAAGCGAAAGAACTTCTGAATAAAGGTACAGTTCTTGTTGATGTAAGGCGCGATGATGAAGTTGAAACTGCAAAAATAAACGGAAGCATTCATATCCAACTTGACACATTACCGCAAAATCTGAACAAGCTCGACAAATCAAAGCCTATAATAACCCACTGCCACCACGGCGTACGCTCTTTGCTTGCAGCTAGATTCTTAAGGCAGAAAGGCTTCAACGCACGTTCAATGAGAGGCGGAATTGACCAGTGGTCAGAAGAAATAGACCAAAGCGTCCCAACTTACTGAATTTGTTTATAAATTGGACGAAATTAAATATACTCATGCAAAAGGAACGATTGTCCTTCCTGGAAATTCTTGCAATCTGCATGGGAACTATTTTGACTACAGCAGTTTTCCTTTTGCCAGCAGAGCTTGCACAGGACCTGGGATTCGGCTCTATCTATGTCTGGATAATTGTGGCAATAATAACGGCAATGATCGGCTTTTCTTTTGCAGAATTATCAAGCATGTTTTCAAAAAGCGGTGGGCCTTTTAATTTCGTTAGGGAAGCCTTTGGGGATTTCTGGGGATTTATAGCAGGATGGAGCACATGGACCTATTCAACCATAGCAATCTCAATGCTTGCAATCGTTACCAGCCTTTATGTTTCTGCCGTCTTTCCTCTAACAGCTTTCCAGGAACAGCTTTTGTCGCTAGCAATTCTTGCTGCATTCACAGCTGTAAATTGGTTCGGCGTAAAATTCGGTGCGAAAATAGAAATGATAATGATTGCATTTGGAGTTTTGGTCCTGGCTGCATACGCATTTCTTGGCCTTCCAAGCGCAGACTTGTCGCGCTTTGCCCTGCCTGTAATAGAACTTTCCGCATTTGGAATCGCCGCCTTGCTCGCACTGGAGCCTTTCATCGGATGGGAAACAACCGCAATTATAGCAGAAGAGGTCAGACATCCAAAGAAACACATACCAAAAGCACTTGCCTATGCCACAATAATTTTGACAGTATTGTATCTAGCAGTAATTATTGCTTTCTTAGGGAATACCAGCCAAGAAAATTTAGCGCTTAAAAATCCAGTAGCAGCTGCAGCACAGGACTTCGCAGGAGCGTTTGCACCAATTTTCCCTTACGCAGCAATTATAATTGGCTTAACAGCAATGAACAGCTGGATGCTTACAACAGCAAGAATGCCTTTTGTTATGGCTCGTGAAAAATTCTTTTTGAGAAGTTTCGCGCGCACAAACAAGTACGGCGTGCCAAGAGAAGCACTTATTCTACAATTCCTTTTTGCTGGTTCGCTGGTTTTCATAGGAACACTAAATTTAATTTTGGAAATCCTTCTAACAGTAGCGGTTGTACTTTACATTTTGACGCTTGCAGCTTTGATAGATTTGCGGGGCAAAATAGAACACCATTTCAGAGTGCCTTTGGCTTTCCCAGTAATAGGAATTTTCTCGCTGCTAACACTTGTTTCTTTTGTTAATCTTAACATTTTGGTGCTTGGAACTTTACTGATGCTCTCCGGCATACCTGCTTACATCGTTGTAAAACTCTTGTACGACCAGACTTTTGTAGAAAAATTCTGGGATAAGTTTTCAGCACCAATGAACATCTACGTCCCATTAGTTTACGGCGAAGCAGAACTTTCCAGAGTACTGCACAATGCAAAACTTAAACATGGACAGAAAGTTTTAGATTATGGCGCCGGCACAGGAAAATCAACTGAAAGAATTGCCAGAACAGTTTACCCTGGGACTGTAGTTGCGGCTGACATATCCAAAAAACAGTTGAAAAAAGCCGTGCAACGCGCAAAGCAAAGGAAAATAGAAAACGTAATTTTTGTTAAGCTTAGCAAACCTGCACCTTTCAACAAAAATACTTTTGATAGAATAATTTGCACGGTTGCAATAAACTATTTCACAAGCCCCCAAAAAGAATTAAGCGCATTGGCAAGAAGCTTGAAGAAAAACGGTATCGCATCCTTTCTGGCGCTCAAAGCACCTGGAATCGTTATGCATCCATTCCTAGCGCATGACAGCAACATAAAAACTATTTTTGAGAAGGCGGGATTCAAAAGACCTTCCATTGAAAGAAATAAAAACTATATTTATATTGTGGCAAAGAAACTATAGTTGATCTGAATGCTAGTAAAAAATGTTATGACCAAAAAGATTGTTTCTCTAAAGCCGCATGAAACTTTGGAAGTTGCCTTAAGCAAGCTTGTTAAACACAACATTTCTGGCGCTCCTGTGATTGATGAAAGGGGACACGTTATCGGTCTTGTTACAGAATCGGACATAATAAGTGCAATCGATGCCTACAACCCAAAAATACATTACGATAATGATACAAGCTTCGCGGTAATTCTTGCCGTATTAAAGCACAAAGAACATTTTGATGCCATTAAGAAAGAAATTATAGGCAGCCAGAAATTTATAGTGGAAGATTTTATGGAAAAAGATGTCATCACAATTGAACCTGATAAATCAATAAGCGACGCTGCGCGCCTAATGAGCAAGTTCAAAGTAAAGCGCCTTCCAGTTGTAAAAGACAAGAAGCTTATAGGAATAATTTCTAGAGCAGATATAATTAGGGCGCTGGGTAAATAACTACTGCGCACTTCTGTCTGCAATCTCTCTGGAAACTTTATGGTTCTTTGTGCAGTATTCTTCACAGGCTTGTGCGTCTGCAGGATCTCTATAGGCGTGGCCGCACTCCAAGCAAGTATGGAAAATATCAGTACCCATTGAAGTTGACATTGGCATTAAAATCATTGGAATATTGTATGCATTACGTAAATAAAAAGGTGGTGCGGGCGGCAGGAAATTCTATGAATTTGCTTGCCCAATTTCAAGGTAAACAATTTCATTTTTGAACCTGCGAAGGGACTAACCCACAAGGTTTCTTAGCCAGATCTTCTGAGCTTCACATTTTAAGCTCCTAAGCTTCGCATTTTTATCTTGCGCCGTAGACCAGGCTTGGCGACGCCCGCATTATGTTGTTATGATTAGCCATGCTATTTAAATTCTGCTCGGAAAGTTAATTGAAGGCAACATCAGTTGCCGAAATTGATATGGCTGGGATCGTCTAGAGCCTTAATATAACTCTTGCGAAGCAAGAGCAAAAGAAATTAAGGCGGACAATGGTTAGGATAGGAGCCTGTGGAGCTCTTGACTCGAGTTCAAATCTCGGTCCCGGCCCCATTTACACTTATTGCCTTGTTGCAGAAAACGTTCCTTTAGAACCAACCGTTCCACCTGGGCATTGTCCAGGACAAGATTCAAAAGAACCGTCTAGCAAATCCGTAGTAAATGTTCCATCAAAAACTAATTCTGGATCTCCAGAAGTAAAATACACAGAAGACGAACTTACAGTTCCTTGTAAATTGTTAACGGGTGTTGGACCTTGAGCTGCACAAGGAACATCAAGATGCTGGACCACATCGTTAATATTGGCCTGCCAAGTACCAGCTAAAGTATTGTCATTTTGCTGGAAATTGAATGTTATATCTCCAAAATAAGAACATGCAGGGTTTCCTACATTATCGCTCCATTCAGCTGTTCCAGTCCAAGTTCCTGTTAAATCGCGGGCAGCTGTTATCGTTGTTGTAAGCTTTTTGCCTTCCTGGTCAGCATCGCCCCCAGTTAACTGCTCCCCCAAACCTTCAACATCATATTGGCCTGTACAACCGCTTATCAGAACTGCAGCAAAGACCACGTAGGCGATTTTCATACCAAAATCATGTGAAAACCGAAATATAAATCAAAGATTTATATCAGAAATGCAAATAATTCCCATGAAGTTTGCCAACTAAATTAGTGAGCAAACACATTTTTGCTGTATGCAATTGGTGACAAAATGCGATTCTTTGGCGTGAACTACAATGTTGGGCTTGGCAACGAGGCGTGGACGCAACTTTCCTATGATAGTTTGAAGCAATCAATGCAGCTTTTGAAAAACATGAATGTCAACTATGTGAAAATTAATGGGAATTCCCTGGAAAAAATGCGTCCGGTTGCAGAAGCTGCCGCAGATTTTGGATTGGGTGTTTGGATAGCACCGCGCTTTGCTAACGTTACACCGCAAAAACATGTTAAGATGATACAGCCTTTTGCAGAATATGCAGAAGACTTGCGTAAAAATAAGAAGTCGCATATAGTTTTTTGTATCGCAAACGAGGCGAGTCTCTACGTTAACGGATTACTGCCGGGCAAAGACTTGTTCGAACGCCTACAAAATATGCGCTCCTATTCAAAATTCTTGCTTACCCCAGAAAAAGAATTTTCTGCCTTTCCGAAAATCTACAAAGCTGCAGTTAGTTACAAAGAAAAATGCGACAACAAACTTAATGATTTTCTTTCAAAACTAACACAGGAAGTAAAGAAAACTTTCAAAGGAGATATTACTTATTCAAAAGGCTACTGGGAAAAAGTAAAATGGAGCAAGTTTGATATAGTTTCAATGAACCTTTATCTTTCGCAATGGAACCGTGGAAAAATGGACGAAATCCTTAAGAACGAATTGAAGAATACAGGCAAACCTTGCGTATTAACAGAGTTTGGAACCGCCTGCTTCAAGGGTGCAGCCGACTTGGGAATAGATGCAGTTTTGCATTTGCGCGAACAGCCTAACATTCAAGCAGATGAGGACGCGCAAATTGTTGGCTTAACGGAACAATTGAAGGTGATCAACAAAGCAGTTATTGACGGATGTTTCGTCTGGCAATTAATTGATCCGGATGCACGCGGTTTTGGAATTGCCCGCGTATTGCAGGATGGTAAAATAGATCCAAAACGCTCTGCCGGAATTATTTCCGAATACTATTCAAATTGGGCGCATAGTAGTAGATAAAATTAAATTACGCTTTCTTTTGTTTATCAGATGATGGAACCAATGAGCTGTAATGCCCTTCACCAACTTCAAGCTTCGCGGGTGCAAATGTAGCACCTTCTAGACTACCTGTTATAGAAGATGGTCCAATATGTCCATCAAATGTAAATCCTGAGAAGTCGCTACCAACTATCATGCCACCAAAAGGCGTTTCTACAATATATCCATCTGATCGAATTTCGCATCTAACTCGATCATGATCCGAAATAATTGGTAGTTCCGTATACTGAGAACTTTGCATTACACGTCTTCCTAAATAAACTGCTATTTCGGTAGCCGATAATCTATCCAAAACTCTTCTAGCTTTCTGTATCTTTTTCTGGTCTATTTCTTCAAACACACCAATAGCTAATTCTGCCATAAAAAGTATACGAGGCGAAGGTTTAAATGCATTACTTTTAGGTAAAAATTTTTAATTGGTGCACCAGCTGGGATTTGAACCCAAGTCGCAACCTTGGCAAGGTTGTATCCTACCACTAGACTACTGGTGCTTAGCAAAAAGAATCGCACACAGAGAATTTAAATATAGGTATTGGGTCAAGCAGATTTCAAGCTGTTCAAATCGGCATCTACCATCATTTCTACTAACTGCTTAAAACCGACCTTCGGTTGCCACCCCAAAATATTTTTCGCTTTAGAAAAATCTCCTTGAAGTAAGTTTACATCAGCTGGTCTATAAAATTTTTCATCAACTTTAACATACTGATTGTAGTCTAAACCAATTCTAGAAAATGCAACTTCACAAAAATTCCTAACAGAGTGTGTTTCGCCGGTTGCAATAACAAAGTCCTGTGGATTTGGTTGCTGAAGCATAAGCCACATCGCCTCTACATAATCGCCTGCAAAACCCCAGTCTCTTTTAGCATCAAGATTTCCTAACTTTAACTCATTGGATAATCCGAGTTTTATTTTTGCTGCACCTGTACTTATTTTTCTTGTGACAAATTCCACGCCTCTTCTTGGACTTTCATGATTAAACAAAATTCCAGAGCAAGCAAAAATTCCGTAGCTCTCCCTGTAGTTTACGACAGCATTATGTCCAAGGACTTTTGCAATTCCGTACGGGCTTCTGGGATGAAAGTGAGTATTTTCATTTTGGGGCGTTTCCATAGCAAGTCCGAACATTTCAGACGAGGATGCCTGATAAAGCTTAACTTCTCTGTTAACTTTTTTTATAGCTTCTAAAAGGCGCAACACCCCTAAACCCGTTACATCAAGAACTTCCAAAGGATCCTTGAATGACGTACTTACAAATGATATAGAACCTAAATTGTATATTTCGTTTGGTTCATACTTGTCTATTAATCTTATGAAAGAGCTCTCACTTTTAAGATCTGCCTTCTCGAGCTTTATTTTATCTTTTATGTGATGTATTCTGGAATTAGTTTCTATGCTACTATAATTGCTATATGTCCCAACAACATGATAGCCCTTACTAAGAAGAAGTTCTGCAAGATAAGATCCGTCCTGGCCTGCTACACCAGTAATAATTGCTGTTTTCACGGTGCTAATATTTGAAGAAAGCTTATAAATGTTATGAACGTTCTCTAAAGCTCTATTATCTTTGAGTCATTTCAAAATAAGCTCTATGCATTTTTATTCTTGATAGGATTTCTATCCAACCAGTCTTCTATTGCTTTCATATCTCTCCAGAAAGGATCGTTTAGTTTATAGTCTGGCATCGGCTTTGATATTTCAACCGATTTTGGTACTTCTACAGGCGCCTCTATTTTAGGATGTGGCTTAACATCTGGCAGTTTCAAAGTACGGTCTTCTAAATCAATAATATCATCATGAAAATTTTCAATATCGGCTTCTCGTCTTTTCTTCACATCTTCTGGCAAGTCTGTGATTTCCCTGTAAGCATCTACAGCTTCTTGGTATGCGCCAAGCAATTCTACGGCATGCCTCTTATCAACTTCTGTAGAATCCAAATATTTGCGTAGAGAATTTCCTACGTCTTTTACAGACTCCCTTATTTTTTCAGCTTCTTGATAAGTATTAAGCCTGCTTTCAAAGTCGCTCATAACCCTATTTGCATTTTCTAGAGACTTCGGGGTAAGTTTAACAGAATTTACCATGCCTTTGAATTCTTGAAAATATTTTTCAGCATCACTGATGCTACCCTCTCCTCTGTCAAGAGCGCTAAAAGCTGCCTCAACCTTCCCATAAGCTGTAACAACTTTGTTGTCAGCTTTACCACTCGAATTCACGTTTGCATTATTTCCTGCCATAAGAATATTAACTACTGTAAAGTATATAAACCTATGCATATGGCGCCGACGGCAGGAAATTCATAAAATTCCTTTCGGCGAAGCCGAAAGCAAATTCTAATTTTGAACCTGCAAGTCCTTGCGGACGGCAGTTTACTAGGATACCTTTCGAGACTGCTGCCCTACCGAGTTAGGCGACGTCGGCAATGGTGCCTCCAAAGGGAGTTCCAAAATGCGAAGCTTTTGAAAATGTGTGAAGCTTGCTCCACTTCATTTTGAACCCTTGTGACAAGCTTGAGAAGCTTGCATCCTTTCGATATTGTATACGTGCAAGGCACCTATACATATGACCGGACTAGACGATGGAGGCCTAAAAGAGCATCTAATTCGCACCTTATTTAAAAGTTGAACATAAGTGAGAAACTATGAAACTGGCAGCATTATTTTCAGGCGGAAAAGACTCAACCTATTCGCTCTACTTGGCAAAAATGGAAGGGCACGAAATAAAATATCTAGTCACAATTCTCTCAAAAAATGAGGACAGCTACATGTATGATGTAATTAACGTTGGTTTGACAAAACTGCAAGCAGAAGCTATGGAAATTCCCTTGATTTACCATGAAAGCGAAGGCAAAAAAGAGGAAGAAGTCCAAGACTTGAAAGATGCCCTAAAGAAAATCAGCAAAGAAATTGATGGAATAGTCTGCGGTGCTTTGGCTTCTGACTATCAAAGGGAACGCGTGCAAAAAATCTGCGACGAGCTTGGATTGAAAATGCTTGCACCGCTGTGGCACACAGATTTTGAAAAATACCTTAATGATTTAGTTGATAACAATTTTGAAGTAATTTTCACTCGCGTCCAAGCTGCTGGTTTTGATGAAAAATGGCTTGGAAGAAAATTAGACAAACAAGCAATCACAGATTTGCTAAAGCTACACGAAAAATATAAAATCAACATCGGCGGTGAAGGTGGAGAGTTCGAAACAAAAGTTCTAGACTGCCCTCTATTCAAAAAGCGAATAGAAATTATTAGCTCAGAAAAAAAGTGGTTCGATTCTTGGGGAGTTTTTGTTGTAGGGGACGCTAGGTTGAAGTTGAAATAACGGTTTCACGTTCAACTGCAGTTGGATAAAACTTTTCTGCATCGTTTACGCTTTCTAGTATGGCCTGTCTGTATACCGTTTCTATTCCATCGCGCATAGCTATCCTAAAATCTCTAATCTTTTTCCTAGCCCAAAAATAACTACCAACGCTAGTTGCGGCAAAAGCTGAGCTAGCAGCTATCAAAGCAATGTCCCTACCTTTCATTTTCATTCCTGCAACATCTACGTCGTAATCTCCCAATGGACCTTCGAATATTCCGTAAGTTCCTGCAGAAGATAAGCCTCTTAATAGAATCACATCCGCAACAAACTTTGGCCAGCGTGTCTTTTCATCTTCAACCATCTTAATTTCTTTTTCTATGTTTCTAACTTTTGCTGCCAAACGTTTTCCGTTGTGGCTATAAGTTTCCCTGAGCGTGCTGGCGCAGCGGCCTTCCTTGCCCTCCAAAGATTGGACGAGATTGTCAAGCCTTCTTATCACACCTACCGAATCTTCATATTCCCAAATGTTTGGCAGCTCTTGCGGCTCTGTATAAATGAGAGAAAAGGTTCTTGTATAAAGCGGCGCTTTATCGGGGCCCATGCTTCTTAACCTTTCTGGAAATTTTTGATAATCAATAGTTATACCTCTAGCATCAAGATATTCAGCAACACTATCTACTTCTTTCAGCCTTATTCCCCTATCTATATTCCTAACGTCCAGTTCAACCTTTGGCATACTTACCACTATATAATAGTTATGAACAGAAACCTTTAAATGTCTATATCTTAGCGAGCCGGCAGCTGCCGTTATTGGTAAGCAATATCGTTCTTGAGCTCTTCAGCTTTTCTTTGTATACCTTCCTGGATAGCCTTTGTAGCGGCAAGTTCTAAATTAGAAAATGCCTCGTAACATTTTACATATTCCAAGGAGCTTTTTGCCTGTTCTTTTGCACTCTTATTTTTCCTTTTTGCTGCATCCAGCTTAAGTCTACTACCATAAAGACTGAAATAAGATATTTGGAGTTGATTTGCTAACTCAGGAGCATATTCTTTGCACGGATCAGAAATTTCTTTAACATCATGAGCACAAGGCATTTTGTATCTATGATCAATTACTTCGTGTAGAGCAGTATCAATTTCCTTATGGTCTACAACTTCGCCATTTGCTATCTCAGTTAAAATTTTTAATCCATCATCACTATTTTCTATAGAAACTGATGGAGACTTTCTTCTGGACATAGCTGGAATAGGTATAGGAAAACTATTTAACCCTTCAAAATACCGCATTCTTCCAGTAAGCTATTTATCCGAGAAATGTCATCTGAATTCATGTCAGTAGACCCTCCTTTGAAAAATCTGCGCCGCTCAAGGCTTTCATTTTTCAAGGAGTATGCATTTGTGATTCTCTTAGTAGCAGCATTGTTGATAGTATATTTCTATAACATAGAAGTTAACAAAGCAGTATTTGCCGGTGTTCTTGTTCTCATTGCGCTTACTATACTTTATGTAGAAGTATCACGCGTCCAAACAAACTATTCTATAACACCAAGCCAGGTGGTAACAGAATACGGCATAATCAAAAAAGAAAAAGAAAGCGTCTTCCTTGATAATGTGGGAAACATAGGAGTAAAGCAAGGCTACTTGCAAAGAGTTTTCCATTTCGGCGATGTAATAATAACCCCAAGTGCAGGCAAGGAAGATATAGTAATGAAAGGCGTGAGAACTCCAAGGAAAATCCACAATGAAATTGAAAGATTGATTAAAGGATATGTGGATTCCAAGAAAGGCTAGGCAACTTTTCTTGCTTTACATCGATCCAACCAAGCTTGGATTTCGCCCCTATTTTGATCCGCATGTTGTTGATATACTTCTTTCTCACCCTTTTCTGGAATGAATGGTTGGATAACTTTCAATTCGTAACCTTCTTCAGGATTAAAATATTGAGCAACAGGAACAATATACATCCCCAGTTCCGCCGCAATGACATATGCACCAGTTCTAAAGGGTTCTAAGTCATATGGCCCGCGGCTGCTTGGCTTTCCGCTTGTCGTGCCTTCGGGAAAGCTGACTATTGCAGAGTTCGGACGTTTAGATATTGCCATTCTATTCTGCTCTATGAGATCCAATGTTTTATTTTCCGCAACGGGAGGTACGTGAATAAAGCCCGCTTTCCGGTGTACATCACCGAACACGCCAGGAAAATCATTTGAAGCATAATATAGATTGTCACCAATTTTTCCGGCAACAGGTTTGAGTGCAGCAAAGTACATGAGGTACGGATACATCGCATCATAGCCAGGAATATCTACACCAACATCTTTTTTCGGACTGATACCTAGAAGCTTATATGCCCCAAAATGATTTGTTACAATAATAGCAGGATGACCTGTTGGAACTTCCGCTAGCAACTCTTCGCCTTCCACAACCTTTGATTTAACCTCTTTAGAAATATTGCTGAGAACTGCTTGCGTAAGATCATGAACGTATGTCTCGTTTTGAATGTTTGCTATAGCTTCTTTCAAATAGTCAATTTGCTGCTGTCGGATTGTTGCAAACGCATCCCTAGCCCAGTCTTCTCTAAGTACTGCTGCTCGAACTTTCTCGCGTATAGCAATCTCTTTTGGATCATCTTGCGATTTCTGTTTTAGTAATTCTGTCTGATATTTTGGATCTTCTCTATTCATATCTATTCAACATCCCTCTCAACATTCGTGTGCGGCGCAATCATGCCACCGGATTTTATTTTTACGCCAGGCATTATTGAAACATGTATCCCAGTTTTAGCTCCATGGCCCATTACAGCACCCATTTTTCTGCGGCCAGTTGAAATTCTCTCTCCTTTAACAGTCATCTTTACCGGCTGACCATCATGGCGCAAGTTTGCTGTTATTGTCCCGGCACCAAAATTACATTTCTCGCCAACAACCGAGTCGCCAACATACGACAAGTGCCCGACATGCGTTCCATTCATGATTATTGAATTTTTAATCTCCACAGCATTTCCAACATAACAATTGTTTCCTATAATTGTAGATGCCCTCAAATAGCACTTGGGTCCAACAGTAGAAATTTCTCCAACC
>CAYJQM010000011.1:0-14282 GCA_964372405.1 uncultured archaeon | reverse complement strand
CCTTCGACCGAAGCAGCCGGTGCTAAATCTGCAGGGATATTATTTACTTCGACTGCATGCGGTTCGCAGTGCTGAACATATGAGACCGAAGCGCACATAACGCTTAAATACTTCAATCCTTTTAATAGGATTGTACAATCCTATAAATGGGATTTTATAAAAGCGATAGATCATCGGCAGGTGAACGAATGTGCTGAAAAAGGAATACGAAATTTTATTACAGTTTGTTAAAGAGCCATGGAAAAGGTTCACTTTCAAGGAAATTAAAAATCTTTCTAGGAAGAAATCGGAAAGCTATGTTTACAATTCCATTAAGAGATTTGTTAAGAGCAAGATTCTAAAAGAAGAAAAAGTCGGGAATGTTATTCTTTACTCGGTAAACCTAACATCATTAAAAGCACAGGCATATTCAGGATTCACATCAGAGCATTACGCATGGAGCCAGAAACACATTCCTTACAAAGATTTGGAAAGTCTTTCCAGTAAAATACCAACCCCCTTTTACACTCTTATAATAACTGGAAGCTATGCCAAAAAAAACCAGACTAAAAATTCGGATATAGATTTGGTTATCATCATTGACGAAAAAGCAGAGCCAAGAAAAGTATATTCTCAACTTAAGCTAGCTTGTGAACTGAACATACCAGAAATACATCTTTACGTCTTTAGGAAATCAGAATTCCTTCAAATGCTTTTGAATAGTGAAGCAAATTATGGCAGAGAAATAGTTAAAAATAACCTTATATTATTTGGGGCAGAAACTTACTACAGAATATTAGGTGAGGCAATTGAAACTGGATTCAATAATAAAAATTCACATTGAAAGAGCCGAAAATGAGGTAATTGTTGCAGCTGTATTGGAAAGACTTAGCGACGAAATACGTGCAAAAGAATATTTCGAAATAGGCATTAATGCAACATTTTACAGTTCCGTTATATCCCATTCGTATTACGCGATATTTTATGCGGCAAAGGCAATATTGTTGACCAAAAATATAAAAACTTCCACTCCCGAGGTGCATAAGAAAACATTTGAAGAATTCAAGAAAGTTTTTGTTGATACGGGCATTCTTGACGTGAAGCTTCTTGAAATTTATAAAAAGATGTCTATACGGGCAGATGAACTTCTGGAGATATTTAGGGACGAGAAATGGAAAAGAGGAAACTTCACATATAACACAATACCGCAGGCTAACAAAGGGCCTGCTGAAGACTCACTTAAAAATGCGAAACTGTTTGTGTCGAACATAATAAAAGTAATTCGGATGATGGAAGATGTTTGAAAAAATAAATTTCATTTACGTTTTATTTGCTGTTGCCGCTATTGTTTTGCTTATAGGCATAGCTGCCACTTTCTTTTATTCCAACATGGAAGGCTATACGGCAGCAAAGGTTTCAGATGTCGGCAATTACGAACTGATTAATACTGGTGCAATAGAAAAAATTGCGCCAGGGGAGCAAAGAAACGTAAAATAATAGCTCTTTTCACTATAATCAAGAAGTAAATAACTCGCTTATCCACGCTTAAATATTTAAGATGTGCAATAAATTATAGTTTGGGGGTCTTGTCACATGCCTGGAAATAATAATATTGCAGTGATTTTACTTATCGCAGCAATTCTTGTGCTAGTCGTAGGCGTTGCAGCTACATTCTTTTACTCACCGTCGATCGGCTACTCAACAGCAAAGGTCGCAGAGCCAAGCTACGCATCAGGCGTAGTTTCTGTTAATGTTCTTCAACCAGAAGAAGGTGCATCTCCATGAAAAAATCAAACAACAATTTAATACTAATTATAAGCTTTGTTTTAATTGGTGCAGGACTTGTTTTAATCGGTAATAGTGGTTTACCAAGTTCAATAACTGGTGCACAGACAGCTTCTGGTACAATTACTGCTACAGTTACAACAGACGTAACAATTTCAGCTCCAACATCTACAACAGCATTCGGAACCATCGCTGCAGGCGCAAGCGCCAACACAAGCAACAACGGAACCACAGTAGCCGTGCCAATGCAAATCCAAAACGATGGAAATGAGTACACTAACATTTCCATTAACGCTTTGAACAGTTTGTGGAACCAGTCAGCTTCGCCAACAAATAATTTCCTATACGCAGCAAATAATACATCAGAAGGGGCGCAGATAGGCACGACATTTAATCGTTTGGCCTGTTATAATTACGCGCAAAGCAACACAACATACAGAAATATCCCGCTTGCAGCAGCGAATGACCAATCTGCAGCAACCAGACTTAACTTCACAAACTCCTGCGATACAGTCAACTTCACGTTCAGCATAACAGTACCTTCAGGCGAACAGGGTGCTGCCAAATCTGCAGGGATATTATTTACTTCGACTGCATGCGGTGCCCCATGCGGATAAAACTTTAAATATTTAAGATATGAAATAAAACTTAATTTGGGATTTGTCATGCCTGAAAATAATAATATTGCAGTGGTTCTGCTTATTGTAGCAATACTTATACTAGTCGTAGGCGTTGCAGCCACATTTTTCTATACGCCGACAGTCGGCTATATTCCAGCAAAGGTCGCAGAGCCAAGCTACGCATCGGGCGTATTAACAGCCAATGTTATAGCCACAGAAGAAGGTGCATCTCCATGAAAAAATCAAACAACAATTTAATACTAATTATAAGCTTTGTTTTAATTGGTGCAGGACTTGTTTTAATCGGTAATAGTGGTTTACCAAGTTCAATAACTGGTGCACAGACAGCTTCTGGTACAATTACTGCTACAGTTACAACAGACGTAACAATTTCAGCTCCAACATCTACAACAGCATTCGGAACCATCGCTGCAGGCGCAAGCGCCAACACAAGCAACAACGGAACCACAGTAGCCGTGCCAATGCAAATCCAAAACGATGGAAATGAGTACACTAACATTTCCATTAACGCTTTGAACAGTTTGTGGAACCAGTCAGCTTCGCCAACAAATAATTTCCTATACGCAGCAAATAATACATCAGAAGGGGCGCAGATAGGCACGACATTTAATCGTTTGGCCTGTTATAATTACGCGCAAAGCAACACAACATACAGAAATATCCCGCTTGCAGCAGCGAATGACCAATCTGCAGCAACCAGACTTAACTTCACAAACTCCTGCGATACAGTCAACTTCACGTTCAGCATAACAGTGCCTCCAGGCGAATCAGCCGGTGCTAAATCTGCAGCATTGGTATTCACTTCGGTTGCATGCGGCGGCACTTCTACAGCTTGCGAATAAAGTTGATAACCAAAGGCTTTTATTTAAGCGCGGTATGTTCTACATATGAAGTTCGCAGTTATTATTTTGTCAATTCTGGCAATCCTGCCTTATAGCGTATTCGCCATCGGCATAAGTCCTGGAAATGTTGATGTTAATTTTGAGCCCAACACTAATAAAACATTTGAATTCTACATCATAAACCCATTAGATCAGGGAGCAGAAGCATCGGTTTATGCAGAGGGGGAGTTTTCACAGTACATAGAAACTCCTAAAGGAAATATAATTCTTGGTCCAAAAGAAAGCAAGCTACTTAGTTACACTATTAATTTTCCTGCTTCAATACGTCCCGGCGAAAATGTTGTTCACATAACTGCATCTGAACAGGCTGGGAGTTTAGGTGGCATTTCAGCAATAACCCGTGCCCAGCAGCGTTTAGTAATTCATGTACCATTTCCTGCTTTGTATTTGGATTTTGGAATTAATCCAAAAGATGTTTTGATTGGAGATGATGCAAATATTTCTGTATATATCAATAATTTAGGCAACCTTTCAACCGATTTCTCCGGGAAAGTAATTTTTACTAATCCGAATAACAAAACAGTATACGAATCGGACATATCGGGTTTTATGGACCCTAAAGATAGCATGAAGTTTCCAATAATTATGCCTACAAAAAATCTTTCATTGGGCGTTTACACTATCTCCGTTTCTATTGCTTACGGTGGAGAAAATGCGACAGCCTCCTCATCCTTTAGAATTGGAAAACAAGGCTTGAACATTGAAGACTTCTATTCAAGAGATGGGTTTTTGTATTTGATTGTTTCAAATTTGGGCATAAATAACATTGACGATGTTTGGGCTGAGATATTCTTTGAAAAGGAATATCTAAAAACTAGAGGCGGCTATCTTGTACCCGGAGAGACAAAAGCCCTTAGTATTAAAGCGGATCTGTCAAGCTTTTACACCGGCAACTATACTGCAAAGGTAAGATTGCATTACGGTTCAAATCTTATAGAAAAAGATATGCCACTTTTCGTAACAGGGCGCACCAACTATTCTGTGTACATAATAGTGGCAGGTGGTCTGCTGGTAATTGCTTCTGTAGCGATGATCTTCGGCAAGCGCAAGAATAGAAAGTCTTAAATCCTTTGATAGTTATGGTGAAGCTATGAACGGTGCACGTGAATTCTCACCCAAGGAAAATCATGAAAATAAAAAATGGAACCTGCTTACAAAAGTAGGTTTGGTTATAGCCTTCATATTTTTGGTCTTCTCGATTAATTTTTTCTTTACACCCGTGGAAACAAAAACATTTGGCATGTCTTTGACAGTTAGCACCATAATTGGATTCAACAATAGAAATGATTCTCTATACTTTGGACAGGTTATGCCAGGCGGAGTTAGCACCAGGACAATAATTGCAAGAAACGACCTTTATGCTCCCCAGCTTGTTAAGTTTTCCGTTTCAGGCAACATAGCTGAATTTATTTCTACGTCGGATAACAACTTCTTGGCCCTAGGCAAGGATGAAAGACAGATAAAAGTTTCAGCTTCGGTTCCTGCCTACTTGAACGGTGCTGAAAAGAAAACCTATACAGGCACGCTTCTAATCACTATGAAAAGGCTTTATTAAGTGATTTAAATATCAAAACCCAATTTCTTTGGGGTTTACTTGAAAGATACACTTGCTTTAGTCTTTATTGCGCTGCTGTCAATTCTAGCTGTTAATCAAATCAACGCCTATGTTGCAGGTAATCTTACAATTTTCGTAGGTTCGGATACATCGGCGCCAAAAGTCAACACCTCATTTACTCCGATTACTATACGTGGCGGCAACATTACCCTTTATGTTAAAGCTGTTGACGACGGTATTGGGTTGGATAAAATTGTTGCGATGATAACTTATCCAAATTCAACTCGAGTTGATGTAACTTTAACGAACGACGTCCCAAAGAATTTTACTACAGACTCAACTCTTCTTGGCCGCTACAATCTAACATTCCTAGTGAATGATACTTTTAACAATACATTCACTTCAACTAATTTATCTTTCTATGCCAGACCCGCCTTTTCTTTTAACATATCTGTAATCCAGCCAAACCTATCTTATGCAGCATTCAATGTTACTTTCCTACACGGAGGCGTGCCATTTGCAGAAAATACATCAGGTTCTAGCGGTTCAATGTCCGGTATAGCTTTGCCGGCGGATGCGCTAGACATCAAAATGTCAACTGGAAACAAATTCTCGGCTACCGCAAACGGCGTTAACATAAGTCTTTTTCCAAACAGCACTTTTGGCATCGGAAGCGTGACACCGCCTTCTGGATATCTGCGCGCTTATTCCGTCAACAACACTTTTAACATAAGCAGCGCCTCTGTGAATTTCTATTACGGAGATGCTGCATATTCAAATGAAGCCAACTTAAAACTGCAGGTCTGCCACAATTGGGATTTTACTGCGAGCACTTGTGGCGGCACCTTTGAAGATATAGCTGATGCGTCTCAGAATACAACTGCTAAAATAATAACTGCCAATCTTTCGACCTTCAGTGCATTTGCTTTGGCGGAAACTTCTGGCGGCGCTGGAGACGGAGGCGCCGTCAGTGTGGGAGGGGGCGGTGCTGGTGTGGCAGTAAAAGCAAGCTTTACAGTTGAGCCGGAAATTTTGCATGTTTCGGTCCTGCAGGACACTGCAAAGAAATTGAAGTTGAAAGTAAAAAATACAGCAAACAGCAAGCAATCTTTCAAGATAACCACAGATTCCAAAGAGATGGTAATCGTTATAGACGATGAATTTGAACTGCAACCAAACGAAGAAAAGGAAATCAGACTTGGTGTCTTTGCTTCTGAACAGCGAGTGCCCGATGTTTACATAAGAAAAATATTTGTCAAAGGTCCGGATACCACTAAAACAGTTATTATAATTATAGACGTTAAGCCGTTGAAACCGCTTTTTGACATAGAATTGGAAGTTCTGTCGGACTATAAAATAATAAAACCTGATACAAATATATTGACTAGGTTAAGATTTTCTAATTTAGGTTCGGCTAAAAGTGCCAATGTAAATTATGAAATAACAGCTACACATTTGGATTCTAATATAGTCTTCTTAAAAATTCAAGATTCGGCTTTTGTTGAAACGCAATTTTCTACTGTAAAGAGCTTGAAGATTCCCGGCGTTTCGCCGGACGGCGTATACATAATAACTTTGCGCACAGTTGTTAACAGACAGACTATAGTGGCATCAGACTTCTTAACCGTTAGAACGGGCTTTGCAAGAGTTGATATACTTTTAGTATTTCTAGGAGTCCTGCTTTTCATTTTGATTACTGGCGTGATATATCTATACTTTGTGCGCAGAAGAATGTCCTTTGCTGTGAAAAATAGTAGAAGACAGGTTTTGCATCCTGTAAGAGCCAAGAGGCTTACATATGTTTCAAGAGGTGGCTCCAAGAAACAGACGATAGAAAATAAAATACGCCATTTGGATCAAGCTTTCAATGACGATTTAATAGATGAGGTAGAATATTATAAGATGAAAGCTGTGCTTGTTGAAAAATTAAAGAGGATGAAGGGGAGAAAATAATGGCCAAAATGATCGCTTCGTTTATACTTTCAATTCTACTTTTTCTAAATGCAGCAATAGCTTCTGATAGCACAGCGCTTATAGTGGACAATTCTAGCTCGCCTCTATTAAGCATCAGTCTACACATAAATCCAGAATACAAAGTTATCGCAGCCGGCGCCTCTCTTTTTTATAATTTGAATTTTCTAGAAAGTAACGATGAGCGATCGGATTTAATACTAACAACGTCTGCAATCAATATTGAAACTGGGGACGTTGAATCTTTTATTCAAGAGTCTTTAGCAGTGCAATCTTCCCTGAAAATATTGAGAAGGCTTCCTATACCAGAGAATGCTCCTCCAGGAAAATACCAATTAAGGATGGATATTATCTATAAGGAAAAACCTTATAGTGCTGTTGAATCTTTTGAAGTTTTACCGGTCGCAGAGAGCAATGGCCAGGAATCGATTTTGTCGGTGGATGCCAATATGTTAATAAAAATATTTCTAGTACTTTTAATATTGCTGTCGGCTTTTGTTTTGTACTTGGAACATAGGGATATTAATGAAGTGGAGTCTGTAAAGAAAAGGAGGCGAAGCAGATGAAGAAAAACTTTTTGATTTTAAAGATCATGCTTGCTGTTTCAATCCTAGCTTTAATTGGATTTTATATTGGGCAAAATCCCGGCGCCAATACGCCAGAAGAAGTTACTGTTGGTTGGATAGGTCCCCTAACAGGAACTGCAAATTTGCTGGGTGTTGACAACCTAAATTCTGTAAAACTTGGAATAGACGAATACAATTCTGATAGACAAAATGGCGAGCCTAAGATAAACCTTATTTTCGAAGACGACCAGCACGATGAGAGCAAATCTTTAGATTCCTATAATAAAATGGTATCAAACGGAGCGAAAATAATTTTCATGAGCACGTATGATGGTGTGATGCTAGCCTCTAGCAAGGCTGATGAAGACAACGTGATTTTGGTGGATCCGACAAACAATGATGCTGTACTAAGCAGTTTGGGCAATAATTTATTTTTAGTAGCCAAAAGAACGAAGGATATTGGCCACCCTTTATCCAATGCTTTGATTAGGGATGGAAAGAAGAATGCATTTGTTCTTTACTATGGCAGCGACTTGTTTATGCCAAGGGTTGCAGAAAAACTAAAAGAAGTATTTGAACAGTCTGGGGGTAAAGCTACTCTAGTTGGCTACGATCCTCAGCTAAAGAATTTTAGTTCTTTACTTTCAATTGGCGTATCTGAAGGAGCAGATGCTTTTGTATTTCTTGGATATGAAGCTACTAAGCTGGCTGCCGAACAGGCGCGCGACATGGGTATAAAATCAGGCTTCTATGCTGCAAATTCCCTAAGCGGTGCAGAAGGCTTGCAGTTTACCCTTCTTACAAGTCTTGATGGTAATATCGCATTGGCAAACAAATTTTTAAACAACTTTGAAAATAAGTACGGCAAGAAACCTGCTGCAGAATGGACCGCTATGCAAGCTTACGATTCTATAAATATAGTTACTAACGCTTTGCGCAAGTCTGTAAGAAGGAGCGGAAACTTTGTTGACAACTTGCGCGGACAGATTTTAGATACAAAAGGATTTCTTGGAGTTTCCGGCACTATAGATATTGGACCAGACGGTGCGAGCAGTGGTATTTTTTGGTACATGTACACGCTGATAGATGGGAAGGCTGTAAAGGAATAATGCTTTTATAAAGTTAGCGTCGGAAATCTACAATCAGTAAGCTTTGTCGTGGTGTTCGAACTTTATTATTTTGACTTTCTTTTCTGGTTCTAATATTTCATAAATGAGAATAAATGATTTATCAATATGAACCCTTCGAAATCCTTGTAAAGGACTTTTAAGTGGTTTGAACCTTTGCGGGTTTTCTGAAATCTCTGTTACTTTCTTTTCTATGATTTCAAATCTTTTATTATTTTTCTTACAATTCTTCTTGATGCTGATGCTGGCATCTTCTGTTATGTCAACACTATACATTTAATCAAGTCTCAAAGCTTTCCTCAAGTTTTTAGGGTGACCAACATGTATAAATTTTTCTTTGCCACTCTTGATTCTTTTGTCTTGTTCCAATAATTCTTGTACAAACTCCGGCTTGAATGGCGGCTCTAGAATTTTGTCTTCGAAATCCTCAACAATTTTTTCTATAGCCTGAGACTTGTCTTTCAAGCCTTCTTTGGCCTTTACGATGTTAATTATTCTATTTGCATGTTCAGATATATCTACAATAGCTTTGACCATTAATACCACATTAATGTCATATAACTTGGAATATATAAAGCTTCCTGCTGCCATTCGCGACTTTTAGTGTATTTATAAATTCTTCCTTTCTATTTTGCAAGCAGTGATATCAAATGGTAGAAAGAGCATGCAAGCTTTGCAGACGATTGGTCAAGGGAAATGTTTGTCCAGCGGACAAAAACACAGACTTGACAAGGTCTTGGCGCGGAGTGCTTGTAGTTACTGACATAAATTCTGTTATGGCGCGCGAAGCGGGCATTACTGCGCCGGGCAAGTATGCTATAAGGATTAAGTGAAGTTGACAAGTGTCAACACACTTCTGCACGAATCAAAGATTCGTGCGTGTCGAAAATGCTCTGCATTTTCATCATAACCATGGGTTAAAGTAAACAACTCCTTACCCCTACCTTTCTTAAAGAAACGTTAAATTTATAAATAGGTAGGGGTAATGCTTTAATTGGCTACAGTGATATTATGGCGACAGTAAGGAAGCGCAAAATCGGCAATACAGAGTTTTACTATTTGGAGCACAGCATTAAGGTTGGGAAAAAAGTTGAGAAGAAAGAAAAGTATCTTGGTAAAGTGCTGCCTAAAAACATTGAAGACATAAAGAAAAAATTTCTATTCGAATTATACAAAGATAAATGGTACAAGAAATTGGATTCGATAAAGCTTAACTACAGAAAAGAACTGAAAAAAATGCCGTCTGAAATACGGGAGAAGAATCTGGAACACTTCATGATAAAGTTCACATACAATACGAATCGGATAGAAGGCGGAACCTTATCGTATAAGGATACAGCAAAACTGCTTCATGACAACATAGCCCCATCCAACAGGCCCCTAAAGGATGTGAAGGAAGCTGAAAATCATAAAAAGGTATTTTACATAATAATGGAACACAAGGGCGACATAAATCTTAATACAATTCTCAATTGGCATTATTTGCTATTCAAAGATACCAAACCTGGAATTTCAGGTAAAATAAGAACTTATCAGGTTGGAATATTTGGAAGCGATGCAGAATTTCCTTCTCCAGTTGAGCTTAATGCCGTCTTAAAAGAATTCTTCTCTTGGTACAATAAAAACAAAAATAAATTGCATCCGGTTGAGCTTGCGGCGTTAGTTCACTATAAATTTGTATCGATACACCCGTTTGGAGACGGCAATGGCAGAATCAGCAGGCTGCTAATGAATTTTATTTTAAAGAAACACGGTTTCCCGATGCTGGACATAAGCTACAAAAACAGGGATAGCTACTATAACGCTTTGGAGCGTTCGCAAAAGGGTGCAGAACAAATTTTTGTTCAGCATACAATCAAAAGGTACATAAAAGATTACAAAAGGTATATAGAAATAAATAAGAAGTGACCACAAAATTTAGGGACGTGGTCACCCAACTATCAATACAGTCTAAAGTTAACATCTGCAATCAGTAAGCTTTGTCTTTTAGGCCCTCTTTAGCCTTCGGAGAATAAGATGCCTCATAACAAACGCATTTAAGGCTTTGCGACTTAATGAAGTTGTGTTTGTATGGGCAGGCTGCTTTTGTACAGTGCAATGATATCATTAGCCGGTATAGCTTCTTATTTTATTTTCCTTGGAGCTTTGATTCTAGGGCTTTTAGAGTTTAATGTTTCTGTATTGATAGTTCTAACTGTGCTTGTTGGTTCTCCATTCATAGCATTTATTTTAGAAGGATTTTACATTAAGAGGCATCCCAAAAGAATAAAATTTGATCCACATGATAATCCAAAGATAAGCATAGTGCTGACGGCTTACAATGACGAGCTTTCTGTTCCTGCCGCTGTAAAAGATTTCAAAGCGGCTCCGCATAATGAACTAATAGTTATAGACAATTACAGTGCTGACAGGACGGCAGAGCTGGCCGCTAAAGAAGGCGCTAAGGTCGTAAGCGAGACTGATTTTAACAAGGGCTATGGCGGAGCTTGCATACGCGCGATGAAGGAAGCGACAGGAGATATAATTATTTTATCGGAAGCCGATATGACTTTCAGCGGCAATGATGTAAAAAAGTTTTTGAGCTACATAGAAAATGCCGACATGGTTGTCGGAACAAGAACAACTCAGGAACTGCTTGCCCAGAATACGCAGCTTGACTGGTTCCTGAACTGGGGAAACCAGTTCTTGGCTAGATTATTGCAGCTTAAGCATTGGGGAAAAATTAGATTGACAGACGTTGGCTGTACGTATAGAGCGATAAGAAGAGAAGCGCTTGAAAAAATATTGCATCAGCTTAAGGTAACCGGCAGCGAGTTCTCTCCCTATATGATTGACATTGCGCTTCAAAACGACTTGAAGGTAATAGAGATACCCGTTACGTTCAGGGAAAGGGTTGGGGAGTCAAAAGCGATAGGAAGGAATAAATTCAAGGGGATTAAGCTCGGGCTTAAGATGCTGAAGGGGATATTGTTCTACTGGTAGGTTAATGTGATATGTAGTCACCCATTATACAAATCTTTAAAGGACCATCAAGAAAACAGCAACATTAGATCGACAATAGAGCTGATGCTAAAAGAGTATAGAAATCTCAGGAAAATTATAAGTGGGTGACCACCAGACTCATAGAAAGTAGCCACCCACATCAGGAAACGGTATTGTATATTCTACAACATATAGTTTCTAGTTTAGAATTAGCTTTATAATCTGGAATTCTAACTTTAGTGAAACGTTTAGTTCATCGGATGAACTGAAGTTGCAAAGCAACTTCGACTAGATCGAACTAATAGCTGCTTCGCAGTTATTGATAGCTGGCTTCGCCAGTTATGCAATGGGTTGTTTGCTTGAATTTGTTAGAATTTCTATCCTCAGAGAACCGCAGAGCTATTGTTAAAGCTCTAATTAGGCAGGATAAAAGAGAGTGGAGCTTTCCGGAATTTGAAAAGGAAGTTGACCTTTCCCATGCGACAGTTTGGAGAACTGTCAGAGCATTGGAAAAATATAATGTCGTGGGGATAAGGAAGGCCGGGAACAAGATTCTTCTGTTCAGGCTTAAGCAAACTTTAGCAACGGAGCAAGCCGAAAAGCTTGTCACCGATCAAAACATTCTGGCCGATGTGGTGTTGTAAATGCATAAAAGAAATTATAACACCAAAAGAAAATCTATCAGAACATTATCGCATAAGAGAAAGGTAGTAAAGCATGCGAGAAAGCCTGCACGCCCAAGACAATTTATCTACCAACTCGGCACCCCACTCAAATCTCTAGCAAAAACTCAAGCCGCCCTGTTCGGCGTTGTATTCATTTCAACAATTTTATTGTCATCAATCTTAACCTTCGCGCAGACAAATGATACAATAAATGATACTGTCCAGCAAATAGTAGAAGCATTGACAGTTGACAATTCATCAAATGCAAGCGATGCAAATACATCAGAAGTTATAGCAGATGTAGTTCTACCGCCTGATAACCAAACTTCAAATGAAACTTCTAATTCAACAGAAAATCAAACTCAAGAAAATGCAACGAATGAAGCTTTGCAAGAAAATATAAGCAATATAACACTTGAGCAAAATCAAACCAACTTGACAATTGACAATTCTACACAGCTAACCAATTTAACCAATACAACAAACCTGACCACCGAGCCTAAAATCAAAAAATCTAAAAAACTCATCACTAAATTTACAAAACTGAAAATCAAAGGCAAGCATCAGCCAACACATACAGCAAACATAGAAGTTTTTGGCGAAGATGATAATTCAAAAGAATTTGAAATTCATGTTGATTTGGTTGAGAACAAAAGAGTAAAGCGCATTAAAGTAAATGATGCACAGCTGAGCGATAATATAGAAGACATTTTTGAAATAAACGACGGCACCGATGATTCCAGCCTTATTGCAGTTAATCCAAAAATTAATTACTCAACTGCACAAGTTACATTAGACTTGAAAGGCGATGTATCCAAATGCGCCAAATGGGACTTTGCTACATCAACCTGTAACGGCGACTGGGTAATTGTTAAGAAATTCTCCAGCGGTGAATTCACTACAATCATCACCCCAGACGATCCTGCATGGATTAACTCAACCTCAATAATAAACGTAACAAGCCCTAACCAAGAACCAAACAATTTCTCCAGCGTTGCAGCCAACATCAACGATTCTTCAATATTTTTCTACCACCCAATGTTGAACAACACAACTGCACCAGCAACTGCAGGCGGAGCAATACTTGGCTGGTGGGGATTTGATGAAGGTATTGGAACTGTTACAGGCGACTTAAGCGGCAATAATTTGAATATATCTTTCGGCAACGAAAGTGCTGGCACAGCAAATCTAACAACAAATCCACGATGGCAGAACAACGGAACTATTTTTGGAAATGCTTTAGCCTTCAATGGCTCATCTTATGTAAACGTTACAGGTTCGAGGGCAATATTTGCCCAAAATCAAACACAATGGACGATTGCGGGCTACTTCATGTTTGATGCTTTGCCTCCAGGAACAACTGAAGTTCTATTATTTGGTTCTTATCCTGCACCCTTCGGTCCTATTCTAACTTGGTACAGTGGAGATTCCAATGTTTATTTCTATGTTAATACTGGCGGCAACAATGCAAAGTTCAGCAGAACTGTTGATCCAGGAAACTGGCACTGCATAGTCGGAACGTTTGATTCTACAAGATTAACTCTTTATCAAGATGGTGTGCTACAGAACCAAGCTATCACAGCTTCTGGAAGAAACTCATCTGGCAACTGGGCAGCATCCGACTGGTTAGTAATGGGAAAAAATACTGCTGAAGGATATGGTGCAGAAACTGGAACAAGAAATTTCAAGGGCAAGATAGATGAAGTTCTATATGCCAATTATTCATGGACTCAAGACCAAGTTACTAATTACTGCTCAAGAAAAGAGGTTGTTATTGGAACTTCAACAAATAAGATAGACTTGAATATTTCTCAAGGTGCAAATTTCACAGGCGAGTCTGATGTAAATGTGACGACTTTTGGAAATCTTTCGGTTTTGGGAAATATGACAACTGGAGCAAACAACAACATTACTTCAAATCTTGTTCAAGCTGCAGGAGTATCTACAGGGGCTATAGAAGTCTATGGATATTGGAACATGACAAGCGGAACTGTTTTAACCAGTGATACTGTTAGAATTTATAATGGCGGAACTATCAGAGCCAATTCAACTACTTTAAGTTTTGCACGTACAATGGGTAGTCAAGCAAGGTCTGGATTTATAGTAGAT
>CAYJQM010000010.1:0-14465 GCA_964372405.1 uncultured archaeon | reverse complement strand
GGAAGGAGATTTGGAGAGCCATATACATTCAAGAAAGGTGCTCCTACAGGCCTTGTTCATAAACAAGCGGATTGGCAAGGTAAGGATCATGTTGGAATGCTAACACATCCACAAGCAAATTATTTGTCCCAATTGGTAGCCAAAGAATACAAAGCGCCAATAGAAACCAGAAGCGTGGACACGGCAATGGAAGTTCATAACGTTGCAGAAGATACTTTTATCGGAAAGAATTATTGGGAGCATAATGGAGAGGTACTTTTCAGATTAGGCGAATCTAAGTTTGTAATTCCTCATTCTAAAGTTATTCCTAAAGAAGGAAAATTAGTTTACGATATCAATGGCTCTGTTAAAAATATAGCTAAAGTTGTAAGTGGTAAAATGTCTGTAGAGGCTAGCGAAGAAAGCATTGACGACGGAATAAAAGTAGAAGGCGACAACCTTTTTGAAGTTCTAAACCATGCCAAGGTTTTGCGTGAACATAAAAATGTCAGAACATTATTAGGCGGTGGAATTTATTTTATTGACGATAATTATCCAAATATAGCGTCTGTCGGGTCCCACTCGTACTGGGGCGTTGGCTCGTTCCTCGCGAGTGCGGTTAGGCCCTCCAGCAGGGATGCCCGTGGGCTCGCCGTTCCTGAACTAGTTGAAGCAGCCTAACCTCTAATCTTCTTCTTTAGATCGTGGTAGCGCATGACTTCTTCGACGGTTAAATTCTCTCTACCTACCTTCAATCTAATAATTTTCACCCGACCGCCAATCTGTTGAATATATTCGAAATCAACGAAAGGCTTCAGATAATTCTCAATTATTTTATTCACGGTGAGTGGATTGACTTCCAGAACCTTAGCAAGACCGCGCATGTGAATCTGTTTTACTTCTTTCAACACTGCAAGTACTAGTGAAATTCTTTCTAGCGTCTTTTCTGGCAGTCCTCGGGACATATATACAACAGGTGTGTCTATAAGTTATAAAGATATGCATTTAGAGCCTTTTTAACATAGAGAAGGCGTTTTAAGCCTCTGATAACAAAGTAATTTTCTTAGCAATGATTTCTGGAGACTCCTGATATTTTGTGTATTCGCCCTGTAATTTGACTATCAAACCCTTTTGAGGACTAAGTCCAGAGCCTTTGAAAGCTACTGCTGCAATGGAACCAGTGCCGTCAGTAAGAGTAAAGAAAACATGCCCATCTTTGGATGTCGAAACAGAAGTTATGGTTCCTTCAATTGATACTTGCTTTCCAAAGAAGTCTTCGCTTAGGTCGGCAACAGTATAAAGTGGCGGTTGGTAGCCCTGGGCGGTTATGTAAAGTGCAATAAGGCCAAAAACAGCCAATCCAAGAGACAGCATTAAGAGTTTGTCGCGCATAAAATTACCCCAACTGTACCGCAAAAAGGTCTTTGTAGATAGGCCCCTGCCTTGTTAGATTAGATTGAACCAGTTTCATAGTGCTTACTATCATAGAGCCTATTTCCTTGGTCTCAAGCTCTTTCAACAGTGTTATAAGTTCTTGTTTGGCCGTGGGAGTCCTTAACCGGCCTATGGTCAGATGCGGTTCAAACGGTCTTTCTTCTTCATTGAAGCCTAGTACACCAAGCTCTTTGGACAGTATATTGGCCAGGGCTGTTAGGGTTTCTTTGCCTTCCTCTACATCAATGGCTATCACCTTTGCCAAAGTAGGCTTGGGAAAGGCTGTTACACCCTTAAGTTTGATCGGAAAAGGCGGGAACTGCTTGGCTGCCGTGAGCATAGCCTTCTGTATTGAGGCAACGTCTCCTTCACTGACCTCGCCTATGAACTTCATTGTGAAGTGAAGGTTGTGCAGCTCGACATATTTTATGTCCAATGACAGCCTATCCACTAGCTCCTGAACCTTGTGAGCCTTTAATTTGATCTCTTCTGGTACATCAATAGCTATGAAAACACGCATGAGTGAGTTTAGCAGGGTAAATATTTAAGCCTGAACGCGATTCCAAAGCTAAGATAACACAGTTATTTTTTATGAGATTGAACTTTGACTGAAAATTATGGTTAGTCGACTTACTGAGCTATTTATCTTCACGTGAACTTCACGTGTAGTTCACGTGAACATCTCATTAATTACTCACTTTAGATTAACAGTCTATTTATCTTCACGTGAATATTCATTTGGTTCACGTGAAGATGAGATGAAGGTCGTGAAGATCCAGTGAAGATACGCGTGAACGTCCTTCAACCGCGTGAACATGGCGTGAACAAGTCTCACAAACTTGTAAAATCTTTGTGAGAGTCCAAAATTTTCAATAAATTTGTCAAAAAGGTTAGAATCCCTTCATAGAAATACAAAATCCTCTTCCACATGAAGCAAAGGTTTAAATATATGTTCATGTGAATATAGAGAACCTTCACGTGAACAAATTTAACCTTCACGCGACCTTCACAGAGCATTCATTTGATATATCCGTGGTTGTATGCCTTTCCCAAAATTCAATTGGTCCCAAGATCCCTTCGTTCTTAAGATAGACCCTAAGCTATTTGTGGGTTACGAGGAGCAGGTTAAGGCCGTCCTAAAGCATTTGGACAGCAAACACAAAATAGCTGTTCTTGTTGGAAGCACGGGCGCCGGCAAAAGCCACCTTTTGAAATGGCTTGAGCAGGAGCACGACATTCCCAATTGCGCAAAGCTCTATATAGCCAAACCACCGCTAAAACCAGAAGAATTTGTAGGGATTTTCACAGATATTTTTGGCGTGAGCTTTTTACACAAGCTTACAGGTCGGAAACCCACTCTTTACAATTTGCCAAAATATGTAAACAGCAAACTGAAAGGTTCTCATTTACTTCTAATGGTCGACGAGGCCCATGAAACAAACAAGGAAGTCCTAGAATGGTTGAGAGTTTTGGTCGATCAGATCGATTCGGTCAGTTTAATTTTATCAGGCCTCCCGGTTTTGGAGCAAAATGTGAGAGATCAGCTTCAAACACTTGATCAGAGAATAACAACAAGAATCACTTTAACTGCACTGAGCAAAGAAGCGACTAAAACTTTAATTCAAATGCGTATAGAGAGCGTTGGCGGTTCAGGAATCAAGCCTTTCACTGACAGCGCGATAGATTCCATTTACAACAGGACTGGCGGATTCCCTCGAGAAGTCCTAAAAATGTGTGACAAGCTTGTTAATGATGCAATAGAAAAGAACCAGGATGCAATCGAGGCTGCAAATATTGAAGAATACAAAGAGTTCCCGCAGGAAAGTCCTTTGGATGAACAGGTTGTGGCATTCTCTCCAAGACCTCCAAGCGAGGACCAGATTGCAAATTTGCCTTACAAACAAAAACAAATTCTCGAAGCTTTAGCAAAAACAGACTGGCTGACGCCAACAGATATTGTTGAGCAAACTGGAGACGAAGGATACGCAACAAAGGGCCATGCCGTTCGTTCCATCAACAATGTTTTGCACCGCCTGATGATGGACGGTTTCGTTCAGCGAGAATCAAGAGGAAAAGCTTTTATGTACGCTCTAACCCCGAAAGTAAAAACAATTTTTGTGAAGCAGTGAGAGAATGAGAGCAGCACTTTCACTTTTCATTGCCGCCTCATTATTGCCCTCACTTGTTCTAGCAGCAACAATTCACGGAACAGTTTACAATTGGAAAACTTTGGAGCCTGTTAGCAGTGCTATCGTAGCAATAAACACAGAGCCGCAGCAAACCGCGGTTGCAAAACCTTCCTATACTTTTAACGTTCCAAACGGCGACTACGAGATAACGGCAACAGATGCGAAGACTGGCTATGCTGCTAAAGAAACGATAAAAGTTTCACAGGAAGGTAATTTCACAGTTGACCTGCTCGTGACTTTGCCCGAGGCCGACTTGCCGGAAGAGCCTGACGTGGAAACGCCGACAGATTTTGAAGGAACAAACATTATACTTGTCGCTGCAATCGCATTAGCATTGATTTACTTGATCTATACTTTTTACAATCGCACTGCAACAGCGACAACGCCGACGCAGCCGCAAATACCGATGGCACTTGATCCAGATTTAAGAAAAGCACTAAAAATAATACAGGACGCCAATGGTCGCATAACGCAAAAAGAGCTGCGCATGAAGATGCCTTATTCAGAAGCAAAGGTTTCTTTGATTCTAGATGACCTCGAGCAACGAGGCTTAATCAAGAAGTTCAAGAAAGGCCGCGGGAATATTGTAAGGCTGGCTTGAAACCCAGTAAGCATTTAATCTTGCTTTTAGGAAGATTGTTATGCCAAAAGACGAGTTTAAGGCAGAAGACGTTTTTGTAGACAGAGAAATGGCTCTCAAACTTTTGGAAAGCGGCTACACTCAGAGGCAAATCGCAGTCATACTTGGAAAAAGTGAATCTCTTCTAAAAGCCTACAAAAGAGGTTTCCGCAGTCAATACGAATACTCTACACGACTTATACTGCAACAGACAAATCCAGAAACTGGCGAGCCATTCAGATCGCGGGCAGAGTATCGAGCGCGTTTTAAAGATAGAGATAAATGGAGAACACACGGCAAGAGGATATCCGACTTGGCCGACGACCTCATAACCGACGGTCCGATAAAACAAATGAAGCGACCGCTGCGTCCAGAAGGCGAAGCCACACGAAAAAGAATTTCGGATTACATTGCAGAGCATCCAGGATCGTACTTTAATGAAATAAAACTGGCATTAGATCTTAACGTCGGCACTATGCAGCATCATTTGCATGTGCTTGAGAACCAAAGAGCTGTAGAATCTGTAAGGACAAAAGGCTATCTCTACTACTTTCCAAAAGGTCATGTAGATAAAACACCTTTGTCAAGCCAACAGAGAGTGATGGAAGCTATAGCGACGCATAAAAATATAAGGCAATATGAGCTTGGGCAGTTATTAGGTCTAACACATGCAACAGTAAGTTATCATATTTCCAATTTAGAAAAAATGGGCCTAGTTGTAAAGGAAAAGCTGGGCAATGAAGTAAGATACAAATCTCGTCTTGAAAGTGCGTAAACCTTCTGCGCCGTCCATAAAGCTTTGTAAAGTTTTAGGAGGCGTTTTGAAGCTTCTTTTTCTGGGAATGTAAAGTATGCTTAAAAGAGAATTTTTTGATACTTCTGTTATGACAGAAGAGCAGTATGTCCATTGTCCAGACATAAAGAAGGTAAGAAGGATTGGTGTTCCACAGAGCGGTGGCCAGCCGCACACTTACGTAGCCATTGACACCTGTAAGTCGTGCAAGTATCTTGCCGGAAAAGTAGAAAACGGGATAGCATGCGCATATTTCGGGGAAAGTAAGTTGCGTACAAGGGATGCAAGAAATGACCTTGTATTCATTGATTCAAGCCAGCCCATTGCTCAGGGATCGGCCACATACAAAGAAAGGCGAGTTCCATTCGACGGAATTAGAGAATTCAACAGATTAACAGAAGTAGGAGTCAGATGACCATGGATCGTAATGTTTTTCAAAACGTTTTTCAAAATCCAAAGTCCAAAAGACTTTTAAATAGAATAAAAGAATAGAATGGAGGTAATAAAATGAAAAATGAACAAATGTTGGTAGTGGCAGTTGTAGCTTCATTTCTCCTAGCGGCAGTTCCATTTGCGGCTGCGCAGGACACTTCTGAAGATACAACTCTCGCACAAAAGTACCAAACGGCAAAGCAAGACTACATTAAAGCAAAGGACGACTATCAAACAGCACGTGCAGCTTGGGTAAAGGCCAGAACAGCTTACAAAGACGAGCGTGGTCCAGTTAAGCTAAAGCTGGCAGTTGAAGCAGGCAAGAAATTCTTGAAAGGCGCCGACAAACATGTAACAAGATATCTTACTGCGGTAAGAAACAAAGTTGAAGCCAGCAAAGTCTTGGACGAAGCGGAAAAGACGGCAATTCTAGCAGAGCTTGATGGCTATGTAAAATATTTTGAAGACCAGCAGGCTAAGATAGAAGCCGCAACAACCAAGGATGAAGTGCAAACAATTTCCAAGGAAGTAAAGGCGAAGTGGGAAGAGGTAAAGCCGGCAACAAAAGTTATTGTTGGCAAGCTTCTGAACGCAAGAATTCAATACACCATAAATGCAGCCATGGAAATTGCAGCAACCGCGCAAACTAAGATAGATGCTTTAAAGGCTGAGGGCAAGGACACCACAAAGCTTGAAGCATTGCTAGCGGAGTTCAACACGCTTGTGGCAACAGCACAGGAAAAGCATGACGCTGCGGTTCGTACAGACGTGAACAATCTCAAGGAAGCCGACAAGCTTTTGAGAGAAGCTCATGTAGCAATCAAGCAAGCCAATGGAAAGCTCAAGGAACTTGCAGGACAAATAAGAGCATTGCAAGGCGGTGAGTCTGACAAAGACGAAACAAAGACTGAAGAACCAAAAGAAACAGCAACGCCAGCAGGTAGCGAAGCAGGTGCGACACAATGAAGTATGCAGCATTAGCTTTGATAGGAGCCATGCTTGTGGCAGGTTGTGTTGGTCAGGGTGGAGCAGGCACGCAAACAGTTAGCACAGTGCCTGATACCAACGCTGTTGACACCCAACTTAATGAAATAGATACCGCAACAAGTGATCTTGCAGAACCCAATGTCGACTTAGATGCTACGTTTGGTTAGTTTTGGCGGAAGCAGCATAAACTTCACAGACATGCCAAAACTGTGCTGATGTTAGTCAGCTTCATGAATTTTTTTTCTTTTTCTTGATTTTATTTTTCAGAACCAGTTAGAACTTTATCGCTTCCTCGTAAATCCTTTTCAGGTTCTTATTGCGCACTTTAATTGAAACAGGTCCGCTTTCGATTCTTTTACGTGCATTGCGACCTAAGCGATTTCGTAGCGAAGAGCTGTCCGCAAGTCTTGACAAAGCCTTGTACAAATCATCAACAGCGCGCGGGAAATTGTTGTCACGGATGAATTTGGTGAAGTCCGTCCAACTGCTCCATCCAAATTGGAACTTTTCATCGTAATAGGAAACCGGTGGCTTGATTAAAATCCCGGCATTACCAACAATTTCAGGAATTGCAAAAAGGTTTGTTGCAACAATAGGCAGTCCAAAGTTCATCGCCTCAATATAAACCATTCCATAAGAGTCATGATAGGAAGGCATGCAAAAAACATCTGACCTTTTGTAAATATCATAAATCATTTCACGAGGCCCAGGCTCTACAAATTCTACTCCTTCTTGTGGCTTCCAATACCCTTTTGGAACAACCATTATTAGTTTGGCGTCATACTTTTGCCTCAAAAGTTTAAACGCCTCCAAAAGCTCTTTCCCACCCTTGTTGTAGAAATTCATGCCGACATAAGTTATTGTAAAGCCGTCATGCTTCTCTTTTTTCACTTTCATTGGAGCCATTGTCGGATAAACTGTTTCCAATTTATCTTCAAAGCCTGTGCAATCTAGTCCGTTTAGAATAGAAAGTTTCGCAGCATCAGACCAAGGCATTATTTTTCTGCAGTGTTGCGACCGCAGCATGCTTTCTATTGATTTTTTAGCTTTACTGAGATGCGAACCAGGTCTGAACCCAACAAAAGAATTCACATGCTCAACATCCATAACCCAGTTGGAAGGATTTGTAGGAATCATTCCGCTTGTTGAGTGGATTAATTGCGCGTCGCCATTTGTTGGAATAAAAATCTTATTCGGTCTTTTTGTTATAGAAGTATAAAGTCTGAAGACTCCGCGTTTAATTTCTGCCAAAGCTTTGTTGCTGTCCGTAGAAACGCTTTGCGCTACTTGGTATTCCACGCCTGCAGGCGGGTGCGCAAGCAAATCATTATGTGCCGTATGGTATCCTTTCCTGAGTGCTATAAACATAAATCAAAACCTTGAGTAAATTCCATTCAATTGTTTTTCCAAAACAGAGAAACTAAACTTCTTAAGGTAATGCTGTCGAGCCTTTTCGCCAAGCTCGTGTCTTAGGTTTTCATTTGCTACCAAGTTTACTAAAGCTCTTTGAAGCGAATCGGTTTCACCCGGTCGCACCAAAACGCCGCAGTTGCCATCGTCAAGGAATATTTGCATGTCGCCCATATCAGATGCGATTATAGCCTTACCCATTGCCATAGCTTCAAAGATTTTCAAAGGAGTCTCGGCTCTTGCATAGGGCGTATCTTTTGTAGGAATAACATACACATCGGTAGCAGCCAAAAATTCAGGCACATCCCATGTTGTATTGTCTTTAATCCAAATAGTTTCAGGACCAGAAAGCTTTTTGCAGTGTTCCAAATACTTCTTGTCGCTGCCCCGCTCAAATAAGATAAGTTTTACTTTCGGGTTATTCATATTTTTTACAGTCTTTATCAGGTTGTCAACACCCTTGTGAGAATGCAGTGTCCCAACATGCGATACTACAACTTTATGCTCTAACCCGTACCTTTTCCTAACATCTTCACCGGTGTGTTTCTTAGGGTCGAAAATATCTTCGTTTGCAGAATAGTAAACAACTTCTCCTCCATAAGATTTCTGTAAACCAGTAGATGCCGTTGTAATGGCATTTGCTTTTTTGTGTGCTGCAGCAGACCAGTTTAGAACGATTTTTTTAATTGGGTTTGAAGGCGATGCGACATCATAGTCATCTATAGTCAACACAAAAGGTTTCCCTGTCTTTTCTTTTATTTTAGCAGCAACAGGAGCTGTGTTTGGCAAAAGCTTGAACGTGTGTATCGCGTCATAGTCATTCTGTATTTTCAATAGCTTGGAAATATTGGAAAAATAAAGACTTGCCATGCCGATCTGTATTGGTATTTTAGTTGGCGGTTCAAGGAATTCTATATTCAAATTTTTATCCTCTACAAAAGGCTTTCTTCCAAACAGCGGACCTAGAAACTTTACTTCGTGATTTTTAGACAGGGCTTTCCCATACAAGTAAGACACAACAAAAGAGCTCCCGCTCACCTGTGGACACAGCATCAATATTCGCATGGGTTTGGTTGAAGAGTAAATGTATTTAAGCTTCAGTACCAGCGGTCTAGAAAGTTTAAAAAGCTAAACAATTTAGCAACCTTATGCGACAGTTCACGGTTTGTTTAAGGCGCGGCCACCATATTTTTTACGACGATCTCTACAAATACCCGCCAAAAGGCGTAAAATACATTCTTCCAAAATTCATCACAAGCCGCTACAATAACATTGTAGACAATAATATTCATTTCGAAGCTTTCAAAAGAGACGCATTTAGAGTCTACAAGACCCTAACGCGTTCGCCTCATACATTCAAAATACCAACGGATCCATGCGATTTGATTTATTCTTGCGGTGGGATAATACCAAAAAATAAGAGCCCATGGGTTATAGACTTGGAGCATGTTAATGCTTTCGTAGGAATGGAGCATGGAAACATATCTCCAGCCAAAACAAAAATAGAAAATTATCTTTCATCCGAGTTATGCAGGAAGATAATGCCCTACACAGAAGCTGCTAAGCAATCCATTCTTAATGGTTTAGACTGCACAAATTTCAAAGATAAGTTGGAAGTTGTTTATCCAGCAATAGCATCTGCAAAAACTTCCAGAACAAAATCCGATAAAGTTAGATTACTTTTTATCGGAGGCAAATTCTACGGCAAAGGCGGGAGGGAAACTTTGGAAGCATTTGAGATGCTTAGAAAGAAATACGACGTAACACTAACGTTCATGTCCGATACACCAAAAAAGTTCATTGAAAAGTATCCAATGGTAGATTTTCGCAACCCGAACATAAAGCATGAAGACATGGGAGAACTTTACAAAAATGCAGATATTTTTGTCCTGCCAAGCTACCAAGATCCTTTGGGAATGGTATTTCTTGAAGCAATGAATTACAAACTGCCAATCGTAACCACAGACATGTATGCAATGCAAGAAGTCACAAACAACGGGAAATGTGGTATCAATGTTCATACAGAATTTTCTGTTTTCGATTCCCGCTATCAATACCAGTGGAAGGACTGCAACAAATTCTGGAAGGCAGCAGAAAAGTTCAGGCAGCCGAAAGTTGTGGATGCTTTGGTTGTAGCTTTGTCAAAACTTATTGAAAGTGCTTCGATGAGAAATAGAATGGGATTAGAAGGAAAGAAACAAGTAGAAAATGGAAAGTTCTCAATAAAGGTGCGAAATGCAAAACTGCGTAGAATATTCGAAGAAGCTGTTGGAAAATAAATTACAGCTTCTAAACAATATCTTTCTCAGAAATGATTACGAAGTCACCGACGCTCTTGACTGCTGAAAATGGTATAAGAACGCGACCTCTGTCATCTTCCTGAAGTCCGAACTCTGCTGAAGACTTTGTTGGCTCTGCTACTATAATGTTCATGAGCTCGCCGCTTTCAGTTATGAAACCGACATCTCCAACAACTCCAAACCTGCGTCCAGACTCTTCAGAAACAATTGTCTTTCCCATCATTTCTTTCGTATTTGCTTTGTCCATATCATCAACCTCACAAAATTAGTACTATACTAATCGCACCGCGCACATAAATATCTTTGCATTATTAACTTATTGCATGCAAGTGCAACCGAAATATTGAAAGGAACTCATATGCCTACAGAGCTCGACATACCTGTAGATATCAAAAACGAATACGATGTAGGACAGGAAATTGCCAGGCTTTACCTGAAGAAGTATGGTAGGGAGGATATGCAGAAAGCTAAAAATCAAAAGTAATTACTCTTCCTCAGGATCGCCTAAACCTTTTTCTGTTACAGTGAAGACGCATTCACCCTCAGGCAAGTTAGGCGCGTCAATCATTCTGGCGATTCTATTGGCACCTTTACTTTTTCTTAAATAGCAACGAACGCCTGCAAAGTGCCCCATAATGTGACCGCCTATCGGTGCAGTTGGGTCGCCATACATCATGTCCGGTCTTGACATGACCTGATTTGTTAGGTAAATGGCAACCCCATAAACATCAGCAAGCCTTTGCAATGCGTGCAAATGCCTATTCAATTTTTGCTGGCGCGGGGCAAGTTCACCCCTGCCTGAGAAATCTGTTCTGAAAAGTGCGGTAACGCTGTCCACAACAATAAGTTTAATGTTTTTCGGCTTTACCATTTCGCTTATCTTTTCAACAAGCAAACATTGGTGGTCCGCATTGTATGCGCGACCGACTTGAATGTTCTCCAATGCTTTCTTCGGGTCAAGTTTTACAGCTTTGGCCATCGCTTCAATTCTATTTGGGGAAAATGTGCCTTCAGTATCTATGAAAAGGCATCCACCGCCAGCGCCTCCTTTTCCTTCAGGTAGCTGCACATTGACAGCAAGTTGGTGCGCAACCTGGGACTTTCCACTTGAAAATGCTCCGTGGCATTCGTAAGTGTTCCCGGTCTCAACTCCGCCGCCGAGCAAACCGTCCAAGTTTTTACTTCCAGTTGTAATCTTAATGACTTTTGCTTTCTTTTCCAAAACCTTGGTTGCGCTTTCAAATCCGATGTCAAGCGCATCGCGTGCCGCAAGAATAATTTTTGCAGAAGTTTCCTCTCCAAGCTCTGCAACCTCTATTAATTCTTTGGGGCTTGCAGCTGCAATCGCCATCATGTCGATGTAGCCGGCCTTCTTCAATTTCTCTGCTACCTTCTCGCCAACTCCTGGCAAATCTGCTATTTCCTTTATTTCTTTTTTCTCAGCCATTCAGTTTCACCAATTCCTCCGCTTTTTTCATGCACTGCAATATTTCCATTTGGCTTGGGAGATGTGTAACCACACTATCATCATAATACGGAACAGCTTCCCCGTTCTCTATCTTCAACGCCATCTCGCGATAAACATAAACTCCATTACCCCGTCTTACTATCTTTTCTTCGCCTTTTGTAAAGTAAGCTTTGTCAACAGAAGGACTTTTTGGATAACTCTTTTTCCAACCTTCTTCTTTCAGTGCGTCCTCAAAAGCTTTTGCAATATTTCCTGCATCAGTTTTCCCAGACATCTAAACACCAGCAACGAGTGCTTTAGCATTGGATGCAAAAAGATTTAAGATGAGTTCAGTTTCCTTAGTTGGGTTAACGTCGTCAATTTCCGATACAATAAACTCAAGTCTGTCAAACATTTGGTTCCTGCGCACGCGACCCTTGAAAATAAATTCCTTGCCCATCACGTCGCTTGTTTCAAAAATTTTCCCTTTGCGTGCAACAAGATCTTCCATACTGCTACCCAAAAGTTTAGCAGCCAAGTCCCTGAATAAAACAATCCTCATATTCCCAGTTCCGTCGTCAGCAACGCCGCTGACAACTAAAGTATGTACAGGCTGTATAGTTCCGTGTGTGGTACATTTCCATGCAAATGCTTCTATACCGGGCTGTATGTCAATCTTCTCCTGCTTCAATCTTGTTCCGCACTGTCCGCACACTTCATACCATTGCTCAGTTTCAAAAATTTGCACGATAACAGCTCTTAGTTCTGCAACCATTCCTTCGCGCAACGATTCTATGTTAACGCGACCTGCCTGCGAAGATTTCTTAATGCTTTCCAATTCTGGCAAATCAGATTTCTCAAGAAGTTTTATCCCGCCAGTTTTTCCAAGCCTTATCTCAATTCCGCCACGCCCATCATCTTTTGTATATGAACCAAAAATTTCCACAGCTGTTCCGGGTTTCAAATTTTCAAGAAAAACAGTCTGGTCGTCCCACAAAGATAAGCGGCAGCTTCCACCCGCGTCGCCGATTATTACATTGGCAACCTTTCCTTTGCGCCCGCTCTTTTCAAATTCTCGAATATCAAAAACGCGCATAACGCGCGCCTGTATAGTTAAGTCTCGGATTCCAATCACAAGGCCTTTGATGTCAAGTTTTGGTTTGACCTTTCTCATCACGTCTATGCCTAATTCTTTGGCAACAATGTAAGCAGCACCCTCCCTGCTGACCAAATTAGAAAGTTCCTTCTGTTTTTCAACTATTTTTCTATCCAACTCTTCAGGCGAAAGTTTTGTTGCAGAAATAATCTTTTCTATAATATCTTCCATTCAAACACGCACCGCTCGGAAGCGGTGCTTCTATTGCGTGTCGCAAGAATAAATATCTGTGCATCAGAGGATTTTCCTCTTAGCAGCAAGAATGTCATCAGCATTGACGGTTTTTCTCTTTGCACGCCTCGCGTTCGCATCCGCCTCGCTTGCTATGTCAGCTGTGATCTCTTCAAGAAGTCCTGTTAATTCTTTAACAGCATCCTCACTTACACGCATATTAGACTTCTTCAGCAATTTTTCAACTACAGCGAAAGGATATTCCATAGGAAAACATTCGTTCTCGAGTTTAAAAACCAATTGTGAGGGTTCAAAAGTAGAGCAAAAGAAGCATGTGTCATAAACAATATGTTGAAGTTTATAGTAAACGAAACAACTTTAGTAAAGAATAGTCGACAACAACTATGTTAAGAAACAATTCTAACTAAACATATATAGTAATATATACTTTCTAGTGATTGTATGGGTTTTAAATAACAGTTTCCACACAAATTCTCACAGGTGAATGTGAGTGAAAGCCAAAGATGATACAAAATTATTCATTGAGAACACGTTTATGCACTCGAAACCGGTAAGAATGTTAACTTCTCTGAAGGGAGATGAAGTAAAATATGCTACACAGGTCAGCAAGCATGTTGATGCAACATATTCTCATACAGTAAAAGTTCTTGAGCTGTTCAGGAAAATGGGATTGGTAAACTTCGAGAAGAAGGGCCGAGTAAAAATAATAAAACTTACACAAGATGGCCACGAGCTTGCTCACGATTTTGAAGGGGTTAGAAGAAAATTCCACAGGATTTCTGGAAATGTCAAGGAGCCTTTGTTAGTGGAAAAGATCAAGCCCGCTAAAGCGAAATAGTAGAAGGACATTTGATATTTATTTCTGGCATTTGACAAATACACATGCCACGGCATCAAGATGTTTTGAGCAGATATGTGGCCCATGCACACATCTGAAACGGCACAAAAACCGTGTTTCTGGAATGCGGACACTTCTCATTAATCTTTATATTTCAGCTCTGATAATTAACAGATTGGTGTTGTAATGCATGAATTTCTCACTTGGCTGTATGGAAGAAGCGCAAGAAATAATCATATACGCATGATGGCCCATAAAACAATACAAATATTGAAGCAAAAGCAATCAGTTGAGTATCAGCAGTTATGCCGTGAGTTAGGAATCCAATTTGACAAGTATCAGAAGCCAAAGAGAACATTTTATTTCGTTGTTAATCCGCTGAAGAAGGTCCAGCTCATTCAGGAAAAAAGAATTCCCGATGAAGCAGACAAAACAAAATACAAGACGCACTATTTGCTGACGCCTGATCGTTTCAGAGGCTTCATGGATCGCACTATAGACGATTTTCACAACTCTGTGAAGGCTTAGAAGTACAGTCTAGAGAATATAGTTCGCAACACGCAACTGACCGACATCAAATCAGAAAGTATATTTCATAATAGTTAGGTTAAGATACAATCTTTCTAACAATCTCAACATAAAATATATTAGAAGAAATATAGTTTCCAGAATATAATATCAATAAAACT
>CAYJQM010000009.1:10302-17628 GCA_964372405.1 uncultured archaeon | reverse complement strand
AAAGAGATGCCCATAGTTGTTATGCAAGGAGGCGTAGAAGAAACTAAAGTTCTGGTGAACGGCTATGCCGTTTATGTGCGCGGCAAGGACATGACAGAAGTTAAACGGGACTATACAGATTTGGACCTAGCAGCCGACAAACTTTTGCTTACTTTGATGGACTTGGGGTATGTTTACAAACTTATTAACGTGAATTAAATGGCAAGTGTGCTCGTAGACATAGTTTATTTAATCTTCGCCTTCATCAGCATTTACTTTACAGTCTTGTTTTTCATTTTGTTTGCTAAGCAAAGGAAAACTTTCCATGATTTGCCACATGCAAAAAATTTCCCTTCGCTGTCAATAATTATTCCTGCTTATAATGAGGCAGACACAATTGCAGGAACAATAAAGGCTGTGAAAAGTCTTGCTTATCCAAGCAAACCAGAAATTGTTGTCATAGATGACGGTTCAACCGATGAGACATTCAAGATAGCTTCAATTTTTCGCGGAATAAAAGTTTTCCGCAAGAAAAATGAAGGCAAGGCAAGCGCCCTTAACTTTGCTTTGAAGCATGTGAAAACTGAATTGGTAGCATGTGTTGATGCCGACAGCTATCCAAAAGCAGATGCATTACTTAAATCAGTTCCTTTCTTTTCTGACAATGCGACAGCAGCTGTTACAGCTTCCGTCTTTGTCAACGAGCCACGCACATTTGCAGAGCGCCTGCAGAACATAGAATACACCATGATAATATGGGCGCGAAAACTTTTGGAAGGCTTGGATAGTATTTATGTCACGCCAGGCGCGCTAAGCCTTTACCGCACATCAGTTTTGAAAGGCATAGGAGGTTTTGACGAGAAAAACGTTACAGAAGACATCGAGATAGCATGGCGACTTCTTTACAATGGCTACAAAATAAAGATGGCTACAGATGCCGAAGTTTTCACACGCGCGCCAGTTTCTCTAAAAAACTGGTGGCGCCAAAGAATGCGCTGGAACATTGGCGGAATGCAAACTACTATGAAGTATAAAGGCACACTATTCAAGAAAGGCTTCGGTTCATTAGGAACTTTCATATTGCCATTCTTTTCCTTGTCTTACATCCTTTCTCTGGTAGGAATAGCATTTTTCTTTTACGTATTTATTAAAACATTTAGCGAGTTTGCACAGTTTTCCAGCTATGTGTTCGCACTCGGTGGAAATCCAATAAGTTATTTCAACTTTGTAGCACTTTCGGATATCTTTGCTGTATTCGGAACAATACTTTTTGTTTTGTCAATAGTTTGGGTTGCTTTTGCATTAACCAGCCTTAAGAAAAGCATCGGCGGCTTGAAAGGCATCCCATACCTGCTCATTTACCTTTCGCTTTACGTGACCGTTTTCCCTTTAAATCTTATACAGTCGTCAATTAGGTTCCTGCAGGGCAAGCACAGTTGGCAGTTGTATTCAAGTGTAAGCAAGTGATTAAATGAATGGATCAGTTTTCATTAAGGCATTTTTGATGACTTTAGCAATCTTCCTAGTTGGACTCGGAGCAGGTTTCTGGCTGGATAATAATCGTGCCTCAAGCATAGAGCAGCAGCTTTTGGAAACAGAATTGAACTTTAACGATGCCCGCCTGCAGAATTTACTTTACAAAGATCTCGATCAATCAGCATGCCAGAACGCGCTGAAGGCAAACTTGGATTTCAACGATAAAATTTATTCGCAGGGCGCCGAACTAGAAAAGCTTGAGCAAGTTAACCGCTTTGCGCCAAATATTTTACAGGAGAAGAAGCGCTACGCGCTTTTGCAATTACAGTTCTACTTGAATGCGCTAGAACTAAAGGAAAAATGCAATTTTAATTATACGACAGCAGTTTACTTCTACGCTCATAATGATCCGAATTTAGAACAACAGCAAAATGCACAAAGTGCAATTTTGTTAGATGCAAAATACCGCTGCAAAGAAAATTTGATGTTGGTTCCACTTCCAATTGATTTGGACATAACTTCTATAGATTTTATTAAGAGAAAAAATGGAATAGAAACCGCTCCAACAATTCTAGCCAACGAAAGGGTTTTAGAAGGATTGCAAAATACTGATGCACTAATAGCTGTCATCGGTTGCTGATTCTTTAGGCTTCATAATCTCCTTCAGCACAACAGTTGCATAGGACCCGGAAGGCAAGTCAAAGCTTACAGTAGCTTTTGTTTTTCCAATATTGATTTCATCATTAGAAACATCTACGATAGAAAGATTTTTAGGAAATAGCAAAACATCGCGCTCCCCGCCGCTTGTTGCCATTTCTGGCATGCCTTTCATTCTGAAATGCGCGGCAGAAAGTTTGAACTGTTTTAATTCGGCTTTAATCAGCTCGTCCTCAGGCGACTTGCCTAATTTAGTATTGTGACCAACCAGTTTTACTCTTCCAACTCCATTGTTCCAAATTTTCTCCACAACAATGTTCCATATCCACGACTGCACAGCGTTGATAAACATTTTGCGCAGCCTTTTCGGAAGTCTTCTAATTACACCGCCAAAATCCCTTGGATGCTGCTGCAAGTAATCAAGCATTGCCCTTTCGTACCTTAGGCGCATAGGGAACATGTTTAACGCCTTAGAATAGGCAGTTTTCGTTCCCCAGCTTTGCCACAAAACTTTCCTCGCCTTTATCGCTTCTTCCGGTTCATCTTTGAAAGCAAGTGCAAGATAAATCTTGCATGCCTGCTCAAAATTAGATTTCAGCATTTCAAATCCAACTAGATGTGTTAATTCTCTTACTTCTCCGAACCTTTGGGGACCAAAAACATTTGGAATGCCTTTGTCTAGTTCCTTGAAGATATTTTTTAGACCCTTTTCGGTCTCGTCTTTACTTAATTCTATACCACGAATGGTAATGATAAATTTATTTCCACCGTTTTCGCCGAGCTGAATTTTCCTATCGCTTTCCTCAAAATTGTAAAGTCTCAAACCCTCTACATGAATTTTATCAACTTCATGTGGCGCCAACCCGTAAACGGAAACCCTTTGTCTAGTAACAGCGCGTTTGTCTTTGGTACCGGCAATTCCAATTCTACTGACGCTAATATGCAGTTTGCGTGCAATTTCCTTTATTGCTTGGTTTGTATCCCAGTTGAATTTCTCAAGCCAGAATACGGTGTGCTTTTCATGGCCAACTTCTTTTCCATAGCGTTTTGTTTGTAAAGTTTCATGCAAAGTTTCTGTAGGTGGAAGCTCTTCAACTACGAAGTCTTCAATCTTTTGTCGTATTCTGCCGCCAATCCCTGGCGATTTTGTACAGAACATGTCATCACGTAGCTAACGCAACCGTAAGCATATCCCTTATGCCAAGAGCCAATCCAAGAATAAGCACAATAATCTTTAGGAAATTCTTAAAGCGCTGGTCTGCATTGTCCTTATCAATTACATGTAAAACCAAAGGAACTACAATCAATTTGGGCAAGAAAATCATCCACGGCATTGATGGGAGCTGAAGTAATGCTGGTAAACTGGAAACATTGCAATATGAACCCATCAAAATTCCGTTAAGTATGTGCTGCTCACAATAGCCGAAGAATTGCACTGCAACAAAGCTGCTTGATGCATCAAGCATGTGTGCAAGGGTTATCGTAGTATTTGTCTTTGTTAGCCATTTTGGTTTGAAACGGTTAAAGGCGAACAGAACAAAAGACCAGAATGCCATCAAACCAATTACAAAAATTATGGAATTTGTTTGTGATATTTTGGTTACAGTTAAATTGTAAACCAATGGGACCAAACCTAATGCGAACATTGTTTTCCAATAGTCAATTTTGAAAACTCTTTGCATGCCAACAGAAATAAGAAGTGCGGCTAATGCAATTCCAGCAATAACAAAATAGATTGGCGGAGAACACCACCACCAAGCTTGTGCAGAATAAACGCCAGCAGCATTGTCGCGCAAAGCGCGCGTCCAGCCGCCGTAAATTATGAAAGGCAAAAGAGCGATGAAAAATTTCTTATCAACATTGATTTTCAATTTTTCAAGCATTTTGTAAACAAGAGCTACTGCGCCCACCAAAATTATTCCATAAGTTAGCGTGCCAATTGGTGTATAATATTTACATAAAGGTATCAAATAGTTTGTAGCAATGAAATCTTCAACAAATCCCACAAAAATCACAGCAGTTTAAGTTTACCAGTTATCTTGTCAATTTCTTCATCGTCAGCGGGTCCGATTCCAACTGCAGTTGGAGAGCCTGGTTCAATTTGTGTCAAGCCGGCATCCTTAATTATGGCAGTAGGCAATCCAGCCCTTTTAGCCTCATCAAAAACTTTCAGCAGTGCTTCCTTAGAAGGAACCTTCAATACAACCTTCTTCATTCCTTGAGAGTCCCATTCATCTGCATCCTCTTCTTTTGCACGTCTAAGTGCAGCTATGCTCGCGTGACTAGTTTGAGCTGCAATTTTACCCTTACCCATATCCAAATCTGTACGAACAACAATTGCCTGTTTCATAAATCATCTCTCTCTGTATTGTATTTAAATCGCTATCTCCAACTCTGCACATGGTATTTTCAATAGAGCAGCTCGGACTGTTAGGACTTTTCTTGAATACATTTTTATCGGCTTCAATTTTACCGCTTCCATCAGAGCCAGGAATACTTCTTGCCGCAAATGTTTTTGAAAAGAATTTAGTGTTTCTTGTTGCGGTAATCGGTGGTTTGTTAGGCGCGATTACTAATTATTATATTGGTCTAAAAGGACTGCACGGATTTTTAATTAAGCGCGACCCTAAAGCTGAGAAAAAGGCTCAAGACATTTTGGACAAATATGGAGTCCCGGTCCTTGTAGTAGCTCCATGGATACCCTTTGTTGGCGATCCGCTAATGATAATAGCCGGGGCGCTTAGAATGGATTCTGGAAAGTTTATAGTTGTCGCTCTAGTTGGCAGGGCTATTAAGACGGCTGCGCTGATTTTCTTTTCAGTAGCCCTATTTTCCTAGCTTGAAACTACTAAGCATCAACGCAGAGGAAACTAACGCTGCAACAGGGAAAGCGTATGAAGTAAAGTAAAAATAGTTCTGTGCAAAATACATTGCAGGAAATATAATTCCGTTAAAAGTTGTAGGCATCCCAAGAGAAGCATTTTCTTTTATTACGTTGAATCTTGCTAATCTCAGCAAGCTTGCAGTAAGAAAAATACCGGCGCAGAGATAGCTAAAATAGTTTGGAACAATTTCCGAGATTAAAAATGCAGGTGCTACCCCAAAAGAAACTAAATCTGCAAAATCCAACGCTTTTCCAAAATCAGTTCCGCCTCCAAGCACGCGTGCAACTTTTCCGTCTATCCAGTCAAAGAAAGCTGCAGCGAAAAGTGCTAACGACCCGCTAGAAAAATTTCCATGTGAAAAATATATTATAGCAGCAAACCCGCTTAGCAAACTCAAAATAGTTACAAAATCTGCAATCTTCAAATAGTTTTTAATTGAATATTGATTCATATTACCACGGAACCCTCTTTGCTCTTACTCTATATGCAACGATGTTTGCAATTCTGTGAAGTATTGGCGTTATAACAAGCATTATGAAAAACATTTCTAATGTAATTTGTGTAAACCACATAGCAAAAAATGCTGCTCCAAAAACGAAGTTTAACTGGTCGAGAAAAGGTGCATCTGTACCAGGTTTCATGTTAAAGCGCCTTTTGATAAAGCTTCCAGCCAAGTCCCCGATCAATGCGCCAAGTGCGATAAGAAAAGCAAGAAACAATGTCATTTGAGTAATTTGAAATCCAAAATTTATTAGGCTTGACTGTACCAGAGTTTGTAAAAATCCACACGCCGTTCCTGCAAATACACCAACTAGGAAACCTCCGAAAGTTTTATTGTCTCCAAATATCCTATTTCCATCAAACCAATTTTTCCCAAAATCTATTGGGCGATTATCATGGAGAATTACAGGGAATGCACTAGCAAAATATGCAGGTAGCAAAATCCAAACTGCCTTTGTCAATTCAACTATCCAGTCTGTCATAATATCACCATGGTGACCCCACGGGGAATCTCCGCCACCAGTTCTTTTGGGTCGCAATGAAAATGCAAAGCATTTTCATGCGCCGTTGAAATCATGAAGATTTCAACTGTCGCCTGACTTTTCTTTCAAGAAAAGGTGGGCTTTGAACCCCGGTCTCAAGGTCCGCAACCTTGTATCCTATCCAAGCTAGACTATAGGGTCATGATTTCTCTCTATTTTGCACGGTTATATTAAGATTTAAAAGGTTGTAGTTTTAAAGACAACACGCTAAGTGATACCATGGTAATGAAATGCGGAAGCTGTGGAAGAAGTTTGCTCGGACAAGAGAACTTTGTGAAATTCCAATGTCCATCTTGTGGAGAGCAGACTATAACTCGCTGTTCCCAATGCAAAACGTTGTCCGTTCCTTACAAGTGTAGTAAATGCAAGTTTGAAGGTCCTTGATGATATTTATGTTGCTAAAGCAACCTAGAGAAATTTTGCTGCTTGCAGCAGGTTGATGTTAATGGGACTCGTAGCAATCGAAATGGATATAATGCCAGAATCACCAGAAACAGATTTGATGGCAGTTAAAGATGAAATTTCTAAGCTGGTAAAAGTACAGGACTATAAATTGGAACCTATGGCTTTCGGTCTGGAAAAGTTGAAAATTGTAATAACCACAGAAGACAAAGGTGGCGGAACAGATGCCCTTGAAGAACAAATTAAGAAAATAAAAGGCGTTTCTGACGTTAGGGTTGGAACGGTAACGTTGGTTTAAGCAACAGGTAAAGGTGGCTTATAAGAAAAACGTTTATTCTCCCTTTCACGAATTCTGTCAAAAAGGTATCCAGCTCCAGCAGGGAACCCTATTGACATGTCAACGTGCGCCATAGCATATGTGCAGTCTTTTCTTTTCTTAGTCCAACTTATAGCTTCCCATGGAGTGCAGCCTGATAGACCACCCCAATGCGGTGCGTCTGCAGTTATCTGGGCCGCGTAAGAATGACCATCAAAACTTTCATCAAACAAAACATCTGCAGTTATCGCCAATTGCTCAACAGTATTCTTTGGAACGCCACCGCCTATGTACAACACCCCATTTTTAGGTGACTCTTTCTTTATGTTGGCAAGTTCCCAGTTATCTGCTAATCCATCTATTGTAAATCTTCCCGATGTTTTAGCATAAGTTCTTGTAAGGCCAATACCTATGCTGCTATCTTCAAGTGCAGGGCAGTAAATTGGGACACCTTTTTTCCTGGCTGCTACAAGGACAGATTCGCTAGAACTAGGAAGATCCTTAAGCCTGTCGGCAAAAAATTCGAATAGCTCCCTGCTGCCGTAAGGTCGTGGCTCAAGATCACCAG
>CAYJQM010000009.1:0-10292 GCA_964372405.1 uncultured archaeon | reverse complement strand
CTTTTCTTCGTCAACTAGTGTGTCATAAATTCTATCTATAGAAAGATCAGCCAGTTCTTCATCGTTCATTTCTGGGCTTCCTATATAATGGCGGAAACCTCTTGTATTGTAAACATCCTGATATGCTATTCCACCCGTTAATACAACAACATCTGCCAATCCTTTATCAATCCATTTCCTAACAACGGTTCTCTGCCCACCGGCTATTATAGGTGTTGAAAGGCAAAGGAAAAATGTTGAATTTGGATCGTTTAGAGCATTTTCACAAACAGCTGCAACGCGTGAGAGGTTGCGTCCTTGAAAAGATGTGCGTCCAAGCGCCTCAACAAAATTTGCAACCGATTGGCCCTCAGGATCAATTGGAATCATTGGCTGGGAAAAGTATTGCTCTCTTTTCTTTTCGTCTGGCATGTGCTATTTTATAGCAAGAAAGATATTTAAACACCCTTTCTTCCCTTGCAAATTGCGCAACCATATTCTAACAAATGAGCATTACAAACCTGCGCACCGCAAACTGGGCAAGCCCTTAGAATTCCAGGTTTCCTATCCACTTGACACATGCCATTCATGAAATCCTTATATACATGGCAGTTTAAATTCTCTTATGGTATTGGAATTTCTTTTGGATTATGAATGGGACAAGCCTTTGCAGATTTTTGCAAGCGGATTTTTCTTCAGCAGCGTGGCAATTTTTATTGCGGCCGCTTTGTTCACACATTCGCCAAGCTTGGTTGTTGTAACTTTCATGACACTGCCGCTTGTTTACGTTTACACAAAACTTTTGGAAAACGAGGCCCAGCATGAAGCAAGAGATAAGACAATAAAACAGCTGGTTGCAGACAACATATTCCTAGCTAAGACTTATCTTATGCTATTTTTAGGAATGACAGTCGGCATAGCATTTTGGTTTTCCATACTTCCAAATAACATGCTTTCAAGTCTGTTCTCGGAACAAATATTCAATCTGAACCAGATAGGCGTTGTAACGGGCCTTTATGTAATTACTTCAGCAATAGACAGCAGCAGCTTTATGACAATTGCTTCAAACAACATCAAATTGGTTCTGCTTAGCGGAATAATGTCATTCGTTTTTGCTGCTGGAGCACTTTTTATTTTAAGCTGGAATGCTTCTGTGGTTGGTGTTGCTGTCGGATCGATAATTATTAAACTGATGGGCGCCGGTGCAAGCAATATAACAGCATTGTCGCAAGGGATAGGTCTGGGAACAGTTTACTACATCTTGCACCTTATACCAGAAGTCGTTGCGTATTTTCTTGCGGCCGTTGCAGGTGCTTTCATAAGCAGCGCAATGATGCGCTACAAACCCTTTAGCCAAAATAGCAATAGGCTCTTGGCAATTTCTGGTGCTCTAATACTTTTTGCAGTAGTATTAATTTTGTTTGGTGCTGTAATAGAAATACAAATAAGTCACCAGTTGCAAAACACCTATAGGGTTTGATTTCAACGGTGATTTGACAATGGGAGTACAGTTAGGTTCTCTGATAAAAGGCAATCCAATAGAAATGGAATTTTTATCAGGAAAGAAAATCGCAATTGACGCCTTCAATACAATTTTCCAATTTCTTTCAACAATCCGCGATAGGCAAACTGGGCAACCATTGATGGATTCCAAAGGTCGTGTAACTTCTCATCTGTCAGGGCTTCTTTACAGGACTACAAATTTTTTGCAAGCGGGAATAAAACCAATTTATGCTTTTGATGGACAGCCGCCGACGTTTAAGCTTGCTGTTTCCAAGGAACGCAGGGAAATAAGGGAAGCTGCCCATGCAAAATGGCAGGCTGCTCTGGAAGCAGGTGAGGAGCCTGAAAAAATATTGAAAGCTGCAAAAATGTCTTCCAGATTAACAGGTGAAATGCTCGACCAATCAAAAGACTTGCTTACTTACATGGGGGTTCCATGGGTTCAGGCGCCAAGCGAAGGCGAAGCCCAGTGCGCAATGATGTGCAGGCAGAAAGTAGTTTATGCCAGTGCAAGCCAAGATTGGGATAGTTTGTTGTTTGGTTCAACAAGGCTTGTTAGAAACTTATCAGTAAGTGGCCGCAGAAAAATTCCGCGCAAAGAAAATTATGTTGAAATCAAACCGGAGCTTTTGGAATTGAATCCGGTATTAGAACAAATTGGACTGACGCGCGAGCAATTGATAATGGTTGCGATGCTCATGGGTACAGACTTCAATCCAGGTGTTCAAGGATACGGACCCAAAAAAGCGTTGAAGCTTGTAAAAGAAGAAAAGACTTTGAAGAAAATTTTAGAAAAGGTTGAGTGGATTGGTCCGCCACCAGAAGAAGTATTCGAACTTTTCATGAATCCTCCAGCAATTGAAACCTCGCCAGAATTCAAGCCACCTCAAAGAGAGAAAATTATTAAAATGATGGTTGAGGAGCACGAATTTTCTCAAGAACGTGTTGAAAAGGTTCTCAAGACTTTGGAAGAGGCACAGCCTAAATCTGGTGGATTAGGCAAGTGGGTCAAGTAAAATAGCTTTAAAAGTTTGCCATCACATGTTTTGGCATGGATTTCAAAATTCCCGCAATACCTAAATTCACAAGAAGGGACTGGATTGCTCTGGCGGTTTTGGTGATAGCAGTTGCAGTTCTAGCGATACCTATTTATGCAGACAAGAAAGGCTGTGAAGTCGCGCGCCCCAATTTTAAATGCGAGTCGGCTAAGCTAGTGATTACAGAGAACTGTCAGCTATGGGAAAAGTATTCCTGCGATACTACAAAGGATAATTCTTTGCCACAGGTTGAGTGGTATATAGGGGAGCTGTGCAAAATACACAACAACCTGCACGGAAATGACAAACTTGATTGCACCAATTTGAAAGCAACATGCGATGCTTTGACGGGATTGAACAAGTGTGGCTAGTTGACGTTGCTATGCAACGTCGGTTTGTCGATTAATCTACTTTAGAACAAACCCGCTGTCTACCAATTGATATCTGCATTCAGCAGCTGTTGCGCTAACATTTCTAAATAAGTCTGTTAATGTTATAGTGTAGCTAGGTTCGCTGCCAAAAACTTGTACCATATAATCAAAAGTTTTTGTGCCTTTTGAAGAAACAAAGTAGGCGCCTTGTCTTTTTCCAAGACCATAATTACATTCTGTTGCAAATTCGTTGCATACGCCAACATTTTCCAGCTTGACTTTTGTTCCTATTCCATTTATTTTAAATTCAAACGGAAGCGGAGAGTTCCCTTCATTCGTTATTGTAAGCTTCCCATCCCCAAAACCGCCTTCTATTTTAGGACAAGATGAATGCAGCCATCCCATTATCGGTGAATTAAGCTCTATCTGCGTTCTGAGCTGGACGTTTTGTACATCAAGTTGCTGCGCAGCAATAACGAAACCGGTTAGAGTTACCAAAAGTAGTAATGCTTTGAATGCTTTGTCAGAAATCGGCCAGTCTGCTATGATTTCCTCTTCTCCTACCATAGTTAATGTTGCATTTTAGTAGTATAAATATTTACTAAGCTATTTTGTTTCCCATGCCGCAGAAAAAAGTTCTATTGGTTGTTTTGGACGGTGTTGCTGAAAATCCTGTGGAGGGAAAGGAAACACCGCTGCAAAAGTCCTACAAGCCGATGTTGGATGCCATTGCCAAGTCCGGATTTGCAGGTTTACTGGAAAATAATATTGGACTAGAGCAAAAAATTGGTCCCGGGTGCGGAATATCCTTTTTCTCTCTGCTGGGATATGATGTCGCCGAATATCCGGGGCGTGGTTATTTTGAAGCGCTCGGCGCCGGTGTAAACGTAAGACCTACCGATGTTTGCATGCGCGCAAATTTTTGCACGGTTGAAGAGGGTGGACCAAAAATTGAAACTATTCCAACAGATCCGAAAACACAAATTGAAAAACAATTAATTGTTAAAGATAGGAGATCAGGGCGCGATACCGAAGCGTTGGGCGAGCTTGCTACATCCATAAAGAAAATTAACGTCAACGGTGGGACGATAGAATTTTATCGCTCGCTCGGTTACAGGGGTGTAGCCATACTTAACCAAATGGATGTGCATTTTAACATCAGCGACTCCGATCCTGGAAGAGATGGCTTGCCTGTCCAAAACATTGTTCCAATTTCTAATGACCCGGGTTCTCAATTAGCTGCCTCGACAATGCAGAAGTGGTCTGAAGAAGTTCATTCGATATTGTCAAAACATACTGCAAACAGGTTCAGAAAGATTCCTGCGAATTACATCATACTACGCGGTGCAAGCCAGTACCAACATATAAAGTCTTTCAAAGAAAAATATGGAATGAGCGGTGCCATTATTGCGGCTTCACCTGTAGTAAAGGGAATCTGTAGAGCACTAGAAATGGAAGTAATAAACGTAATTGGGGCTTCTGGAGATTTGCAGTCCAATTTACGCGACAAGACTTTGGCAGCATTGGATGCTTTGCGCAACCACAACTTTGTTATTTTGCACATCTTAGGAACTGATTATATTTCTCATTTGAAGAAAGCAGATGCAAAGCGCGGGTTTATTGAAAAATTGGACAGGGAAGTTTTCACGCGCATAAGAGAATACGTTGATGCAGAGAAAACTATTATTGCAGTAGCAAGCGATCATGTATCTTCATTGCAAACAGGCGAACATGAGCACGGTGCATCCCCTTTTGCTATCTATACGAAAGGAATAAAGCCGAATGAAGTCGCTGCATTTGATGAAATTTCTTGCAAAGAGCCGCTAGGACCCAAAACACCAATGCAAAATTTCATGGAAATGCTGATGAAATACGTTTGAGATGCTATCTATAACCTTTAAATACCTTCGGATCGGCATAATATTTCTGTAATCAGGTGTGAACTGTTTCAGCTTTGCTGAAAATGTGTTGACGCAAGTCAACTTCATGGTGAGAATTTGGTGCATGCGTATGGTGACACAATAAATTTTTCATTGGTACCTAAAAATATTGGTAGTTGCTTTGCAACTACACATACAAAATGCTGATCCGGCGACGGAATGATGCTTATTCTTTGACACCATAAATAACCAAAATTTATCCGCGAAATTTCATCAGAATTTTCGTGCAACGTAAACGTATCATATATCAATTGTTTGTTGCTTCGCAACAACTCATATCACATCATACTTCCGCAAGGAAGACCCGCAAACCGTACGCGGGTACAGCCATCGATGAGCGTTAGTCAACGCGGCTGAGTGGAAATTGCTGACGACTTTCAGTCGTCAGTTAGTTCACAATGACATGCCCATGGGGTATGCTAGATGGCATTCAAAAAACAATAGGCGACAAAAGTCGCTCAAAACAAAAGTGCACAATGCAATTCAAATTGCGTTGGAAGGGTTGAAAAATTATCATATGCAATGAAAGGTCTGTTATCCAAGGAGACAGTAAAATTGGCTTCGGTCAATTTAATTGTCGGTGAAATTTGGTGGAACACCTATTGAGCAATTATTATGATTGTTAGCCCGTGAGGGCAATGAGACCAGCAGAGTAAATAAGGAAAGGGTCTGGCTAATTTACCATAATGGTAAGTTAACAGAATTTAATTAAAACTACTACACGCCAATTGGTGGATGACTCGGCTTCTCAAGCGAAGAAGAGCGTAACAAGCTGCGATAAGCTGTGGGTAGGTGCATGTAGCCTTTGAACCACAGATTCTTCAATGCGACCTCGTGCCGCTTTCGAGCGGCAGTTGGGAACAACAGCGAACGCGCTGAACTAAAGCATTTCACTAAGCGCAGGAAGAGAAATCAATAGAGATTCCGTTAGTAGGGGCGACCCAAAGCGGAAAAGTGCAAACCGAATGGTTGCAGTAATGCAACTTAGATGTGGAGCCCGGTACAACCTAAGATGCGAGCAGAAATCTCCTGGAACGGAGTGCCACAGAGCATGATAGCTGCGTATGCGAAACATTGAGGGTTGATTCGGGAATAGAGTACGTCTGACCGGAAATTCAGGCGGAAGATACCAGTCATCATCTGGTAACACTAAACATTCGAGAAGTCCGATAGCGAACTCAGTAGGGTGATTGAAAGTTGAAAAGTACTCTTAATAGAGGATGCAAAAATCCTGAAACCAATTGGTCATCGTTAGTCATGGCATGAAAGGTGTCCAGCAAAAGCGCAAGCGATGCAGGACTTACAGTGTCATGATGTCCGTTTCGAAATTAGCAGAGGAACGACCCTTTCCGCGAGATGCGCTTAAAAAGATTTGTATCAATAAAAATCCTATGCCAAAGAAAATCAAGATAGAATACAAAGGCATAAAGACTACTAATTTTAAAAATTTAATAATTTTTCTCGCGGAAAATTTAGTTCTTCTTCTGACGAAAAACACGTGGGAGGGAGTTTACTGTCGTGGCGAGCTTATCCCGAAAAGGGGGAGGCGAAGCGAAAGCGACATGTGCGTAGTTCAAGCGTGGCACGCCGTCTGAAAGGGCGGGTAGTCACGGCAGTAAGACCCGAAAGGGCCCGATCTAACCCTGGCCAAGGTGAAGCGTAGCGAAAGCTGCGTGGAGGCCTGTTACCGATTCTAGCTATACATGTTCGGGTGAGTTGGGGTTAGGGGTGAAAATTTTCTTATAGCAGAGAAAACTATTTTGCTGCAGAAATTTTTGCAGCAGCTATATCAAATTCTGCGATATGAAATTCAATGCCAATCGAGGGCCCTAATAGCTGGTTCCTTCTGAAATGTCCCTCAGGACAGCTTCGCTGGAGGCAGCCTACGGGGTAAAGCACTGTATGGGATGTTAAGCTGAGAAATTGGCGGCATTCCTCACAGACTCATAATCTGTAGGCACCGTAGAAAGCGGAAGTGAGGGCGTCCGGGTAAGCTGGGCGTCCGAAAAGTGAACAAACTAGCCCGTGGTTAAGGTCCCAAATTAGATCTAAGTCACAAAGGTGGTGACAATCCTAAAACAGGCGGGGCGTAGGCTTAGAAGCAGCCATCGCATAATCAACGCGTAACAGCGGACCACCCGAGGATTGTTGCGCCCAAAATGGACGGGAGTAAAGGGACAAGAGTAAATTTGAAAATTTTATTTTTGCTCTTTCTCGCTCAAGCTCTAAACCGAGACCACGGATGTCGAAAGACATAGCGTAAGAAGGCGTTCTGTGCGGGTAGAAGCATGGCTTTAAGGTCATGTGGACCGCGCAGAATCGAGAATCCTCCCAGTAGTAGCAGCAAAGATGGGTTAGAACCCCATCCGCCCAAAAGGCAAGATTTTCCTGGCAACGTCTATCGGCCAGGAGTTAGTCGATCCTAACGCGCCCCCTAGCGGACGGCGCGGAAAGGGAAGCAGGTTAATATTCCTGCACCACAGACATACACGCGGCGACGCAAGTTTGAATTCTGACACTTTGGAGATATTTCCAGGTAACTTAAACATCTAAACCAATGGAGTTCCGTCAAGGAGAGAAGTTGGTGAATGTGTGAATAGCTTCGGCGTATGCTGGAGTTGGAAAAATTCCCAGAGACCATGAAAAGGAATTCAATCGGATTGTTTGTGCTCGTATTCAGAACCGACAAATCTTTTCTTTCTTGCAAGAAAGAAAACTATGAAAAGAAAGAACCCCGATTGAAAAGATTCGGGAAGCAGGTGTCTTTGCCTGAGAAGGGCATGGCGTGACGGGAGACCCCAGTTCAGGGAACTCGGCAACTTAGAGGGGTACCTTTGGTATAACCCTTGGCCGTGCAGAAATGCGCGGCTCTCAGTAACAAGGAGGAAGCGACTGTTTAACAAAAACGTAGCTGAGCGCTAAGGAGAAATCCTGTGTATGCTCAGTGAGGCCTGCCCAGTGCCAGTGTGTCAAAGTTGGTTTCAACCGACCTAAGCCCTGGTAAACGGCGGCGGTAACTTTCGCGACTTTCACATCAAAAATAAAAACAGTTCCCAAAAATTTAGAGCAAGTTCAGCAAACGATTTAATTATCTTGCTGAACGTTGCGTCGACTCAAAGTCGACTGCAAAATGTTGTCAGATAGCTGGGCAAAAAGCTATCTTTACTGACAGCAGTTTTGTTAATCCAAAGAAGTCCGGAAGACGCTCACTCTGACCGTCTTAAGGTAGCGTAAATGTTCGCGTTCAAATTTTTGGATGCGACAACGTAATCCCTTGCCGATTAATTGTCGGCCCGCATGAATGGCTTAACGACTTCCTCGCTGTCCCGAACTGGCACCCGGCGAACCTACTATAGTGGTGAAAAGGCCACTGACCCTCGGAGGGAAGAGAAGACCCCGTGGAGCTCTGCGGCAGCCTGTCGTTGCTGTGACTTTTTGGTTTCATAGCGTAGTGAGGAGAGGTCATATCATTGCCTTCGGGCAATGGTTACTCGACAATGTAACACTCACATCTCGAAAATTCACGGCTTACCTCGACTCGGGGGACACCGATTGGTGGGCCGCTCGGCTGGGGCGGTACGCTCATGACAGGAGAGCACCTTCTTTGTAAAAAGAAGGTGAAAAAGTTTTACCTGAAATCATGAGCGCCCAAAGATCAACTCATTCCGGTCAGAAACTAAAGCAACTTTATATACACTCAACACACTATGTATTCCTATGAAGGAATTGATAACAATCGAAAACGTTCCAGAGGAACTGTATGTCGAATTGGACAACGAAACTAATAAAAAACTTTGGAATTCGGTCTTACCAAGAACCGTTATCGAAATCTCAAAAGAACTTTCAATACCCATTAGAAACTTATACAAATACAAAGAGAGAAGTTCTGGATATCCTCTTGGAGAATTAAAGAAAATTACAAATCTCGCTAAAATGAATCTAGTAAAAATTGTATTAAAGACCCAAAGGGATTCAAAGAGACTTGAAATAAAATTGCCAGTGAAATGTTCTATTGAATTTTCAGAATTTCTAGGGCATCTGCTTGGCGATGGAGGAATAGATCAACAATTACAGGTACATTACACAACCAATGATAAGAGATTCTTGGATAGGTTTGATTTATTAATTTCTAAAATCTTTGGAAAAGTAGATAAGAAAATATACGATTATGGAACCAGAAAAACTTATTACTACCCAAAAATTCTTGGGATAATATTAAAATCTTTAGGATTTCCAGAAGGAAACAAAGTTGATTCGAATATAGAAATACCAGATGATGTTTTGGTAGGTTTTAATAACCAAATGAAAATCGCGTTCATTAGAGCATTTTACGAATGCGATGGTGATTCCAAGCAAATTAGAATAGTTCAAGGCGGCAAAATTAATAAAAAACCAAATATTCTTATCCAAATACAAAAAATGCTAAATGAATTGGGTTTTAAGTCAATAGTTGTTGAGCCTTCATCTGTTTACGTTACAGCAAAGGGTAAAAGAAGGCGTTGGGTATTAAAAATCAAAGATAAGGATGAGAAAAATAAATTCAAGCAAATCATAATTCCTACAAAGTTGTTGTAGCTGATTATCGGAAGTAGAGTGTAATGGCAAAAGTTGGTCTGACTCGAACCTACAAAGCAAAGGTTTGAGAGACGAAAGTCGGGCATAGCGATACACCGAGTGGTTCTGATGACTAACGGTGACTTCAGAATGTCGAAGGATGTCGGCGCGCAGAGAGCTTCAAATTGTTTTCTTCACTTTACCGAACAGTATATTTTGCAACAAAAGTTATGTTAGCTTTAGCAGTTGGCATAATTTGAAGAATAAGCATCTCTGCGCTCGTACGACATCTCCAGACCTGATTAAGCTACCCCGGGGATAACAGAGTCGTGGCGGGCGAGAGCTCCTATCGACCCCGCGCGTTGCTACCTCGCTGTCGGCTCCCCCCCTCCTGGCTGTGCAGTAGCAGCCAAGGGTGCAGGTGTTCACTGATTAAAGGGGGACGTTAAAGGGGTGCAGTAAGCTTTATAGCTAAGAAATGCAAATTTCTTTCTATGAAACTTTCTACGCTAGCGGGTATTGTGGGAAGCGACGGTCATCTCTCTAAAAGCGAAAGCGCTATTGTAGTAGTAAACAAAGACATGGAATTTATTAGAAAAATTGTTGTGCCTTTGTTGAAGTCCCTTACAAAGAAAAGAATTACCATAACAAAAACATCTTCAGGTTATGGAGATTATAAATATTTGGTAAGAGTTTGGGATAAGAATTTACAAGAAATGCTTAGCCAAAAATATGGCATACCGAGAGGAAAGAAGGAAAGAGTGAAAAGGAGAGAAGCTCACGCGCGCGCTACCGCATCTAATTCACACCGGTGCCCGGGAAGAGAGAGAGAGAAAAAGAGAGATGGCGCGGAGCGGATCACTCCGCACACGCCCGGAGTCGGCGGGGCGAGGGGCGGGGTGGTGCTG
>CAYJQM010000008.1:0-18284 GCA_964372405.1 uncultured archaeon | reverse complement strand
TCTGTTGGGTTTAGGTTGAAGTAGAAAATTCCTGCTATCGCATTAAGCGTGAGCAAAATAGGCATTATGTTGTAGGCGTCTTGATCTAGGATTCCCATAAAGAAATTCTGTTGAGTCTGTTTATAAAATCTTATCTATGAGCAAATAGCCTACCCACATCTGCAATTTCTTTATATAGTAGCGAAAAGAATTTTGTATAATGGAAAAACAAAATCCCAAAATGTGGGCAAAAACATTAGCTGTAGTTGGCTTCGTTACATGGGCTATTGGATGGGTATGGCATGGAATACTCGGATACCCATCGATGATGCCAATGATGATGGGCTTTACGGGGGGCATAGAACCTTGGAGCATGATGTCATCAATATACATGCTGCCAACTTTTGTATTGGTAGGCGCATTTTACGGCTGGCTTTTTGCAACATTGTGGAACTGGATAGCTAAGCAGAAATAAAGATAAAGCTCATTTTGCAAACCTTTTGGGATCTTTTTCAAATGCCCAATGGCAAGTTGCACTGCAAAAATAGTAAGCCTTTCCTTTGAATATTGTTTTGAGAGAATTTTTCTCGTCTACCTCCATTCCACAAACAGGATCTTTAGGCATTTTTAGGACCTCTAATTTTGTATACAATTATAGGTGCCATTATTAATAAAACAAAAATGTAAGGTGCTGCTTCTTGAGGCAAAAACGGAACTTCAAATTTCATTTCTTTGCCCTGTTCGCCGATCTTTCCGCTGGTTACGTCAAGAAGGAAATTATTTATAGAATCGTGGATCAGGCTTTCTTCATACCAAGGTTTGAACGGCCCACCGGTTATCAGCATTATTGCGCCCAAAATAATCAGTGACCATCCAAGCGCCTTTCCAATGTTCTGCGACCCGGCGGATATGCTTTTGGTTGCGTCCACGCCCAAAATTGCCAAGATGGATAAGAAAATTAATGGTGTTGCCCTTCCAATTGCGTGAACTAATCCCAACGAGGCGCCAATCAATACATTGCCTGATGATGCAATGTACGATAATAAAACATAGAACGCCGGGTTTGGACAACCTACACCTATATTGCCTAAAAGCATACCCATGAAAAATATGCGAACATAGTCGCCCCTTTCCTGCAGGAATTTTGGCAATGCCCAATGAAACATGGGGCCAGTGAAATTTATCAGGCCAAGTTCTGAGAGGCCGAAAATGTACGCTAGGATGCCTCCTATTGTCAAGAATATTATGTTTGCCGCCTGCAGATTGAAAATGTTTCCAATCAATGAAGCGAAAATTGCATAAGCGGTTATTGTAACTACAAGTCCAAGCCCAAATAAAACAGACATTGATAAGCCCTTTACAGGCTCCCCCTTTAGCGCCAAAGGAATTATTACAAAAACCAGCGGAAGTGTGCATGGCAGGAAAATCATTGATAATCCTGCTGCATATGCAAGCGGCAAAGAAACTAATTCTGTCGGCGTCAGAAAAAAGTAAAATATTCCGATTACGATAACTGAAAATAAAATAAATGCTGCTGCTACTAGGAATTTTCTGAAGTCCATTTCAATCAAGTATAGTTATTCAGACCACTAATTAAATGTATCCCATACCGATGTACCCAGCACCTGCAAGTACTATTGCGACTATCCATATTCTCATGTCCCATGACATAACTTTTTCTCCATCAAGGGGCGGAATTGGCAGAAGATTGAACATTGCCAGGAAGAAAGAAATGCGTGCGGCGAAAAGAAGCAGGCTACTGTAAGCCGGAATTGCATAAAGTGCGAGCGCTATGAATAATGCTCCGAGAACTATATTGACAGCAGGTCCACCAAGTCCTATCATTCCAATTTCTTTTTTGCCAAGCTTGTGAACAGTAAAAGCAAATGGACCTTTGTAGCGCTCGGAAAAATAAACCGCACCTGGCGCTGCGAATACAAATCCAAAGAAGCTGCTTACCAGTGCAAGGAGGAGTCCAAGGTTCCATGCCTTGTATTCTGCAAATGCTCCAAGCCTTTGTGCAATAAATTTATGTCCGATAACTTCATGCGCTACAAAGGCGACGCCCACCACAAAAACTGCAGTGAAAAAATTATCTGCACCGCCAAATGCGAAGGCCAAAACTACTGTTGAAATAACTATGTCTTTAATTTCCTTTTGAGAGAATTGCATAAGACTTCATGTATTTTGGCTTTTAAAATACCTATCTGTATCAGGACTTCCGTAGCTGCTGCCGCCTGAGAACTTAGGTTCGGTCATAATAGAGAGTTCTAAAAATTTATCTGACCTTTCAATTCTTATCAAATATGTTCTAATTGCATCTAAAACTTTTCCCATAAAATCAACCAAATGTTTGGAGCGGTTTTACCTCGCCGTATTTTTTCAAGCTTTCCAGTGTAGTATCGTCAGCTTTCAGAAATATATAGAATCCACTAGCTTCCGCCCCTTCAACGCCTTCAACTTTTCTAACTTCTTCGAGAACATCTTTTACATTTTTGCGTCCATGATAAAGCTTTGCAAACGGCATGAGAAATCCCTACTGCACACTAATTTTATTTTCACCAGCTACAAGAACCTTGGAAGTAGTGCCTGTTATAACAATGCCGTCTTTTATTGTAACACCGCCCTCAAAAGCTGACAATTCAAGAGGTTCGTTTTCAAGTTTTAGTATATTTTTCCCGAATTCAATCTGGCCCGTTGATTTTTCGATCTTTAAGCTGGGCATAGAAACGCTGTTTAGCTTTGCGGAATTAAATTGTACATCTTTTCCTGTTATTGCCTGCGATTTCGCATCCTGCGAAAGTCCTATATTATTAACCAAGACTTTCTTTGCTGTTCCAGAAAGTGCGAGCTCGCCGTCTTCGTTTGTTTCAACCTTGCCGTTCCAGTCGACCAAAACAACTTCAACCTCGTCAAAAGCGCTTAAGTCAAGTTTTTGTCCGGAAATTGTCAAGCCCTCGGAAAACTTTGGCAAAGCCAATGTCAATCGCGTGGCTTGCACATTTACTGATAACGGGGTTTCGAATAGCGTTGCCGTCAGCGAAACATTGCCTGCAGTTTCGCTTGCTGTGAAGAATCCGCTTATGTTGCTGTTAGGACTAAGAGAGAAAAATGCCGCTGCGACCGCTAATGCGGCTACTCCAATTGCTACAACAACCTTCCAATCTGGCGTTTCCATAGAAAACATTGCACCTATTAACTTTAAAAAGCTTTTTAAACATCCGCATTATAGGAATGGTATGCTTCTATCCCAGTTTGGTGGCGGAGATTCTCTACTGAGTATAGTTTGGTTCGTGCTCTTCATAGTTTTCATGATGTATGGACAGCGTCTTATGGTTACGCAAACAGTCTGGAAGCTTGAGAAGGATGTGCAAGAGCTTGAAATGCTTTCTGCAAGGACGCGAATTGATTTGACAAGAAAAATAGACAAGAATCCAAGCTCCAAGCTTAAAGATCAAGTAAGTAATTTTATGGATTTCTTTGCTGTTTCGCCTGTTGATGCGGATCCATTTGGAATCATCAAGAAAATAGACATGCTCGTGCGCCAAAGTGATAGGAAATTTAGAATGTTTGTTGACAGTATAATTCCAGATGCTTCTGCAGTTGAGAAAAGCAATATTAAAGATGCATTGGCTGGTGCAATGACAACCCACCAAATTGCAAAAATTGTAAGGCATTTGCTTGAAATGATAAAGAAATATAAAATCTTCCAATTGGCACTAATTTTGCAGATGCAGTTTCCTCTGATAGCAAGAATAGCGCGCGCGGCTTCTGCTGCAACTTATGCTTTTGCAGACGGCGTGCCGATAGGCGATGGCGCTGGACCTGCTGTTGTTGCAAGCTTTACTTCGCCTAAGACCCGCGTAAAGGTTTCTGAGGACGATGAATTTTCTGTTGCACAAGTAAAAATTAATGGAAGGCCGGTTTTAGTTGCGAAGGCACATGGACCAGGTGCAACTACAGGCTATCCAGGAAAGTTTTTGCTGAAGCTTTACAAGAAACAAAAGTTTAACCATATAATTACTGTTGATGCTGCTTTGAAGCTAGAAGGCGAGAGAACCGGCTCATTGGCAGAAGGTGTGGGTGTTGCGATGGGCGGTCCCGGTGTAGACAGATATGAAATAGAAGGACTTGCTTTGCAGTACGGAATTCCTCTGGATGCAATTGCAATTAAAATGAATGATGAAGAGGCTTTGCAACCAATGCCTGAAGCTGTTTGGAAAGCTATTCCAGATGCAATGGACAAGGTCAAAGAAGTTTTGAAAACTGTTCCCCGCAGCAAGCGCGTACTCATTATAGGCGTCGGAAATACTTGTGGTGTTGCTGATACTTCTGCTGGATTGAAAGAAGCCGATAGGCGCCTCAAGAAAATGCGCTACAAGATAGTTCCAAAAGAAAAAGAAAAGAAAGGATGGTTTTGAAGTTTATTTTGTAAACACAGTTTCAGCAAAAGCTGAAACTAACAACCTTTATAAAGTTCTGTGCGTGTTTTAAGGCAGGTTATTTGCATGGCAATAATTCGTCCAGGAAGATGCTATCATCATATGGCTGTCAAACCGCATACACGAATTTCTATTCACAAGCCTAGACGATCTTATGTTAAAGGAGTTCCCGTTGGAAAAATTCACCAGTTCGAAGTCGGTAACGTGAAGGGCAAAGATTCTTTTCCTTTGGTTTACAAGCTTGTAACAACTAGAGATAGACAATTTAGAACAAACTGCCTTGAAGCTGCACGTCAGGCTACTACTAAGCACTTGGCTTCTAATTTAGGCGAAATGGGATTTTTCTTAAAAATGTTGAAGTATCCGCACCATGTCTTGCGCGAGAATCCGTTGGCAACAGGAGCAGGTGCAGACCGTTTCTCTCAGGGAATGAGGCGTTCTTGGGGCAAACCAATTGGACAAGCGGCAAGAATTTTTACTGGCGATTCTGTAATGATGATTCGCGTTCCTGCCGGCAAAGACAAGATAGCCAAAGAAGCTTTGGACCGTGCTACAAAGAAATTACCAGGTCCTTGTAAAGTCGTGTTAGGTTAATTTACTTTTTCTTCCTATACTTTATTCCGAAGAAAATTACTGCTGAAGAAGACAAAACACCCACAGAGTTTGCAACTATTAGCGGATAGCTTCCTATATCCATTCCATAGAGCATCCAAAGAATGCCTCCGACTAAAAACACAAAATATGTAGGCAAAGAAACGTCAGCAGAACTTTTTCTTTTCATAATTTTTAATGCCTGAAGAAAGACGCTCGCGCCCATTGCTGTGCCCATTATTGTTGTTGCTGTTGCAAGAATTTCTGAAACCATAAGATACTTTAATATGGACTATTTATAATGTTTTATGGACTGGAGAGAAAAACCGCTTCTGACTTATGCGCTGATAATTGCTATGATAGCTGTTTTTGCATACGAGCTTTATTTGGATTCTGTAGATACAGGGATGCTGGTAAAATTTATTGACAAATACGGATTTTCTTTGGACGGATTTCTTGCTGGAAACTGGCAAAGCCTTTTTACTTCGCTGTTTATTCACGGCGGCATAGACCACCTTATACTAAACATACTGGCGCTTTACTTTTTTGGACATGTGATTGAAAAAGAATTAGGAAGGAAAAGATTTTTTGTAATATATTCAGTTTCGGCTTTGGCCGGGCATGCGGCTACTATTTTCTCTTCTACTATAGGAATAACTTCTGCCGCTGTTCCGACCATAGGTGCAAGTGCTGCGATTTTCGGTTTGATGGGCGCTGCAATGATAGTAAAGCCGCTTGAGATGGTTTTCTATCCCTATATTATACCTCTGCCGCTGGGATTCGCCGCCTTGATCTATGCAACCTATAACGTGCTTGCGTTTGTGGCGCAAATTGGTTCTGGTGCATCATCAGAGATAGCTTTTGCTGCCCACATTGGAGGACTTGTAGCTGGGACTTATTTCGGTCTACATTATGTTGACAGGAAGAAAGAAATAGTTGCGCTCTTCCTGATTGTTATTTTCCTTTCCTCTCTTCCGTACTTTTGGTCGGCTTTGCAGTATTTGGACAAAATTAATTATACAGCAATTTTCAAGGCTGTGCTGCCGGCTTTTACAAAATGAGAACGCGTTTTTAAGCTTTCCTTTCACAAGTTAACTATGCGAATTTTATTGCAGATACCAGAGGGCTTGAAGAAAAAAGCTGAAAGCCTTGTTAGAGATTTAGAAGCAAAAGGAAATGAAGTTGTGCTAAGCTCTGAACCTACTTGGGGAGCCTGTGACATTAAAGTCGATGAGGCAAAAAGACTTGGTTGTGAGAAAATAGTTCATGTAGGTCATACCAAATTTTTAGATGCAGATTTTCCTATTGAGTATGTAGAATTGAGAGCGGATGTTGATGTAAATCCTGCTTTCGAAAAAGATTATGCGGGTTTGTCGGGACACAAGAATGTTGGACTGATTAGCTCGCTGCAATTTTTAGATACTTTTTCTGCTGCGCAAAAATTCTTAGAATCTAAAGGACACAAAGTTCTGATAGGAAATCCTGCAAAAAGCCAGAAGCATCTTTATCCTGGACAGGTTTTAGGATGCGATGTAACTACAGCCCAATCAATTGACAAGCAGGTTGACTGTTTTCTTTACATAGGTTCGGGAAAGTTTCATGCTTTAGGCGCTTTGCTGAGAACTGAAAAGCCTTTGTTTTGTTTGGATGTTGAGAAGCAGAAAATAGAGAAGCTTGACGATAAGCCTTTCTTAAAACAGAAATATGCTTCTATTGCTTTGGCAAAAGATGCGAAGAAGATTGGAATTTTGGTTTCAACTAAGGTTGGTCAGAAAGAAATGCAGGGAAACGCTTTTGCATTAAAGAAAAGAATTGAGGCAAAGGGCAAGGAAGCCATTGTTATCACAGCTGATGACATTTCACAGGACAAGCTTTTAGGAATCGGTGTTGACGCTTATGTTTTCACAGCCTGTCCAAGAATTGTTGTTGAAAACCGTGCAGTTTTCAATAAGCCAATTTTGAATGTTGAAGACGTTGAAGAGGCGTTGAGATAAGGCTTAAATACTCTTCCTTAGGAACAATCCCTATGCAAGTTTCTATTGTTGAACAAAGCAAGGACAAATTAAAAGTTGAAGTTCGCGGAGAGACCCAAGCCTTTATGCACCTGCTCGCAACACAAGCGTGGAAAGAAGGTGGAGAGGCTGCTGGAATTCGCGAGCACCCGTTTATGGCAGAGCCTAAGATTTTAGTTGAAGGAACAAATCCAAAGAAGATTCTTGAGAAATCTGCAACCGCAATACAAGAGCAATGTGATGAGTTCAAGACCGAATTTAAAAGGTCGCTGAAGGAAGAGTAAGCATGCAAAACCTTTTGCAGAAGTTCAAGAAATTTGAAAGCGGTCCGTACGGAACTTTCTTTTACATTCTGCTGGGATTTTTCATTGCATTTGCCGCAAACGTTGTTCTCGGATATGCTTTGAAAACTGATACGCCTGTGGTTGCCGTGTTTTCAGAAAGCATGGTACCGACTTACTTGAAAGGCGACATGATTGTAATACAAGGAACTCAAGATGTTAAGGTTGGCGACATTGTAGTTTATGACTCGCCGCTTTACAAATATCCAATAATCCATAGAATAATAGAGGTTTCAGATGCAGGTGTTAAAACAAAAGGCGACAACAACAGAATAGCTGATCCGTGGACTACGCCTCTGGACAAAGTGCGCGGCAAAGCAATTTTCCGAATACCCTTCCTCGGATGGGTCAAAGTTGGTGCTTACGAACTTTTGGGTGCGGTTTAACAACATTTATAAGTTGCAAATACAAGGCAGATGCTTATGGAATTTTGCGAAAATGAAGTTGACTGAGGTCAACACATTTTCGCAGAAATTATGGTGAAATAAATGGAGTTCTGTGACAAGTGCGGCGGAGTGGTTATGCCTCGCAAGGCGGGCTCGAAAGTTGTAATGGCTTGCAGGTCTTGCGGAAAGGAAAAGACGACTACTCTAAGGAAAGATTTCAAGCTCAGCGCGGATGTCGTAAAGCCGGAAACAGGACCTGAGGCTGGAATTGTTGTTGTAGAAAAGAAAACTGCATTTGAGGCTTTGCCAAAAACAAAGGCCATTTGTCCGAAATGCGAACACAAGGAAGCATTTTGGTGGATGCAGCAAACTAGAAGCGGAGACGAACCTCCAACACGCTTTATGAAATGCACAAAATGCAACCACGTGTGGCGCGAATATGAATAAGCTGGTAAATTCGCTTCACCGTCGCAGCCGGTGGAGAGAGTACGAGTAACGAATTCTATTTTAAGGTCTCTTTATAACGTGTAAACTGTTCTGGTTATTATGAAATTCGAAGATGAAGTTTGCTTTTATAAAATTGATTGGTAAACACATCTTCTAATCGGTGAGTAAATGAAATTCGAAGAACTCAATATTAGCAAGGAAGTAAAGCAAGGATTGGCTGAGGCTGGATTCACAGAGATGTTTCCTATCCAGGAGAAAACTATTCTTGCCCTGCTTGATCGCAAAGATGTCATAGGTAAGGCCCAATCAGGTTCGGGAAAAACACTTGCTTTTCTTGTCCCAATACTTGAAAAAATAAAAATCGATGAAGGCTTACAAGCACTGATAATGGCGCCTACTCGTGAGCTTGCAATACAAATTGATGAAGTTTTGAAAAATATTTCGAAGCACAAGCAAGTGAAATCTGCTTTGGTTTACGGCGGAAAATCAATTGGAGCACAGGCGCATGAATTGCGCGGTGCAAATATTGTAGTTGCAACTCCTGGCCGTTTGATAGACCATATGGAGAAAAGGAATGTTGACCTTAGGAATGTAAAATTTGTAATTCTTGATGAGGCGGATAGAATGTTTGACATGGGGTTCATTCACGATATAGATTTTATTTTGAGACATACGAACAAGGATCGCCAAACATTGTTATTTTCAGCAACAATGCCAGATCAAATTCGCTCTCTAGTTCATCGCTATATGAAAAGTCCAGTTACTATAGAATTAGATAGGGAAACGCCAACTGTTACAACAATTGATCAAGAAGGGTACATTGTATTGGACAATGACAAGCCCGCTTGCTTGAAATTTATTCTCGAAAAGGAAAAGCCGTCGCTTTGTATAATTTTCGTTCAGATGAAGCACCAGGCCGATAGGTTAGTTCATGTTTTTAAGAAGTATTACAAAATAGCTGCAATTCATGGCAACCGTTCTCAAAATCAGCGGGAGCGCATACTTGAAGATTTCAGGAGCGGACGCGTACCGTTACTTATAGCGACAGATGTTGCAGCACGCGGATTGGACATTCCTGCAGTTTCGCATGTTATTAATTATGATTTGCCGAACGACGTTGAAACTTTCATACACCGTGTTGGAAGGACTGCTCGTGCGGGTGCTAAAGGAAAAGCAATAATGATTGCAATGCCACAACAAGCGAATGACCTTAAGATCATTGAGCATTACGCGAAAGTTAAGATAAAGATCCAACCGTATCGTGGAAAGCTTTCAAAGGAAAAAGCAGCTCAAATGGCAGAAGAAGTTAGAAGCACAGGTGCGATAATTCCGCATTGGGCACGACGTACTGGAAAGCCGAACTCCTTCTATAAGCAGCAGAGAAAATTCAGGCGACGCTGATCTGTTTTATAAACCGACTAACAAATAATATTTTATGCCAAAGTTCGATCCGATGGAGCCGTTTGCAGACAAGAAAGTTCTGGACGAAATTGTCAAACTTCTTGAGAGTTTTGAGTATAAGCTTTACGGAAAAATTCCTATAAAGTTTCATCGCGGAAAGCCAACTGTTTACGAATTTGATTTGAATTTAGGTATTATCCATTTTACTGAACAGGACTTCAAGGGCCTAAGCGTAATTTTTGAAAAGATAAACAAGAAATTTGGAACTCAAATGACCTTTTGCATTTATCCATCAAGAGAAAAGAATCGTGACATGATAATTAACGTGCGCGGTTCGCCCAAGGCGCCTAGTGAAATTGGTTAGATTTTGCGGTCATCAATTATGCACGCCTTCAACGTGATGGTCTCCGCCGCAGCCATCTGAAATGTCCCAAACGTTAGCAACTTGTTCTGCGTTAAAGTTATGTTTTGTTATCAGGTATTTTGCCAATCCGCCGTAAACTTTCCATCTCCAGCACGAAGTTTCAGAAAAATCATCCCCGCAGCAGCAGGGTCCACCTTCATTGGAAAGTTTCTTTGCATCTTCGTAGGTTTGTTGTTGTTTGGAAGAAAGCTGGACTGTTTTGAAGTCATTAATCATATCTTTTGCTTGAGTTACAGAAATATCGTAAGGGTCTGCAGGGATTTTATCTACGTAACTGTATTTTTTAAGGGCTTTAACTTGTTCTTCGTAAGCATGAAGATTCATCGGACCGCAACAGGAGCCCATTATTCTTCCGTCATCCGGCATAGCTATTACGGCTTCCATTCCATAACAAGCCGAATTTGCATTATCAACTATATAGGAGAAATGTTCAGCCATTGCACCAGAAACATGGGAAGCCATTTTTGTTTGTTGTAAAGATAAAATGCTACCCATAATTATTATAAAAATTACGGCTAAAACTAGCTTGCTTTTCATAAACTTGTTAACAGTTTTGAACTATTTAAAAGATAAGCTTTCACTTCATCAGCGCCAACTGTGCAAGCAAAGCTTCTATCTGTATTTGAGGGGAGCCGCCGGAAGCAATTCTATATTCGTATTCACCAACCTTTTCTATCAAAGAAACTTTCTTTATGTCGGGCATTTGAAGCATAAAGGCCTGTTTGCCAATTTCTTTTAGGATTTCTTCCCCTGGAATACCAGTGTCTATTAGTTTAAGCAGAAGACTGCGTGAAGCAGTGAAATTACCTATCAATGCAAACTGCAGCATTTCAGAGACAACTTTAGGCGGGGCGGCTGCTGTTGTTTCGTAAACAGACTGTTCTGTTATGTTTCCTGATGCTGCCGTTGATTGCAAAATATTGATTGCGCGTCGCATGTCATTTTGTGCTAGATGCATAATAATATTGACTGCTTCGCTGTCAACTTTAAGATTTTCTTTCTGGGCGATTGCTTGCAATTGCTTAACTGCAATCTCCTGCTGCAAAGGCTTAAAGCGGAAAATTGCACAACGGCTTTGAATAGGATCAATTATCTTGCTTGAGTAGTTTGCTATTATAATGAAGCGCGTGGTTTCCGAATAGCGTTCCATTGTTCTCCTCAATGCATGTTGTGCTTCATTTGTTAAACTGTCGCCTTCGTCGAGGCAAATTATTTTATATTGTGCTGCAATTGGTTTGGTGCGTGCGAAATCCTTAATCTTATGCCTAACAACATCGATTCCACGCTCATCTGATGCATTTAGTTCTAAATAGTTGGCGTGCCAGTTGCTTCCATAAAGTTCATGTGCAATTGCAATTGCAGCTGTGGTTTTGCCACAGCCTGGAGGACCGGCGAATAGTAGGTGTGGTAGGCCCTTTGTTAAAAAAGCCTTGAGCCTCTTGATAATTTCTTCCTGTCCTATAATCTCATCAAGTTTTTGAGGCCTGTATTTTTCAACCCATAGCGTGGAAGGCAGTCCATTCATCATAGCTTTTATATTGCCTATAAGTAATTTAAGCATATGTTGTCATGGAGAAATTTTGTTGCAATCCTTTTGGTGCTCGCGATAATGCCTGTAATTTCTTTAGCAGCGATAGATGTGCAAAAGGTTTCTTATCTAAAGGCGGAAGTCATACAAAATGTTCATATTAAAACTACTGGGAATCCTACAGAGCTGATAATTGATGTTTTGATTCCACAGGAAGATGATTTCCAAACAATAGAGTCGCAGGAAGTTTCTGTTCCATTTATAACAAAAACAGATGAAATGGGCAACAAGATGATAAGAGCAACTTTTGATGGTCCTGGAAGTGATGTAGAGTTTAAGATAAAATCTGTTGTTAGCGTGAAACGCAGGACTTCTGCCTCTCTACCGCAAAACTCTGCCTTGCTAAGATCGACAGACTTGATAGAATCTAAAGACGAGAAGATCAATAAATTGGCTGAAGAGATAACTTCAGGAAAGCAAGTTGGCTTTGAACAAATTTCTGCAGTTGCTGGATGGGTAGGGGATAACATAAGATACGATTTGGCTTATGCGGATGTTAATTTATCGGCCAGTAAAGTTTTGGATCTTAGGGCAGGTGTTTGTGATGAGTTTTCTACTTTGGAACTTTCCATGTTGCGTAGCTTGGGATATAGGTCGGCCTATGTGGTTGGTTATGCTTACGGGCGCGGTTATAGGACCGTTGACGACTTTGTTCCGCACGGATGGACTGAAGTTTGTTCTCCAGACGGGCAATGTATGGTATCGGACCCAACATGGGGAGAAATTGGTTGGTTAGATGCCATGCACATAAAGTTTGCAACCTTGGTTAACAGTGGAAACTATATAGAAGCAAGTGCGCAGGCCAAGGGCTTTGGTTCAGATTTGGAAGTAAAAATTGAAGGTGTTAATACCACAGTCAATATATTGCAGTCTGATGAAGAGTTCATCATAAACAGCGAATCTCAGCTTCTTGACGATAACGTTTGGAGCGGCTATGCTATTGTTAAAACAGAATTATCTGCAGAAGGATGTTTTGCAACAAAGATTTCGAAAAATAGTTGCACATTAAATGGTAGGGGACTTTTGGATACATTACAAAAAGAAAGCATTGTAAGTTTTTGTGACAGCAAAAATGTTTTCTCTTTGTTTAAGATACCCAATACGTTGGACCAGAGTACAAGATATAGTTGTTCTCTTGGTATTTCTGTTGGCGGCGGACAGGTAACTAGCAGCAATTTAGTCCTGGATAAGTCTTTTGATGGAACTACGGCTCCACAACTTTCGTTGGATAAAACTTCCTTGAAGCCCGGTGAAGAATTTATTGCAGTTTCTCCGGATGCGCATGTTTTTACAGATTTTGGTTCATACGGACAAAACAATCTAATTGCGAAAGCGCCGTCACAGGACTTTAAAGTATTTGCTTACAAAAATGGGCAGCTCACCGAGCAGGAAATTTTGGTGAGCAACGATAGGCCGCTGGAGGTAAAAATAGCTGTTAACGATACATTGGTTTTGGGGGCACCTTATGGTGTTAATATCACAGTTCAAAATGTAGCAGACGAGAGCAAACAAGTTAATGTATTGTTTGGAAATGAAAGTATCAAGAATCTTATTGATGTCGGCCAAAAGAAGATCTTCTACTTCAACTTTACTGCTGCGTCAAAGGATGACAATGTTGTGCGCGCCTTTGTAAGCATAGATGGATTTTCAACTTCAGTTTCTAAAAGCGTTGATGTTATCGAAAAAACTTCTTTTGGCTTAAGTTTCATAACAGATTTTATTAATGTAATAATTGATTTTATCAAGAAACTTTTTGGTGGGCGCATTTGATTATAGCTATTACCGGAACGCCGGGCGTTGGGAAAAGCGTTGTAGCAAAGAAACTTTCTAAATTAATCGGATACGAATCTCTTGATTTGAATAAAATCATTAAGAAGGAAAAACTTTATAGTGGCTACGATTCGAAAAGGAAAAGTTATGTTGTTGATATAAGGAAGTTAAAGAGCAGATTGATCATGGGAAATGACACAATTATAGATGGTCATCTGGCGCATTTCTTGAAAGCGGACAAAGTTTTTGTTTTGCGCTGCGCACCCAAAGTACTGATCAGACGTTTAGCGAAAAAGAAGTGGAACAAGGCAAAAGTTGAAGAGAACCTAGAAGCAGAACTTATAGGAGTAATTGCAACTGAGGCGCGAGAAAGGTATAAAAAGGTTTACGATGTTGATACTACACGTAAAAGCCCTGCTGCAGTTGCACGATTGATAGCTAAGATTATAAAAGGTAGTGCAAAGGGATATAGAAAGATAATTGACTGGATAAAGTGATTTTGTGTCGATAATTAGAACGGCTTTGTTGTTGGGCGTATTGACAGGGTTACTTTTGGCTATCGGATACCTTTTAGGCGGCACAGGAGGTATGACTTATGCGCTGGTTCTCGCTGGCGTAATGAACTTTGCTACCTACTGGTTTTCTGATAAAATTGTTTTGATGATGTACGGAGCGCAGCCTTCTAATGATAAAAGATTGAATAGAATTGTAGAGAAAGTTGCAATCGAAGCGAAAATTCCGCAGCCGAAAGTTTACATTATGAACAGTCCAATAGCAAATGCATTTGCAACTGGACGCTCGCCAAAACATGCGGCAGTTGCTGCAACATCAGGAATTCTCAATGTGCTAAACGACGATGAGCTGGAAGGCGTTTTTGCCCACGAAATAGCTCATGTTAAGAACAGGGATACGCTTGTTTCTGCGATGGCGGCAACAATTGCTGGTGCGATTTCGTACATAGTAAATTTTGCATGGTATTCGAGCATGGGAAATGAAAGAAGAAATTCCATTGCATTGCTGCCACTTTTGTTTTTAGCACCAATAGCTGCAATGTTTGTGCAGCTTGCGATAACCCGCACACGCGAATACGGTGCTGATTATACGGGGGCATTTATTTCAAAGAAGCCGCTTGCGCTTGCAAGTGCGTTAGAGAAAATTTCCAGTGTTGCCCAACACCACCCACTGCGCGGCAATCCTGCAACGGCTCATTTATGGATTGTAAATCCGTTCAGTGGAGGTACATTAATAAAGCTGTTCAGCACACATCCTCCAGTCCAAGAGCGTGTAAAACGCTTAAAAGAGATTGCAAAAGAAATTAAGTGATTGTTTAGTAGGCGAAATTTATGCCGGTAGTTAAAGTACCTGCGACAATGAAAAGAATATATGAGCGCGTTTGGGTTTGCATGCGCTGCAACGCAAAGATACGCGCAGATCCAGAAAGCATTGCAAAAGGAAAAATAAAGTGCCGCAAGTGCGGTTACAAAGGTCTTAGGGCTAAATCAAAAGAGAGGAAAGTGTAAGGTTTCTTTATGTTAGCTTACTTGGAGCTAATGCGAGTTTGGAATGCTTTAGTTGCAGCTTTCGGATTTGTAGTTGCAGCTTCTGTTGCGGGCGTTGCAATTTCTTTTTCGAACAGCATTTTGCTCATTGCTGCTGCAATTGTTTTTCTGCAAACCTCAGCTGGCAATGTTCTTAATGACTATTTTGATTACAACATTGATAAAATCAACAGACCTAACAGACCACTACCTTCTGGGCGCGCAGATAGGAACACAGCAAAACTTTTTGGCATCTTGCTTTTTGTCATTAGCTTGTTTCTTGCATTTCAGTTACCTCAAGCAATGCTGGCTTTGGCGGTATTCAACGGATTGCTTTCCATCGCTTATTCGTGGCGACTTAAGAGAACTCCGGCAGGGCATTTTGTTGTAAGCTGGCTCACGGCTTCACTGTTTATTTTCGCTGCTTTTATGTCATCTCTGACACTGCTGATATGGATAGTTGCATCAATGGTGTTTTGCATCAGCATGGTTCGCGAAATTGCGAAAGGCCTTGAAGATTTTAAAGGGGACGCAAAAATGGATGCTGCCACGCTTGAAGTGGTTTTAGGCAAGCCAACTGCACATCTATTTGCGATAGCATTTGCGGCACTTGGAATAATTTTGACGTTCTTACCATACGGATTAGGCTATTTCAAACAGCTTTACTTTATTTTAATAGCAATTGCAGATGCTGCTGTTCTTTATTCGCTTTATACAATGAAAGAGAAAGCTGGAACTGCGCAAAGAATTTTGAAGTATGTTATGCTTTTGACTCTAGTTGCATTTATTGCTGGACTTTACTAGATTGATAGGCAGCAACAACTTCTTTCAATCCGACTTCGTATTTTATTTTCGGTTTGTATCCCAATTCCTTTTGGGCTTTGCTGACATCATAAATTCTGTCTGCATAAATTGTATTGGTGGATTCTAAGTAGCCTGGAATAATTATTGATGTGATAGCTTTTGCGGCGAAAATCGGAACGTGGAGTTTTGGTGGATTAACTTTGAGGAATTTTGCAAGCATGTGCAAAAATTCTTCCTGGCTTAGATATTCCGGACCTGCTATATTATATGCTTCTCCAGCTTTACCTTTCTCGCCTGCCTTGATTAAACCATGAACGACATCGGAAACATGTGTATAGTGCAATCGGTTCCAGCCCTTTCCTATAATTGGCATGATGCCCTTTTCTATCATTTTTAGGAGCTGGAACATTCCGCGTGGCAAGTCTTTTCCATATATGTAAGTTGGCCTCACGACAATTGCGCCCATTTTTAGTGCGAGTTTGTCAGATTCTGCTTTTGTCCTGCCGTAAACATAAGAATTTGGAGGGCTGCAGGGGCTGTCCTCTTTTATTGGACTTTCAAGGCTTCTAGAATAAACAGCCGTACTGCTTACACATACAACTTTTCTTCCTGCTGCAGCTTCGATTACATTTTCTGTTCCTGTGACATTGTCTCTGTGCATTATTTGATATGGTGCCGTCAAGCTTGTATTTGCAGCGCAATGATATACAAGATTGATTCCGGTCATGGTCTTTTTCAATGCCTTTACATCGCTAAGCTCGCCTTCTACAATTTCAATATTGCCCCTTAACATTTGTTGCGCTTTTGCTGCGTCACGTACGTAAATGCGGATTTTGCTTCCGTCGGCCGCTAGCATTCTAACAAGATTTCTTCCCAGCCCACCAGTTGCACCTGTTATTAGGATCATATGTATTCTAGATACATAATACTTTATATATTGTTGTTGGCAGGTTTGCTTATGTTTGACAAAATATCAAAAATAATTTCTGATAGGAAAATAAAGATGGCTGATTGTGCTTATCACACACTGCGCGAATTGGAAGGCGGCGGAAAGGTTCGTGCACTTCTCATTAAAGGAGAGAAGAATGTTCACATCGAATATATTTGTCCGCAATGCAAGCATGCAGGATACAAAACGCAGGAATGGAAAGCTGTAAGCAAGGCTGCAATGTACCGCTTTGAAACAAAATGCGACAAGTGTGATTTTGTAATAAAGGTTCCTAAGTTGAAGGGCGGAAAGAAAAAGAAGAAAAAGGAAGAAGCATAAGCTTTTAATTGGTAATGTTTCTATGTGATTTCATGTCAATCAAAGCACTTATACTTTGTGGCGGGGAAGGAAAAAGGCTTAGGCCTTATACTTTAGATAACCCCAAGCCAATGCTTGTTGTTCAGGGCAAGCCGATGGTTGAATATCAAATAATGCTTCTGAAAAAACATGGCATTACAGATATAATAATGTGCAGCGGATACAAACACGAAAAAGTCGAACATTATTTCGGAAACGGCTCTAAATGGGGAGTAAAGATTGAACATTCAATTGAAAAAGAAGCGCTGGGAACAGCAGGACCAGTTAAACAGGCTGAAAGTAAGCTGAAGGATACTTTTTTTGTAATCAATGGGGATATCTTAACCGACCTAAACATTACAGACATGATAAAGTTCCATAAGACAATGGTTGCTGGCAAAGGAATTCTTGGAACACTTTATCTTGCATCTTTGCCCTCCCCATACGGAATTGTAGACATAGACAGTGTTGGAGTGGTGGAAGCTTTCAGAGAAAAGCCCCTGTTGCACCAGCATAACATAAATGCCGGCTGGTATTTGCTAGAGCCTGGAATTTTGAAATATGTGCCAAGGAAAGGCTCAACCGAAGCAGAAGTTTTTACAATACTTGCAAAAGAAGGCAAGCTTGCCGGTTACATTCACAGAGGATACTGGAGAGATATTGGTACCATAAAAGATTTTGAAGAAGCGCAAAAGGATAAGCTGCCGGTTTAAGATTGATAGTTTCTTATTGTTGTGTCAGGGGCTATGGAAGGCATGATTATACTCTAATGCTAAATTATTTATAATGGAGCCCCGGGCGTGAATTGAACACGCGGCTTCTTCCTTACCAAGGAAGCGCTCTACCACTGAGCCACCGAGGCATGAGAGTAAAGAAAGCAAGCATCAATTAAAAGCTTTACTTTAGCTTCCTGAAAACCTTTGACAACTGTTTCAAAGGCCATGTATTCACAACATTTTTAGCTTCTGCCCAGCCGCGTCTTGCAGTTATGACACCAAATTCCATGTATCTGAATTGGTTCTTGTTATGTGAATCAGTGTTAATTGCAATCTTGCAGCCGGCTTCCAATGCTTGGCGAATGTGAACATCCTTTAAGTCCAATCTTTCAGGGCTTGCATTAACTTCCATTACAACTCCACGATCGGCGGCAATTTGGAAAACATGTTTCCAGTCTGCATCAATTGGTGCACGAGTGTTGATCAATCGTGTGCTTGGATGACCGAATATATCCACATTTTTATTTTCCAACATGTTAACAATTCGTTTAGTCATTTTG
>CAYJQM010000007.1:0-19069 GCA_964372405.1 uncultured archaeon | reverse complement strand
AGCCATTCCGCCAAATCAGCTTAAACAAATTCTTGTTGAAGACGAGAAAAAGAGAATGAGCTCTAAAATAAAGTCTATAGAAGAGGCGGTTCCGCAATTTCTAAAAATGATTTCCGACATGCCCACCAAGAAAGAAGATGAGGAAGAGGAATCTATTGCGTATACCAAAAAAAGAGTTAATACTGCACAGCTTTGGAGCGAATTGCATGGAGAGGTTAAAAAAGAGATCCTTGCATTCGGAGGTGATATGTCTTGGATAGGTCAAACAATAGATGTTATCAGAAAATTAACAAAGCATGGAATTTCTTACAAGATACTCTGGTGCAAGGATAATGAATTTGCTATTAAAAATGTAAGACAAGCATTGAAAGCTGGAGTTGATGCACGATTTTGTACAGACTATAATGGTTTAAGAGGCATAATTGTAGACGGAAAGAAGGTCTCTTTGCTTCAGGTAACGCCTAAACCTGGTGTTAAGACAGAGAACATAAGAGAACTGGACCCGGATGCCGAGCATTATCTTGATTTCACGACAACTCTGATCAACAACAAACAAATCGCAACAGTCTTTGTAGACTATTTCAAAATGCTTTGGGAAAAATCTGGTTCTGCAGAAAAATCATTGAGCCAGTTAACTGGAAAGGGCGGAAAAGCCCGTCGCCAATAGATGTAGGACGGTACATTTTACTCACCCGTCCGAGTAAATTCGTATAGCTTTAAATATATCCTGCAACCAATATATCCAAATGGAGAGAAGCAGAAAACTAGTGTTTGTGGCACATCCCATTCTTAATCAGAATTCTATGCCTATTGGGAAGGAAAAGGCAGCCGGTGCAGTTAAAGAAGTAGTTGAAATCCTTGCTGAGAACGGCGTTGGCATTATTCAGCTGCCTTGTCCCGAGCAGGAGTACCTCGGCATCGACAGAAAGCCTAAAAACAAGGAAGCACTGGACAATAAAATCTTCCGTGCGCTTTGTAAAAAGTATGCACTGCAAACCCTTTCTCAAATTGAAGCTTATATGAAAAAGAATTACCAAATTCTTGCAATTCTTGGTGTTGAATTTTCTCCAACCTATGGTGTACACCAAATTGAAAACGGAACCCGCAATACACCTGGAAAGGGAATCTTTATTGAGGAGCTCGAGGAAGAAATGCGCAAGAAAAGATTCCAAATTCCAATCGTTGGTGTAAATCTAAATAATGCTCTTAGCTCTGCAGAAAAACTGCAAGGTTTAGTAAACGCTTAATATAACTTCGCCGCGCAGCGGCGAAGCAATGGAAAACAAATAATCTAAAATTGGTGATTTATGTGATAACAGATTTTGAAGACGCCTCAAAGGAGTTGACTGCAGGCAAAGACTGGCTAGTTGCAACAATCCCTAAGGTCAGGAAGAAGTGATATCAACTGCACTGCTTCGCAGTGCAGCAAAAGATAAAATTACATCTGCTTTGGCGCCTCAATACCTAAAACCTCGAGGCCTGAAGCCAAAACCGTTTCTGTGGCTTTTACAAGTGCAAGCCTAGCGGCTTTTTCTTTTGAACTTTCTGCCTGCAAAACTCTAACATTTTGATAAAATTCATTAAATGCATCAGCAAGCGAATGTGTATAATTTGCAATCATATGCGGACGTGAATCTGCTGCGGATTTTTCTAAAATCGATGGAAACTTTGCAAGCAATTTTAAAACGGCAATTTCTCTCGGATCTTTTAATGCTGCAGAATCAAATTTTCCCGCTGTCTTAGCTTTGCGCAAAATTGAATTTGCACGTGCGTAAGTATATTGCAAATAAGGACCTGTATCGCCCTCAAACCTTATTGCCTGGACCAAATCGAACGTGATATTTTTATCAGGGCTTGACTTAACAAGCTCGTATCTAACTGCTGAGACTGCTATTGAATGCGCGCGCTGCTTTTGCTTTGCCGCCGGCAGTTTTGGATAGCGCTGCTTAACTTCTTTTAGGGCGTTTTCTTCGGCTTCTTTCATAAAATCCTCTAAGAGTACAACTTCACCTTTACGAGTGCTCATTTTTCCCCCGCCTGGCAAAAGGACGAAAGAATAATGTACAACTTTAGGTGGCTCAATTCCTAACCCTTTGAGTGCATGCCCGAGTTGTTCAAAGTAAAGCTTCTGGTCTTCGCCAAGAACCAAAACGTTGAGGCCTTTCTTTGCCCATTTGGCCTTGTCAATGCTGTAAGCCAAATCACGCAAAGGATAAAGTGATGTCCCGTCGCTGCGTGCTAGAACAATGTGTGTGTCTCCATATTTCATTACTTTTCTGCCTTCTTCGTCTGTGAAAATAATATTTTTCTTTTCCAATTGCTTCATGATTTCTTTGGTGCTCTTTCCTATAATGTAGTTGCTTTCGTAGTCGAAGGAATCATAGGAAATATTTAGTTTGGATAGGATTTCTTTTTGTCCTGCAACACATGTGCTTACAATTTTCCTGAAATTTTTCATTGTTGCTTTATTACCGTCTTCAAACTTCTTCAGCAAGCTGAAAACTTCCTTCTCAACTTTCTTATCATTTTCCATTTTCTTGTTGGCCTCTATGTAAGTGCTTAGCAATTGGGAGAACTTCAACTTCTTTTTGCCTGCAGCCCAAACCAATAACGCAATTTGCTTACCAACGTCGTTAACAAAATAATGAACTTCTGTTTTGTATCCTTGGACTTTAAGAATTCTTGTTAAAGTATCACCAATGACAGCGTTTCGTGCTCTTCCCACATGGGGACTTGCATTCGGGTTAATGCTGGTGTGTTCGATCAGCAAGAATTTATTTGCTTTTAGTTTGCTCAGTTTGGCTAGCAAAATATTTTTTGCTAACTTTGACCAGTCAATATAAAAATTAACATAGGGTCCAACGGCCCTTATTTCCTTAATTCCGTCAACATAGGTTTCCTTGGAAAGCTCCAAAGCAATTTCAACCGGGTTTCTTTTCTCTTGCTTTGCCAAATCAAAGCATGCGAAAGCAAAATCTCCCAAGCCTTCCTTTTCCGGCTCTTCTATCTTGTGCAAAGGTGCGCCTATTTTGTTTGCTATATTTTCCTTAAGGTCGGTCCATAAGTTTTGCATAGAACTAAATTTATCCGCCGATATTAATAGGCTTCGCAAGGGCTGTTGGGGGCAGGGGCGACTTGAAACGGACCTTCAACGTTCCACCTGTGCCGTGCACACCAGAAACCACACCCGTATATTTCTTGCCTTTTGGGTCATTCCATACAGCTTTCTGGCCGATGAACTTGGCTGCATCGCGCTTCATGTTTACGCCAGGCAGCCTAACAAGTACCTCTTTCGTGTAAGCAATATGATACGTTACTATAACTCCTTCAGGGTCTTCCATTCCAATCACTTCACCGACTACTTCCATGCAATCGCTAAAATTAGTTGTAGTACGTGCATTTAAGCATTTAATTTAAAAGGTTGAACATTCACTTTATAGACGATAATTATGCCTTACGATGCAAAAAACTTTGATAATCTTTTAGGAGTAGCTGGCTTTAGTGACACACTTCTAAAGAACCACTTTACTCTTTACCAAGGTTATGTGAAGAACACAAACACTTTAGCAGATACAATGATGCAGATGATGAAAGATGGAAAAGGTGGAACACCTGAATTTGCAGAAATGAAGCGCAGATTTGGATGGGAATTCAACGGAATGCGATTGCATGAACTTTATTTTGGAAATATGGCAAAAGATGGAAAGGCTCCAAATGCTGGTTCTGCCTTGCAAAAGAAAATTGTTGAAGTCTTTGGCTCCTTTGAAAACTGGGAGAAGGCTTTCAAGACTGTTGGTGCAATGCGTGGCATCGGATGGGTAATACTTTACTACGACCCGCAGGGAGATAGGCTTTTCAACGCTTGGATTAATGAGCACGATGCTGGGCATTTAGCAGGATGCATTCCTTTGCTTATTTTGGATGTCTTCGAACATGCTTACATGACTGATTACGGTTTGAAAAAGGCATATTACATAGAAGCTTTTTTTAAGGCAATTGACTGGTCTGTCGTTGAAGGAAGATTTACAGATTGAAAAACGTATTTAAAGCCTATTGACATGTAATTTATGTATGAATAATGAAACTGTAACATTCAAAAAATCCACAATACTGATAGCATCGGTTGTTGTTGTATTTGCATTTGCATTTTTGCTTGGAAGATATGTTTTTCCTGAAGGAGTAACGGCAGCAGCTGTTGCAACTGGGCAGTCGCAAGCATCTGTGGCAGCTGTGGACGATGACCCTGTTTTAGGGAATTCGAATGCCAAAGTTACAATTATTGAGTTTTCTGACTATCAATGTCCATTCTGTAGAAAGTTCTGGACGGATACATTGCCGCAGATAAAGAAAGAATACATCGATACAGGAAAAGTAAAGCTTGTTTTCAGGGACTTCCCGCTTTCATTCCATCCTAATGCTGCTCCAGCAGCGGAGACAGCAAACTGTGCAAGAGAGAAGGGCGGCGATGAAGCCTACTTCATAATGCACGATAAAATATTCGCTGAACAAAACAAACTGGATGGCGGAACAGTCAAATCCACAGTCTTTGATGGATGGGACAATGAAGTTTTGAAGAAGTGGGCAAAAGATTTGGGTTATGACATCAGTAGCTGTCTTGATTCCGGCAAATACGCAAGCGAAGTGCAGAAAGATTTTGATGATGGTGCAAATTCTGGAGTTTCTGGAACACCAACATTCTTCGTAAACGGACAGCTTGTGGGAGGCGCGCAGCCTTTCAGCGTTTTCAAGCAGATTATTGACAGAGAGCTTGGTGCATAAAATAAGTCACGAAGTGACCAAAACTATGAAAGTATTTTCAGTCGTTAAGAATATCAAATATTCTTTAGTTGCAATTTTATCTGCTTCTATAATGACTGCTGTTTACATCTATACGCAAGTTGCTGGAAACTGGGACAATGTTGGCCTGTGGATTAATGTGATGCCTTGGTATAACAAAATCTTATTCCCAATTTTTGTTGCGCTTTTTGGAATAACAATGGCTTATCAAATTCATCTTTGGCGTGAGCCAAAGGCTTGTCCTATTGGACGTAAAGCAAAAGGAGCTGGAACAAGCTCAGTTGCAACAATTTCTTCATTCTTTGTTTCACAGTGTCCGGCTTGCACTTCTTTGGGTGCAGTTTTGCTTCCTGTCGGCGCCGCAACATTCCTTACACAGATTGGCCCCTACCTTAACATCTTAAGCATAACCCTTATGCTTTTCACGCTAAATTATTTGGGCGGATTCAAGCGTGAGTAAATGGTTTTCCATAAAGTTCTTGGTATACTGCAATTAGCATTCGTATCAGTCTTCATAGCATTTCTACTTGGCTGGACCGACGCTGGAATGGCAACAATAGCAGGCATTTATTTTATTTTCAAGGGATTTGCATTCACTTTGTTAAAAGGCAATATAGTAAGCCTTGCTGATGCGGTTGCTGGATCCATAATACTTTTTGCAGCATTCGATGTTTTTTCTAACATTATAGTTAGCATTGTTGTAATTCTTTTCCTCTTGCAGAAAGGGGTTACTTACTTATTCCGTTAATTACTTCGACCTGTGTTTCTTCTGTTCCTTGCCGATTTTCTTTTCAACTTTTTCTAGGCGTTTGGCTTTTTGTTCTGTTTCTGGAGGCAAAACTTCTCCTACTTCCAAATCTGGCATATCTATTTTTACTTCCTTTGCAGTTTGGACTGCTGATTTTGCCTCGCCTATTTTTTCCTTTGCATCCTTTTCAATCGGAGGCAGTTGAATATTTCCGCCTTTATTTTCTACAACGCGCCGCACGTCCATTATGAACCTGCGCACATATTCTTTGTTCATGTAAACGTCACGCTCGCGAACTTTATCTAACTGTTTGTCATTCAGAAGTTTCTTCATTTCCATTACTTTGCCGAAAACGTCGGCATACCAAGGCGCAACCGCACCGCTTTCAATTAAATATTTCTTGAAAGCCTCTGGAAGTTTTTCAGGCTCGGGCGGAAGCTTGTTCATTGCCTTAAGTGCAGCAACGCTTGCCTTAACCATTACTTCATAGTTCTTGTTGATGTCCATTGCCTTCCTTTCTGTTTCCAACTTTGTTAGCAATTCGTCAAATCTTTTCACATAATCTTCAGCCTTGGCAATCCACTCATCCAAGTCTTTTCCAGAAATATCTTTGATCTCTTTGTGTTCAACTGCCTTTCTAAATACAATTACATCTTCCAACATCTTCGCATATTTTTCCTCAAGCAATCCTGCTTCAACCAAATGCTTCCTCAAATCTCTTGGTGCTACTTTGGGAGGTGGCGGACCGACGCCTATGTACGTTAGCACGGATTGCGCTGCATCAAGCATTGCCAAGTAAATGTCTTCAGCAATCATGTAGAGCTTAACAGACTTTACTCTTGTTATGCGCTTGGGCACACCTTCCATTCTTATTTCTGCCGCTTCAACTGTTGCTGGGAATTTCCCCCATTCCAAAAGCTTTCTCATTGGAATGAAAAATCCTGTATCGTGAATTGCATAACCTTCTCTGACAATATTGTAAAATAGGGGGTGGCAAGTTCTTACTCCGTCCCAGAATTCTGTTAGAGCTATCACAGGCTGCACGTGCAAGCGTGGGTCTGTATCATTTGCTAGCTTGTGAATATCTTTGTCAACCTTATCTCGTATCTCGTCAAACTTTTTCAAAGGCATTTTGGTGTCGTCAAAAATTACATAAATGTCAACGTCGCTTTTGCCTGTAAAGTCCCCTCTGGTAACAGAACCCCAAACAACAACAGCCTTAATGTACGCCTTGAACATTCCGAGAATCTTGTCCTTTAATTCATTGGAGCTTTTCAAACGCGTTTCCAGCGAGAATTTCCTTAATTTTTCTCCTATCTTTTTCTTCTCAGGCATTTTACCACTTAAGTTAATAATATGCTACAGGTTTTTAAACACATTCATAAGATGCTCGCTTCGCTCGCTTGTCGAGACAATCGCACTTGAAGGTTAATTGCAATTCATGCGACAATTACTTCAAGCGCTCCTTCTTCCACTCTTCCAACTTGCGCTGGGCCGCTGCTGATGTGCCAAGAAAATCGTACTCTTCCTCAGGAATCATTAACATTCCTTTTAGCGGATCAAGCGCGTGCTCTTTTATTTGCAGGCGCTGCCTTATGGTTTCTGGGCCCATCTTCTTCAATCCAAAGAAATCTTCGTGATTAATAAGTTTTTCAGGCGAAACCTCCTTTTCCAAATACTCAACAATTTTCTTGAGTGAAAGAACAGATTCTTGTATAGGTTCGTCTCCACCACCTCGTTCGAAAATAATTATTCCGTCCTTGAATCCTTTCTTGCGGTATTCCCATAGAATTTTGTAAATCCAAAATTGAGCATCCGAACCAAGTGGAATAGGAATATGTGCAGGCGCTAAAACTGCTGGATACCCTACATGAATAATTTTTATCCACTTGCCTTCACCTTCTGGAAGAGCTTTTACCTGCTCTTCTGGATTTATGCCGCTAGCAAGTTGGTGTTCGAAATCTAGGACAACTACCGCATTCTTCATTTTAAGATTTTTAACCATTTGATAAATATGAATTGGTTCTCCCAACCTTGCCATTTCTTCTACCCCGGCACCTGTCATGGGAGTTTCAAAAGCCATCCACATTTTCTCGAAATATTTTTTTGGGTCTTCGTAGGGAACTTTTGTTGGACATTTCTCTGGATTGAAGTGTCCCCAAGTATAAGCGGCAGCAACCGCAGGCACCCAGTTTTCTGCCTTTTCCCTGAAAGCATCGGTGTCTATGCTGCCACCGCCGGCAATTCCTTTCCATATTGCACGAAGTTCTGATGGGCAGTTGCTCCTCTTGTCTTCCATCCACTTTGCAATTACGTAGAAGGCGATCCTTTCAACTCCCCAACCAATATCATTAATTGACATTGTTTCTATTATAGTTTCTTTAACCTTTTCAATGGCCTTTTTTTCTGCTTTCTTTTCCATATCTTTAAGTTCATCTGAGGAAGGTTCTTTGCCTTGGTTCACTGCATTATATTTTGCTTTCATGGATTCTAAATAGTCGTCTTTGTCTGGTATATTTCTACCACCACGAAAAACTTCCATTACAAAATCTTTCTCTGCAGCCCATTCCAACAGCCACGAATTCTCCAACTCTAACAGGTGCTTAAATCTTCTCCCCCAAATATCAACCATCAGAGTTGGTGCTTGGTGCATGAAAAGCTCGTGCCAAGAACGCGAAGCCGACGAATGTAACAAATAATATTTTGAACCAATTCTTGCACAGTTTTTAGCAGAATAAATAAATCTGTCATGAGAACGCTTGTAAACATCTTCTTCCGCTGTATCTAAATGTGGAACCAGCTTACCAGCGGTTTCTGGGACTTCTCCATGAACACCAAAATCAATACCCATTGCCTTAATTTTTTTCATCTTATTATCCAGATCGTCCTCTAAAAATTCTGCAGTGCTCTCCAAATCAATCTGGGCAAAATTCACACCCTTGTAAATGCTCCAGATCGCTTTGCGCGATAATCCCATAAATTCAAGAGATTTTCCAGGGCTCTGCTGATGAGCAATTTTCCACAAACCGGTTGAAACACCAATCGTGTAAGGCATCACTCCACACCCATTTTGCCCATTAGAAATGCTCCAAGCTTTCCCAAGTCGCGACCGGTTGGAATCAAATAAAGTTTTGTTATCCTGTCATCAAAGCTCGTTTCGTAGGGACCGGGCTTTATCAAATACGAAGCATACTTACCCAATCTCGGTTTAAATTTTGGCATGCCTTTGAGCGGCTTGCCCATGTATTCCCTGAAGGATTTGTATTCCTCCTTAAACTTTTCCCAGCCTGTTTTCTCCGGTTTGGGTTTTTCTCCAAAAAGATCAGGATGCCCCTTCTTAACAAAATCCGCAACGGTTTCGCCGCTTTCCTTTCTAATTCCAAGTATTACATCGATGTATTTTTCAATCTCTTTCTCTCGGCACTCCATTTCTATCAGCTTAACCAAAAGAACGTTTTGAGACAAATTCCACATCTTAACTGTAAGTGTTATGTCTTCAACTTCGCCAACAGGCATCCTTATGCCAGACCTGTCAATTCCTATGTCAAACATTTTATAGTAAATATCGCTCTTGCTTAAGCGCATCCCTGCACCCCATTTGGATTTTATATTTTCTGCAAGCTCATCAGCTACAGTAAGTTTATCTTCAATTCCTTTCTTTTTCATAGATTTCAGAAAATTTTCGTTAATAGACGCATATCTTAACCACGGGTACAATTTAGCCAAGCCAAAATTTTCATCCAAAACTAACTTTTCCCTTACGTAGTCGTCCCAAGGGTCTATAACGAAATCTTCTTCCGTAGCAGCGGGGGCTTTTCTGTACTCTACCGCACGGAAAGTTTTCCACACATAAAGCCTGATGTGGTTGTTGAAAGTTGATTGACCAGAAATGTCAAAGAAGCTTTTCAGTCCCGCTAATCTACTGCCAGACCTTTCCGCACCAAGCTTAAAGGTGCGATATCTTGAAATATGCGGCTTGAGCCATTCCCTGTATTCTTTAACACTCATCTCTCTTGCTGCAACTAGTTCAGAAAGCCTTGTGTAGCGCTCTCTAACGGCATCGCTGAAAAGCTTAAGCCACTCCCTGAACAAATCATGTTTGGTTTTCAAAACGACGGCCTCTGCATGCGAAACACCAATTCTATCAGAAATTTTCTTAACTGTATCATCGTCTTCAGTTAACTGCATAAAGTCTGCAATTAGGTTTGGCCATCGCGTGCCTAACATTTGCAACATTGAAAACTGCCCGTTGTGTACATCCACCTGGTCTATGAACATGGATTTCAAAACATGTTCTGCGGCAGCAATTTTTTCTGTTCTTTTCTTTTTATCTTTTTCTTGCTTAGCCTTATGTATCGCATCAAAGTAGTCTGCAATTTCTTTGTATTTTCTTAAGTCGTGATTAACCAATTCATAGTCTGCAACGGCTTGCGCAGCCGAGCCCAAACCTTGCTTAATCAAACCTTCAATTGTGCCTTTTGTTGCAACTGTTCTTTCGTAATATTCTCTATGTGTTGGAGCAACTTCTATCCACTCGTCAATCTTGGTAACATTCCACTGGCCTTTTAACAAGCTAAAAACAAGAGAATAGTAAAGACCGGATGCTGTTCCTGGCGCTCCTGTAAAATCAATTTCAATCTGCTGATTGCTGGCCTCCTCAACGCCCGGTGCCTCAACAGGACCAATGCATAAATATTTGCCCAAATATGGCGAATCGGCTTTGCAGGCTGGTATGCCGACTTTTCTATCTTCCTGCAGCTCTATATCTTTAGCAGGTTTAACGAATTCAAATATCGGTTTTTCCTCTGCGATAATAATCACCAAAATATTGCAATTAGTGCCCCGACTATTACAAATAGGAGCCCAACTATTATAGCTGTATCAACAAATTTGCCCGGTTGGTATCTGGGTATTGATGGAAACCATATCAAAAGCCCCAAGCCAATTAAAATTAATATGATGCCAAAAAGCTTTACGGCCAGCATGAAGAGCAGATAGGATACCGCAAAAGCCGCAATCAGTATCAAAAGGACAAGCGCTGTCTGCTTGGATTCCCCTTCAGGCTTAAGCATCGATACACCAGCTAATAAAAGATTAGGCTGATTTAAATAGGTAAAGAATCAATTTGCTAGAGTGGTAAAATGGTATTTGCGCGAACCAAGCTTTTGATACAAGACGACCTGATGAGGCCAAGGCCAGTATTTAGGGTAAAGTATGCTGGTCCGAACCCGACAAAGCTTTACAGGGAAATACCTGAAATTCTGGCATCGGTTTTCAAGGCGCATGTTGGGCAAGTGCAGGAAAAAAACATAAGCTGGACAAAAGGCGATCCTGAAAAGTTTAGAGTCCTTTGGGAAATGGACAAGGACATTGACCGCTTTTCTTATTACATGATCGAACTTGAGCTCGAGGGCAGCGAAAGCAAAGGCGTTGGGACTGCTAGCATTTCTCTTAAAGATGGAATTCTGCGCACGGAGTATCCGCAGGATACTGTGTGGGAGCGCTCGCTGTTTTACGAATTGCTTAGGGTTTTCTGGCACAAAACTTTTTACTGGGGCAAGCGTGAACAATACATAAGGGACGGCAGACGCATGATTGCACAGTTTATCGAGGAAGTCAAGAAAGTTATGCACGAGCAGAAAGAAGCGTAAGTTTTATTACCAATTTATAAACTCGCGACAAACAATTTCTATCGGTGCTTTAATTGGCAGAAAAAAAGCTTACAGTAAAAACGGATGTCCTTGCTCCTGATAGGGAGTTTACTGCAGATTATAAGTGCTACCATCCGACAAGAATTCTTAATTCAATGCTGGAAATACTTAAGATGATATGGCGCATTCCATCTTCTGCTGCATATTGGGATAAGATGAAGTGGGACGCAAGTAGCGAGCAGGCAGATTTTTATGGGGAGTGGCGTGCAATAGACAAGAAGGACGGATATTCCAAAGTTACAAACAAGATTGTTATAATGGGTTCACAGGGAAAAGATAAAAATGGAAAAATTACAGTTAAGATAAAACCAACGTTAGAAACGGTGATACCATACAAAACAGCAATAGACAAGGCTTTCATTAAAATTTACCTCGACACCGTTTATAGAAGGCAAATATTGCAGTATGTTGATTTGGGGCAGCGCAGGGTAAAGGAGTTTGACTATGAGGTGCGCAAGATTTTGGATATACCATTAAGGGAACATCCACACAAATGATGATATGACTGAGTCTGTGCGAACTTTAGTTCGCACGTGACAGGAAAGCGAACTTTCCTGCATGCGCAGCAACTCAGCAATGGAATGGAGCGATTAAAATGGCATTGATAGATTTCAGAAAAAAGGCAAAAGAACAAAAGGAATCGGAGGAATTTGCAACTGCAGAGTTACCGGAAGAGCTTGAAAAGTTTAGGTCGCGTGCGCGCTTTGGCCCGCCTGCAGCAAAAGAAGATGAAATGTTCATTCCTGAAGAATACAAAAAGCAAATTGGGGAAAACCCTGCAGAGAAAAAAGAAAGTTCAGATGTTTCGCACAAGCTTGACTTAATTCTCAGCAAGCTGGAAACAATTGATGCGCGCTTGAAATTGCTGGAAGAGAAGTTGAAGAGATTTGGTTAAAGTTTAAGCTCCTTTTGGGTTTGGCCAGCCTTGAGCGAAAACTGGTGCATCTTTCCCTTGTTCATCCGATTCAGGCTTCTTTTTTTCGCTCAATGCAACTTTCTTTTCAATTAACTTGTCCAACTCGTCTGCAAATTCGCGGTCTTGTTCGTCATCGTCTGCATCTTTACCTTCAACAGAACCCAAAGGCCACTCATAAAGCGGTGCGGTTCTGATGAGTCTTTTGTAAGCAGATTTCCTATCGGCATCTTGAAGATTTATCTCAGCGGCTACTATTCCTTCCGTCCTGTAAACGCCATCCCTTAGACTTTCTAAGAAACGTGTGATAGTTTGCATGTCGTTTTGGTTAACCAGATAGTCAATTGAACCTTTGCCAAAAATTATCATTTCGTCTTTGCTTTTAAGAGGCTTATCAATTACATTTCTAAGTTTTGCTAGTTCTGTTGGACTTACAGATCCTTCAATAACAGAACCTGGCAACAGCGAAACAATTTTGCTGCCTTCATAATTTTCTGTGACCTCATCGGGGGTGCGTGTAATAGTCAAAGGGATACGACTTTTTTCTTTTGCCCATTGGTAAACGGAAGATTCTTGGCTATCTTTAAAATGATAAACTCTCCCCTTTTTGATTTCTACAAGCTTGACTTGCTCATCTGACATACTATTATTTACTCAGAAGTAGTATATAAAGTTATGCTTATAGCAAGAATATGAAGGCCTTTTTCTTTGTGCCGTCTTTTTCTGTAATATGTTCAAGTTCCTTCAGATATTCGCTTCTGCTTGTTCTCCTAAACCTGTCAGCCTCTATAAGATCGTCAAAGACCCTTAGTGTGTAGCCTTTGACTTCGCCGTTGCGCAGAACTTCTCTCGCACCAGAATTGGGCTCTATGTCCGGTACCTTCCCTTGAAAATACCAAACTACAACAGCTTCCATCACGTCTTCGAGGTTATAATGCATACCAAGCGCTTTGCCACCAATTGCTTTGATGGCCTTTTGCTCGTGGGCTAAAGCATTGGACAAATCACGCAACACTAGTTTCTCAGCTTTTGGGGCTACGACAGACATGTGGTAGTTATCAGAACTAAGACCTTCATATCGGGGAACATCGGCTTCAGAAAAAGCCTCTTCCACTGCTTCTTGAGCTGTTTCCTGCAAAAAAATCACCAAAATAATCTAAATCTAATAAGATTTTCCGCTTATAAGCTTTCTTCTTTGACTTTCTTTTCCACTTCCTCTTCGATGCCGAGCTTTTCTACCAATTCCTTAAAGCGGTTTCTGATTGTAACCTCGGTAACACCAATTGCATCGGCGATTTCTCTTTGCGTTCTCTTCTCGTCGGCTAAAACTGCAGCTATATACAAGGCAGCGGCTGCAACTCCAGTTGGTCCTTTGCCTGAAGTTACTTCATTTTTCTTTGCAATGCGCAAGAATTGCGTTGCCTTAGCCTGAACTTTGTCTGATAGGCCAAGCATGGAAGCAAATCTAGGAACATAATCCTGTGGAGGCGCTGGCAAAATTCTTACCTTCAGCTCGCGGGCAATGTAACGGTAAGTTCTTCCGATTTCCCTCCTTTCAACACCGGAAGCCTCTGCTATTTCTTCCAAAGTTCTTGGAGTACCCATTTCTCTTGTAACAGCGTAAAGCAAAGAAGCAATTACAGATTCCATTGAACGCCCTCTTACCAAACCGCGGTCGACAGCTTGTTCATACTTCTTTGCAACTTCTTCATGAACAGATTTTGGCAAACCAAGGAAAGATATTAACCTTTGTAGTTCTGAAAGAGCAAAAGAAAGGTTCCTGTCTTTTGATTCAACAAGACGCTTTTGCCATATTTTCAACCTGTGATATTGAGCTCTTTTCTGTGGAATAACTCTGAACAATTCTCCTTTTCCTCTACCAATTTCTGTAGTCAAACCCATGTCGTGCTTTGTCTTTGTAAGAGGTGCGCCGGTTCTGGTTCTCTTTGATCTTTGATCATCATCAAAAGCTCTCCATTCAGGAGACGTATCAACTATGCCTTCTTCCAGAACTGTACCGCATTTAGCACAAACTCTTTCTCCATGGACATCGTCTTCAAAGAAATGCGTGCAACCGCATGACGGACAAACCTCGCCCTTTTTGGATGTCGGCTTAGCAGTTTTAGAAAGCGGCTTTACTGATTTTTTAGTCTTTTTTACCAAAATTGTCACCAAAACATAGTAATTTAAAGTAGGAATCTTTTCAAAGTAGATACTGCAAGAAACCTATTTAAAGCTTTCGGTGGTTTAAAAGGGGTTTAAAGCTAATTCCTCACCACAATATCTGCATGCTTCTTATCAGGCAAAACAAAACGCTTGAATGCAGGCTCGGCCTGTTCCGTGAATTGTTTAATTACAGATTCCTTCGTTCTTCCACGCTCCTTTACATCCCTCTTAATGCGGCGCGCCAGCCTTACTTTCATTGGCGAATCTACGAATACACCAATGTCAACCAAATGGCGAATTCCTTTGCGCAAAATAAACAAGCCCTCTATAATAAGGATGTGGTTTGGCAAAAACTTTTTGTATCCGATGCGCTCATGACCTTTGAAACTATAAACAGGTTTCATTACAGTTTTGCCTTCGTGCAGCATTTTCAAATGCTTCTTAAACAATTCAATGTCGATAGCACCAGGTCTGTCGTAATTTTTCCTTTTCATTTTGCTGAGACCTTTGTAATAGCTGTCCATGTCCATGTGTTTGCCTCTTAGTCGTTTGGCAAGCCATCCCTTGCCCGAAGCCGAGCCACCCGTTATTCCTATAATAACCATTCTTTGTTTTTTTGCGAGCTCTGCTGCTCGTTTGTTAATTTCCTTGACGGCTTGTGAAACAGATAACATATGTTTATAATACTTTGACCAGTATAAAATATCATGCCTATTCCAGTTGCAGCCATAGAAAGGATATCGAGACGTGCCGGAATTGATAGAATTTCTGCTGATGCGCTGAAAGAGCTACAGAAAACACTTGACGATATAGGAACGGAGCTTGTTAGAGAATCTGCTGAAGCAGCACGTCATGCAAAGCGCAAAACAATTTTGGCAGAAGATGTTTTTCTTGCTTCTGGAAAGCAGAAAGTGCAATAGAGTCCTAAATTCTCTTAATAGAAAACCTTTTTATTCGGGCGTGCGCCATTACGCGCATGGCCACAACGAGAACTTCAATAAAAAATCTCAGAGAAGGCAAATTCTGCATTATAGATGGAGAGCCTTGTAAGGTTTTAGATGTTTCCATTAGCGTTCCTGGTAAACATGGAGGAGCAAAGGCTCGTTTAGAAGCTATCGGACTTTTTGACGAAAGAAGAAGGAGCATAGTTAAACCTGCTGATACAGAAATAGAAGTTCCTATTGTAGAGAAAAAGAATGCACAAATTGTTGCAATTGTTCCGCCAAACGTCCAGCTGATGGACTTGGAAACCTACGAAACTTTTGAAGCGCCAATTCCTGAAGATTTGAAAGATAAATTACAACAGGGCGGGGAAATCCAGTACTGGGTAATTGAAGGAAAGAAGATGCTAGTTGGTATGAGGTAGAGCATATATTTTCTTTTTACCTTTGGAATTAATTTCTTCAACCTTTTTAGTGTTACCATTTTCATCTAAAAGCTGTACGTATTTGACATCGGTGGATATTATTTCGGCAACACCTCTTGTAAAGGCCAATGAAAGTGCTTCGTGGTCCGAAGCGCTTATTATGAGATGATAGTTTTCTATTTTGCCGCCTAACTGATCATGAGAAGAACTTACTAAAACCTTTCTAGGGTTATAAATTTTAAGGTCTGTTAAGACGTTTCCGATTTCCCCCTTTCTCGGTACAATTGAAAATAATTTTCTGGGACCAACTTTAGCTTTCGTAAGCATCAAGTCTATAGTTTGCACACCTGGATCAAGCTTTTTCGTCTTTTTTGATTTAGTTTTTAGAAAAGTTTCCTTTTCGGCATACATTTCCAAGAGCGCTTTTGAATAGGTTTCATACTTGACCCTTTGACTAAAATAAGACTCGGAACGATCAATTCTTCGACCAAGTTCTTTTCCGCGATTCAGTAGCCTGTCAAACTCAACATATGTTCCTTCATCAAAATCTTTTCTCAATTTTTCATAAAGGGTTCTGCAATCATCAAGCGTATTTATAAAATCATCAATCATTGCCATTCAATTGAAAGGTAAGAAAAAGCTTAAATTCTTATCTAAAAACAGCATTCCAGATTTTATTGGCGTCTAAATTGTCTGAGCCTGGCAGAGGAATCAAATTAATCATGATAAGAATCATGTAAATTTCTACTATCAAACCAAATTCTGGCCTGTTTGTTTTTGCATAAGCTGTCAAAGCAAATATTGCAATTAACAATGGCAAAATTGTTGCACCGAGAACTACAAAAAAGTTATTAACAAGAACCGTGGGCTCATATGCCACGCCTACAGAAAGCCCGAACAAGCCGCTGATGGAAGATTTGTCAACAGTTCCATATTGGAACGAGGGGTTCAAGCCCATTGACTGTGCGAAAATAAAATGTCCCATTTCATGGAAAAACATAAATGACAAACCAATTAGAAAAATATGCAACATTCTTGTGCGCATAATCAAATCACCGTCGAAAACTGTTTGACGTTGCTTCGCAACGTCGGTTTGTTTTGCGACCTATAGAAGCATAGGTTGACGAAGTCAACATACATTTAACAACCACCTACAACAGAATTTGCATAAGAGAAATTTAAAACCCACATTAAGCGTAAGTAGGATGAGTAATGTGGGAAGTTTTCTCATTTATTCTGTGGGAAACATATCGCAGGTGCTGTTGCAATCGCATGCGGTCTTCTTTCGTGTTAAGATTCAACCTTTCAACGCCTAAACTGTTATAAAGTGCTTTTACTTCTCCGGACTCGCCTAAATTCAAAGCCTCGCTTACAATTCCATACGCCTTAATCACATCGCCATGCGCATGCCATAAAGCAACGTCGGCAGCCATTTCACCCATTTGCGTCCTTTGGTAAGCTTTAGGGACAATATCTTCAACTGACCTTTCCAAATATCGCAAATGCTTGTTGCGCGGGATTCTCAATTCTTCTTGTGTAGCGCGCCTGAATGTTCCTTTCATTTTCCATTCATCGTACCACTCAACCTTTCTTGCATTGTAAAGCCTCAGGCTAACTGCTGCATCGCCGAAAATGTTTTCTTTCAAAGCTAAAACATAATTTTTATCCCAGTCCCATTCTGCTGGTCTTAGCGTCCATCCGCTTGGACGGCTATCTTTCTTTTCAGCGCGTTTGAAAGTGCAGTAAGCAAAATAAGCGGCAGTTTGCGGTGCTGTTCTTTCTGCAACCTCCGGGGTTTCGTATTTTTCTGACCACGGTTCGTTGGTTATTTTGTATTTCAGCGAATCCCACAAGCCGCGACCAACTTTCTTGGCTTTTACGCCAACACGTTCAACAAAGCCGTCTACAGCATGATACTCATTTGAAGCATATCCAGAATCTAACTTTATCTCCATAGAAGCTATCTTGCCTTGCTCACGTAACCTCTTTAGAACGATGCTGAGCGTGTGAGTATTTTTGAATGGCGAACCGGTTCCAAAGGAACTTGCAAGTTCTCCAAAAGTAAGCGGCTCTCTTTGCAGCATTGTGTAAACTATTTCTACGCCATCGTTTACTATAGATTCTTTTATCGCACCCGATTCATGTGCAAGGAAACCTGCCGTCATGTTAATTAGTGTGCATAGCAGGCACTTTAACTAATGTGGTGATAAAAATCACCATCTTATAAAGTTCACATTCGTAATAATCTTATGCCAGCAGAGGAGGAGTTACTAAAGTCTATAGGCCTTACGGAAAATGAAAGCAAAGTTTATTTAGCACTGCTAAAATTGCGTTCTGCGCTTGCTGGCGACTTGACAAAGGAAACCGGCATCCATAGGAGAAATGTTTACGATTCGCTTGAAAGGCTAATACAGAAAGGCCTGGTAAGCTATGTTTCACAAGGCAACAGGAGGTACTTTGTTGCAGAGAAACCAGAAAGAATTGTTGAAATAATGCAATACAAGCTTGAAGACTTAAAAGAAATTGTACCGAAATTGAAAGCGCGCTACGAAGCTTCTCCAGGACAGGAAGCCAGAATTTACAGGGGGAAGCGTGGCCTCAAAACTTTAATGGACGATCAAATTGCAACGGGAAAAGATATTCTTATTTTCGGTGCATACGGGGATCTTAACCAAATATTACAGTATTTCTTTCCGCAGTTCGAAAAGCGCCGCTTGAAAGCTGGCATTAAAATCAAACTAGTTTTTGATGAAAATGAAAACGCGCGTGCCGCTGCTAAGTATAAGCTAGTTGAAGCACGTTTCCTTCCAAAAAACTTCAGTGGACCAGTTGCAACTGATGTCTACGGAGATAAAGTTGCATTGATCGTATGGACAGAACCAATTCTTATTACTCTGATAGAAAGCAAAGAGCTTGCACGTGCATACAGAAATTACTTCAATGTACTTTGGCGCGCTGCTAGAAGATAATATAACTGCACGTAGTGCTGCAAAACAATAAAGAAGAAAAATAAAATATTTAACAGCAGCCACAACTACTGCAACCACATTCACAGTTGGTTCCCTTAAGGGAAAGCAACCCGAATGCTATAATTGCGTATGCCCAATTGTTTGTATACCAAAGTACTGCTCCTGATATTAGAAAAGCAAGACCTGGCATCCATTTGTGGTGCGAGCATGTGCACATTCCCATTTTCGCCATTTTCTTTGCCATAGGACATCTATGCTAGGTCAGAATATAAAGATGGCTCTATATATTGTTACTACCGATAAGAGATATCTTTATATACCAGTTCTGTGTATCTATAATTACCTGTAAGTGATTATTTATGGCAGTAAAATTCAAACCTTTGGGAAAACTTCCACAAT
>CAYJQM010000006.1:6581-21549 GCA_964372405.1 uncultured archaeon | reverse complement strand
TCCGATCCTCACCTTTAATTTTTATTATGCCTTGCGGAAAGGGGTTTTCTTTCAAAGTTTCTATTTTAGACAGACATCTGTTAGCAATTATATTATCAAGACTGCCTAAATCTTTTTGCGACCTTCTAGAAAATTCTATGCTGTAAGACATAGATTTTATTCTCTTTTAATTTTAGAAAGAGGAACAGTACTTTTTTGTTTAAGGTCTTCTCTAGCTTCTGCTAGCGCTTTAATATCGTCAACTGATAACAAAGAATCTTCCAATTGCTCTTGCCTTTCCTTTAGTGCGCTTAATTCCGATTTAATATCACTAATCTCTTTCATTAACAGTTCTTGTTTCATAAATAATGTTTTGTTTCGTTACATATAAATGTTTATGTATATCCTTTAAAAAGTCTGATTTATATTCTAAGTCTTGAAAGAATTATGCATGGTGAGCAAACTAAAAAAGAAATTTAGGCCTTCGGCCAATAAAACATTTTATGTGACAACGGCTATAGATTACATTAATGGTAATCCACACATAGGACATTCTCTTGAGAAAGTTCAGGCGGATGTTCTCGCGCGATGGTACGCGCTTTCTGGAAAGAAAGTTTTTTTCTTAACAGGAACGGACGAGCACGGCTCCAAGACGGAAAAAGCGGCTGCCGAAGCTGGCGTAAGCCCTAAGACTTGGTCTGATAAGCTTTCTGCTGAGTTCAAAGACGCTTGGGAAAAGATGGAGATAGAACCAACGCGTTTTATTCGCACAACGGACAAAGACCATGAAAAAAGGGTAAAGAAGTTTATACAGCTTCTTTTCAAGAAAAAATTTATTTACAAAGGAATTTACCAAGGTCTTTATTGCGTTGGTTGTGAAGCATTTTACACCGATAAAGATTTAGACAACGGATTTTGCAAAATCCACAAAAAGAAATGTGAGATTCTAAAAGAAGAAAGTTATTTTTTCAGACTTTCGGCATTCCGCAAAAAACTTTTAGATCATTATTCGAAGAATTCAGACTTTGTAACCCCGCGCGACCGCGGGCAGGAAATTGTAAACCGTTTGAAAGAGGGCTTGAAAGATGTCTCTGTTACAAGAACAGGTGTGAAATGGGGCGTACCGTTTCCAAAAAATAAACACCACACCATTTACGTGTGGTTTGATGCTTTGCTAAATTACATAACGGCATTGGGCTGGCCTGCAGGAAAGTTCAAACAATTCTGGCCTGCTGATGTGCACATAGTCGGAAAGGACATCCTATGGTTTCATACAGTTATTTGGGATTCGATGCTGTTGGCTGCAGACCTAAAGTTGCCGAAGACGGTTTTCGTCCATGGCTACATTACAATTGACGGACAGAAAATAAGCAAAAGTCTTGGGAATGTTATCGATCCGCGTACGCTCGTTGAAAAATACGGTGCAGACAGCGTAAGATATTTTTTGCTTAGAGAGATTCCGAGCCAAGAGGATGGGGACTTCAGCGAAAAGGCTTTGATAGCAAGGCATAACAACGAGCTTGCGGACCAATTAGGAAATTTGCTGAACCGCGTTTTGGTTTTGGCTGAAAAGTATAATAAAGGAAAAGTTCCGAAGGGAGAAATAGATAAGAAAATAGCCGATGCCGCTAGAGTTGCAGTTACTGAAGCTGGTCTAGACTTAGAGCGCTATCAATTCCACCATTCGCTGGAGCACATTTGGAATTTTATCGGAATTTTGAATGCGTATGTTAATGACAAAAAACCGTGGATAATTTCCAATGTTAAGGAAAGGGACAGCGTTCTTTACAATCTGCTTGAAGGACTGAGATTTACTGGAGTATTGTGCCAGCCGTTTATTCCTGCTTCTGCAGAGAAAATCCTGCATTCAATAGGTGCGCCAAAAGGCGCACACGATATTAAAAGCCTGCGCTTTGGAAAACTAAAACCCGGTACTAAAACAAAGCGCGGGGAAGTTTTGTTTAAGAAAATTGAAATTGCCGATTTGCAAAACAAATCGGTTATGTCAAAAATAGCTGCCGAGAAACTCGTGCAGCAGAAAAATATAATTGGAGGTGAAGTTATGGAGAAGAAAGTTGATAAAAAGCCGGTTATGCCAATGGAGATAAAGGAGAAGACAAGTGAGATTTCTTATGAAGATTTCTCCAAGCTTGATCTCCGTATAGCTGAAGTAAAAAGCGCCGAAGAAGTCAAAGGCAGCGACAAACTTTTGAAATTGAAAATAGATGTTGGCGGACAAATCAAAGAAATTGTTGCCGGAATAAAGGGCGTATACTCGCCAAAAGATGTAGTTGGAAGACAAATCGTAGTTGTAAACAATCTAGCACCAAGAGAATACAAACAGTTTGGCGTTGTAAGCCAAGCAATGTTGTTGGCGGCTGATGACGGCAAGCCAGTTTTACTGCAACCCGATAAGAGAGTGAGCGTTGGAGCTAAAATCAAGTAAATTCAGAAGATTATAATTATCTTCTAGAAGATAGAAATGCTTTAAAAGCGCTGCGCCGAGAAAGAGATTTCTCTGGTGAGATTTTATGCGCATAATTCCTACTAAAAACAACGCCGATAAAATTGTTGCGGGTCTTGATATAGCAGTGACGCTTTTAGTTGAACATATATGATATACATACCATTTGCCTTTCTACCATCCTGTAATTTTAGGCACCGTTATAGCACTTACTTATGCTCTGTTCAAATGGAAGTACGAAATAACTAGAATGTTCTTGGACTTGCTAGGGCCCATTCAAAATAAAAATAAATACAGCTATTCCGAAATTAAAAATTTTAAGAAATAGTTAAAATCTACTGTCTCTCAACATGTGCGAATGCAGGACACAAAATGATGAAGTCGTCGTCTATGCCCGCGATGTCGCCGTTGATTGCAACGCAAGTCTTTCTCAGCTTGTCAATTGCTCTCTTCAATTCGGACAAATCCTTCTCTTTCAAGGATTTTATCTTAACAAGAACCACTGCGCCGTCTCTTATTGACTTTTGTATTCTGTCAGTATCAGCAAAGTCGCTTAGTTTGTCAACACGTATTGGTATTTTTCCACCGGCTGCATCCGAAGAACCAGCGTCAACTTCAACATAAGCCTCGTCACCCAGTTCTGAGAAACCTTTACCCAATAACTTTTCCAAAAATGCCATATCTTTCACCCCGAATTAATGTGATTATATGTGCTAAGGACATATAAATAGCTTTCTTGTATTAACTTAATTTTAGCCGGCTTAAAAAGCTTATTCCTTTGCCAATTTACTTTAGGCGGAAGCCGAAAGTATGTTACGCCAGTTAACTTCACTTGCCTTGTCGCAGTGCTTCAAGAGCTGTTACAATGTTCCAGATTTGTGTGCGCGTGTACATTGGGATGTTGACGTCGTTAGAAGCTTCGTCTAAATTTCCTATTGCCGTGCTTATTCGAACTTTTGGGTCTCCTTTATCATCCTGAAGAGCTTTTATAGAATCTTCCACTTTTTCGCGAATGTTCCTTGGAACACTCCGATCTTCCGCAATCTGCTTTAGTAAAGGAATGACTTGTTCGAACATAATTGACACCATTCATATGATCTTGCACCAAATCTAATCAGCTATCCAATCTAACCTTTTTAAAGCTATTCGATTCTCTTTCCTTGTTTGCCTATCTTTTCTTCCAATGCGTGAACAACGTGCATGATTGCTTTGTTGATTGCCTTTCTGTCTGGGCCGTTTGCCGAACCAGCTAGGTCGTGCCCCCCTCCAGAACCACCAATTATTTCTCCGACGCCTTTGAAAATCACCGACAGATCTATGCCTTTATCTTTTATCCAGTTTTTGCCTCTGCTAGAAATGCGAACTTCTTTTTCACGCTCGGCTACAACAATAGCAACGTCTGCACCAAGTCTTATCAGTCCGCGACAGGCTGCTGCTTCGTGTGAAACAACGCGTGAAATTGCTACAAGGGCGTCTCCGATTTTCCAAACTTCCATGCGCATTGCTGCTCTTAGACAAGCTGTATGCTCAGAAGCATCGCTTGGAGTTTCTATCAAATTAAGTACGTCTTGGAATACAATTCCAGTTTTCAAGAGCTCCAGCAGAATTTCAAACTCTTCAACTCCCGCCAAACGTAAATGAGCTGAGTCTGCAGTAATTCCGCATGCAATAGCAGTTGCAATTTTATTGTCTGCTTTTACATTTAGTTGCTTCAATACTTTGTAAATTATCTGTGCATTGCTTTTTGCATTTTCATCTATGTAAAATGCTTTTGCTTTTTCAACAAGCTTTCCTTGTGGATGATGGTCAATGATTATATCAGCGCGCAAGCTTTTCACGCTTGCCAATTGTTCAGGAACGGAAGTTTCTACTAAAACAACATTGTCGTAAGTTTTGCAATCTGGGTCGACTATGAAACTTTCTCCTTCAGCAAGCCTTTGCGCCGGTTTGCCTACAGATTCTGCTACCCCTATGTCGGCCTTTATTCCAATTTGTGCAAGGCCCGCGCGTAAAGCAACTGAGCTGCTGACTGCATCTATATCTGCATTATGATGCGTGAGAATCAAAGTTTTGCCTTTCAGGGCTTTCAATGCAGATGCGACTTCGTTAATCGAGTTCATACAACTACCTGATTTGCTACAGTTTTTAAACACTTCTCAAAGACGCAAGACCGTAATCATTCACTCGCCATTCCGAGTGAAAATAGTAAGCTTTAAATACCTGCTATAACATACAAAATTTTAGGTGAGATATGTGGTAGGTAATAATGGAAAGCAATTTTTATCGATAGGTTCTCACTGCAAGAGAGATGCGGTAGTTGCTGAGTTTGGTTTACAGAAGGCCAATCAAACCGGTATCGATGGCAGAAGACGGTATGGTGTTATGGTACCAGAAGGAATCCTTTCAGATGTAAAAACCTATTTGGGTAGTGTTAACATGGGTGCTATTCCAATGCTCGATCGCAACTTAGCATATACCGGTTCTGGAATTCCATTCATTGGTCAAATTGGACGTTCAACCGCAGAAGACATAAAGGAACGTGAAATGTATAGTCGCAGAAAAGAGTGAATTTTATGCAAAAAACTACAAGAATGTCAATACGTGCTCAAGATGTTGAAAAGGTAGGAGGTGCTGTCGGTTATCATTTAATGAATGATGATGATAGGATTGTTTTCAAAGGCAAAAAAATCGAACTTAGTAATCAAGTTTATGCAGATGTTCGTGCCGAAAAGGATGTTTACAGAAAATTAGAAAATGTCGGCAGGCTCATGAATATTGTTGAAAATCCAAGAGGAGTTTACGGAAATCTTGAAGGCATCGCAGCGCTTTACAGTGCTGTATTTCTTACGCCCGAAGAGAGGGCCTTTGAATTCGGTCTTGGCGTATTCAAGGAATTTATTGGAAAAGAGCGTAGGGCAGTAACAGAAGATGTACTTGCTGCGCAAAGCTTGACGATACCAGCACAACCTGTAATAGTACAAGCTCCGCAATACAGTGACAGGGAACTTCCTCTTGTTAAAGAAGAGGACGATGAGATAGGGTTGACAGAAATAGAAATTGACAAAATTATGGCGCGCAGCGGAATTAGGATATAATAAAGTTTTGCTAAACTGCTTCGTAGTTATATATTATTATCAGGCTGGCAAGAATTTAACAAAATTATTCTGAGTTTTATCTATAGCTGCTTCGCAGTTATTTTATCTATAGCTGCCCTTAGCAGTTATTTTCTTATCCAAACTCTTTTTCTTCTCTCTCTTCAGTTTCTTCTTTTTCTTTCTTCATGCTTCCAATAGAACCTTGTAATTTTTCTTGGACTTCTTTTAGCTTTTCACGTAATTTTTCTTCCTGCTTGTCCAAAGACTTCAAGCGGATATCTATTGTTTCGCTTTTCTCTTTCATATCCTTTACTAATTCAGACTTAGTGCTTTTCACAAGAATAGGACCAACAGCCTTGTAAACTTCTTCGCCGTCCTTTGTCTTTCCGAGCTCTTCCAAAGCCTTGTCAAGCTCCATATTTTGAGCTTTCATGGCTTCTTTTTGGAGCAAAATTGATTGGTATTGCTCCTGGAAAGTCTGCATTTGCATTAACAGCTGTTGCGTTGCCTGTGACAATTGCATTTCTGCCATAAGCTCACTAAAGTTAGTTGCACTTTAAAAAGGCTCATACTGGCAGGTATTGACCCCTACCAGCTTCTTTCAGATAGCCCTTTTTGTGCAGCGATTCAGCGTGCTCTTCCATATCCCTTGGGCCGTTGGCTACTGAAGATAGATTAGGATCGTCTAAAAGAGCCAGCGCATGATAAACATCTCCAGGAGTTACGGGACCGCCTGCAAAACCTTTGGCTCTTTCAAAACCAGATAAGACTAATTTTTCTTTTGCTGTCAATTCCCTATTCAATTTCGCTCACCTCAGAAGCCGCCTTAATTAGACGCAAATAACTATTTATTCCTGCAGCAAGACCGGTAATGGTTTCGGATTCAACGGAAACAGATAATTTATCTTTTCCAGCAGAAAGTTTTCCAGTAAACTTCTTTACATCATCTTCCAAGTCCGGTTTTAGGGCATCAATGACTATTTTTGGATTCTTGCATTCGATTTCTAAAGTGGCTTTCATGCAACCATCTTGCTTAATCTTTTGCTGAGCTACGAAGCAGCTCAGTTTATATTATTTTGCTGCACGCTACGCGTGCAGTTATTCACTTAGCAGGAACCTTAACAACATTTTTTGTGCGTTCCTTTGCAAGAACTCTGTATCCGCAAAACGGACAGCGTATTCGCTCATTCAATTGGTCAAACGAAATTGATTCCCCGCAACTTAAACATTTGTACATAACTATCTACTCTTTTTGCTGAGCTGTGTTGCAGCTCAGTCATTTTACTTTTCTTCAGGTTTTATAGCTTCCGGTTTAACTTCAACTTTACCTACTCCTGTACTAACAGCAGACTTGGCAAAGTAAGCCCCGCCTGCAAATTTCTTGTTGCATTTTGTGCAGTGCCAAATGCCTGCTGCTAAGCGTTCCAATGCGTTTCGTTCACAGTAAGGACACTGTTGCCTTTGTTTCTGTAGTTTTTCTATAGCTGCTACTATCTTTTTTGTTCGCGTACCATAACGTGGTCAGTATCTTCCTGATGTCCCTACAGTTTTAGTTGGCATTAAATCACTGATACTTTTGCTGGCTCTTCACAGAGCCAGTTATATAACAACATTTATAAAAGTTTCCTAAGCTCTTTTCCTTTCTCGGCTGCGATGTCTGCAGCTTGCAGTAATTCATCACGGGTGAAAAAGCCATTGCCACCTTTTTGCATCGCGCAAAGATTTCCTTTCTCGTTTGTTGCCATAGTTACACGAGCTTCAATGTTTTCGTCCTCTTCTGCTGTCGGGTCAACGAAAAGCTTGTTTCCGATTTTGAAGATTGTTATTTCAATAGGCTTGTCTTTCATTGGCAGTTTCTTTCCGCTTGAAACTACAGCTGGTCCATCTTTTACTATTTTTCCTTTTTCTTCGTCGTATTTTGGCAATTTTGTATCGTGCAAGGCCGCAATTGCTGCCAAGCTTGCTGCATCAATCAGATTGCCATCATGGTTCAAAACGTGAATGTCAATGCTCACAGCCCAAACCTTTTCATTCTCCTTGATGCAAAGCTTTTCCATGTCAATTGATTTTGATTCTCTTATTCCACGGTCAACCACACGAGAAAGTTCTATAACGCCTTCGCCTGGTGGTCCAGGTTCGAATGTTGGGCTTGCTATTGGCACGAATTCCGCATCAATCATCAAGTTGCCCTCGTTTGGAGTGTCAGGATAAGGTTCCTTGACATCCATTTTCACACCGGCGATAACAATAGTTTGTCCGATTTGAACGCGTGCAGAACCTTCTGCGGTTCTTATCACACCAGTTTCAATTTTAACTGGTCTGAAATCCAAAAAACCGCGACCGTCTATTCTCTTGTTGCTTTCAAATATTTTCTTAACGTATCCTTCTGCTCTCACATAATCACCTTTTGCTGCTTCGCAGTCATATCAAGCCGCCTCCTTTGCGTTCGTCTTGTATTTATTTTTCAGCGCAACTTTTTGTTGTTCGTATATATCAGCGCATGCTTTTTGGCCCAGCTGCAAAAGTTCTTCGAATTCTTTCTTTGTTATTATTCCGTCCATTTGGAGCAGGACAAACCTGTCGCTACCACCAACAGTTGCAACAGCCATGTCGACTTCTCCGAAGTTGTCTTCTGCACCGCCAACGTCAAGTACAATCTTGCCATCAATTTTTCCAACAGATGTGCAGGAAATCAAATCTTTCATTGGAACACCTGCTTCAGCTAAAGCAATTGAAGCCGCGTTTAAGCCAGCGCATCGAGTGCTTGCATCTGCTTGCAGAATTTCCATGAAGACATCGATTGCGGTCTTTGGAAAATCTTCAAGGAAAATAACTTGGCTGAATGCATTGCAGATAACTTTTGAGATCTCTGTTGAACGCCTGCTTATTCCAGGTCGGCTGCGCTCCCAAGTTGCGAACGGTGCCATGAAATATTTGCAGCGAAGAATTGCGCGAGTCGGTTCCTGCAAACCTTTCGGGTGCATTACTCTTGGTCCATAAACTGCTGAAAGCGCATGCGTTTCTCCAAAATCAAAAACTGCAGAACCTTGTGCACGCTGGATTGTTCCTACTTCAATCTTAATTGGTCGGAACTCGTCTAATGCGCGTCCATCCAATCGCCTTCCTTTAACTATCAAGGCTTCCGGTGCGCCTTTCTTTCCTGCGCCGCTCATTGAATCTCCTCCTCATCTTCTTGTTTTACAATAGTTTCGGTGCCTTCACTCTTTAGCATTTCTGTAATCCTGTCTGTAAGGCCTTCTGTATGCGCTTCATTTTCTATCATCAAGATTGTTTTTGTTGCTAATGCTTCATTTGCACCCTTCAACCAAACAACACCATTTTGTCCAACAGTTATCTGACAGCCTGTGTATCTTTTAATTAGTTCGATCATGGTGCCTTCCTTTCCAATTATACGAGGCACTTTGCTTGGTGCGACTGTCATCAATCGTCCGCCAATTAATTTCTTTGCTCTATAATCGTCCATTGTTACCGATGTGTTCTTGGATTTCGAAACGTTCAAAACTTTGCAATAAATTACGTCCCCAACATCAAAGAAAACAGAAAGGTCTGTTCCTTGTTCTATCCTTTCTGGTGTTGCTTCGCTGATTGGTAAAATTGCGTCGTAAGGACTATTCACATCAAGTATCCAAAAAGTATTTTGCAAGTCTGAAACAGTTGCAATTATTCCATCGCCCGGCTTCGGAATGTAAACGCCGTTAATCGGTGTGACAGAAACAATTTTTTCTTTAAGCCTTACCAAACCTAAGAATTTTGATTTAACGTCGGTACCAGCGCGGTAAGAACCTGAACTTGGTATGAAATCTAGTCCGCGTGCAAGCGTGTCGCCCGGAGTAACCAAATCCCTTTCCTTTACTAGTAATTCACTTTTTGCAGTTTCCATTTAATCACCTACTTCTTTACTACTTTGACTGTAACTTCTCCATGGGTTAAGCTATTAAGCTTATCAAAAAGTTCAGGTTGTAAACCAGCAGCCATTTCCATTGTACATAAGTACGAGCCGTCTCCTCCCCATTCTTCACGAGAAGGTGTTCCAAAATTTCTAACAATCCCAGAGCCGCGTCCTGCATATTGTGCAGGAATTTTTACTGCGACCTGGACTTTTTCAAATTTAATTGGAATTATTGGTTGTATTGCTTTCATTACGGTATCAACTTGATCTTCTGCCCGCTTCTCTATATCTATTCTAACCTTGGCTTGTTCCATTGTTCTCATTATTCTGTCTTGAGGATGTGGTGTTCCTGTTTGGGGATTGACGCCTTCACGAGAAATTATTGCTGCTATTGCCTTTGTTCGTTCTTCTAGCATTTTCGTTCTTTGTTCGGATGTTAATTGAACTTCTCCTTCGCGAATAATTTTTGGCGCAAGAACTTTGATATCGGTTGTTCCAAAAGTTTTTGTTAAATCTACAGCTTGATGCCTTGTCCCCTTGCTTACATCAAGAAAAACTTCCTGTACAGCCAAAAGCTTGTCCAATTCAATTTCTTTTCCCTGCCTGACCTGCAAAGCTAGTTCAGGATCAACAAGAATCTCAAATTTTTGCCCAGTTTTAGTAAGCCTAGCTATTACTGCTTTATCAACAGAAACCATTGTAATCAACTTTCCTTGTAAACGTATTCAAAACCTCATTGTAATGCAAATGTATTGAGCAGAACATGCGCGCTAGGGTTTATAAAGATTGTCTTGCGGGAGTACGATATGATAAATGCAAACAAAGAATTACCTGAAGAATATCTTGCTGAAGTGGGCTTGGGAAAATATTCGTCAGAAAAAATAAAACGAGTCAATGGCAGATTAAGAACAGTCGGTTTGATCATGCATGGTTTAGGAAACTTCGCTCTTGCTGGTATGGCAATTAATAGTTATTTACAGGGCGATTACGGAACAGCCGGAGTGGCTGGTGTTGGAGAATTAATTTTTCTTCCAGCAACATATTTATTTGAGCGCGCAACGCGTTCCCACGATTAGAAAAATTTTACATGTACTTCTTGATGAACTTTGAACCTTCATCGCCGGAGAATTTGCGGAATCCTTTGTCGTTTACAACAGAAAGCTCAATTTCAATTGGCTTTACGCCTTTCTCGCCAGCTTGCAAGGCTTCCAACGCGAGTTCAATTGCTTCGTCTTCCTTCAGTCCTTCTTTCCATCCGCGCTTTAGAATCTTTAGACTTTCAGGTGCGCCCTTTCCAATTGCTTGTGCTTTCCATGCGTAGAAAGCTGAGCTTGGGTCGATTTCAAAAAGCTGTGCGCCATTCTCGTCAACGCCAGCCATAAGTATTGCAACGCCGAAAGGTCTAACACCACCATATTGAGTAAACAACTGCATTCTGTCAGAAGATTCCTTTACAGCTCCAGAAACATTCAAAGGCTCGTCATAAGTCAAGCGATAAATTTGCGCTTTCATTCTTGTTGCATCAACAAGAACGCGGCCATCTGCTAACAAGCCGGCGATTGCTGCTCCTATGTTGCTGTCAATCTGATGGATCTTGTCTGAACCGCCGTTGGGAATAGAAAGTTCTGGCAAAGGCCTTACTGCCGCCAAAACAACTCCGCCATTATAAACAACTCCAAGAGTTGTTGTGCCCCTCTTCACAGCTTCGCGTGCGTATTCAACTTGAAAAAGCCTTCCATCTGGCGAAAACGTTACAATTGCTCGGTCGTATCCCATGAATTCAGGCATCGCTTCCATAATATTCACCAGAAAGTATGCAGTTATAGCAAAGTCTATGTATTTAAAGATAATTAATTTTGCTGTTTAATCTTTTGCTGACTTGCTTCGCAAGTCAGTTACATTTATTACTTCTCAAAGCTTGACAAAATACGTTCGCCTAAATATTTGCGCCGTGCAGCCTTTATCGTACCTGAAATTCCCAACACTTCTATCATTATGGGCTCTTCGCCGATGCGCGAAGCGAGTGCGACTGCTGCGCGTACATGTTCAACTGACGTATGCGCACAGCGAATCAAGCCGATTTTCTTTTCCGGCGTATAAATTCCTCTTAAGACAAAGACGCTTGCCTCAGCCATGCCAAGCTCGCCTAGCAAATTCAATACCGATTGGTAAATGGCACCGTTAATTTCCAACTCCTGAAAAGGTTTTGTACAGTGGACTTTGAAAGCTACGTATCTCCTTTTTTCTCTTAGACTTGGACTTAAATGTTGCGGTCTTGCATCAGACATTTTTGCTCACCAACTTGAGATACAAAAATGTGTTTGCACACCAGCTTAACCAAAGCAAACTTCATTTTTGCTCACCCTTCTCTGAATCTTTTGCTAAAGTGCTTCGCACCTCAGTTATATCATCATTACCTTTTGCTGCTTCGCTTTGCGAAACAGTTATATCATCTTTTGCCGAGCCGCTCCGCGTCTCGGTTATTTTATCAATTGCTTCGCTGCGCTCAGTCACATTAACAATTTCAATCCCGTCTGCAACAATTTTTCCTGCTAGCTTCTGCTTGTTGCGCTCTACAATCCATGAAGGAATATCGGCTACAGTTGCAAATGAAGTGGCAAGTTCCATGCCTAAAATGTTTGCTATGGAAACAAGTTCACGGGGGTCGCGTATTTCCCAAACAGACTGCGCGCCGCTTGACACAACCATCTTTACGCCAAGTTCTTGGCAAAGACGCACATTGGTTCCAATTTTTTCTAGCATTATTGCCCTGTTTTTCCTATAAGTGCCCAAAAGTTCGCGGAAGTTAATCTCGATTGCCACATTATTTTTTGATGCGGCATTAAGGCATGCTTCGTCAAGACCGTTGTCACGCCTGCCAAATTCTGGATGAGCAAGAAAATCTACTCTAGAATCTTCGCATGCGGCGCGGTTGATATCATAGTCGCCACCTGCAACTGCAATCACAACGACTTGTTCGCGCACTTGTTCAAGGGCCCGCTTAAGATCTCCAACGTTTTGAGCTGCAATTTTCGCGCCTGGTAGAATTTCTATCTTAACAATCTTTTGGGCCTCGGCAATTTTTTCTTTTAATTCACGTAATTTTGCTGAACCTTGCCAGACATCGCAGATTACTATTGAGGAGAATCCTAATTGCTCAGCAAATTTTGCAATCTCTTCGACTGTAGAACCTTTTGCTGCAGAATTTTGCCCAGCAGTTATATCACTAGATAAATTGGATTGTATATCCAAGTCTACAAATTTCATTTCTGCTCACCTATAGCTGGCTGCAGAAATGTATTTACGCCAGTAAATTTCATATTGACCAACTGTAGACATCTTTGCCTCGCCTTGGGCGGTAGACTCGATGCCTATAATAATTACAAGAAAGCCAGAGGTTTTAAAGATAGCTGTAGATTAGAAAATTATCTCTTCTCAGGATTATTTCTACGTTCGTAGCCTTTACCTTTGCCGTGGAGCATTCTATGTTCTTTTGCAGCACTTGTCAGACCGCGGAAAACTCTGCCCTTATTAACAGGATTGCAAATCCAATTTATTTTCGCATCGGATTTTATTGCAGGATGAGCCGGGTCAACAAGAATAACTTCAAACCATTGCTGCTTTCCGTCTTCAGCTACATAATAACTATTAAGAACTTCTAGATTTGGAAACGTACGGGCAACCCTCATTTCTGCTATATGCTGTAAATTTTGATCTGGCGGTCGTGCATACATACCAACGCTGTGCGGCTTTCGGCCTCCGCCGGTCTGCTCTCGCTTGCTAGTTCCTTTTCCAATTTTTATTCGTGCAACAACGTAGCCCTGTTTTGCTTTGTAGCCAAGAGAATGGGCTCGGTCCAATCTTGTTGGATGCTCAGCACGGACAATTGTTTGTTCGGTGCGCCAAGCTATTAATCTCTCTTTAAGAATATCTTTCATTTGTTCGGACTGCCATGTCTGTTGTAAATACTTATACATTCCCATAATACTCACATTGACCAGAGGTCTTCGAGTTTGGAATTATAGAATAGACAATGTTTATAAAGGTTTTATAGAGGTGGCGAGAAGAAATTTTATGTCTCAGCTTTCTCAGAAGGAAATAAAGAAAGGTCTAGATCTGTCTCTAGCAGATGGTGGTGCAACAGCGGTACGTGATGCAATAACGACAAATTTTACTACGCCTTACGCGCTTGCGCTTGGCGCGAGTAACGAGCAGATAGGTGCTGTAACGGCAATACCAACATTGGCTGCAACAATATTTTCTCCGATATCGGGCAAAATAATAGAAACTATTGGAAGCAAAAAACTTTTTGCTACAAAGGCATGGCTGTTGGCTCATTTAACTTGGATTGTAATTGCATTGATACCTTTTGTTTTTGTTGATGGCCAGATTGCAATATTAATAGCCTTGCTGTGTTTTGCGCAGGTAGCAGGCAATGCAGGCTCAACTGCATGGGCATCATGGATGGCTGACTTGGTTCCAGAAAAAATTCGCGGAAGCTTTTTTGGCAAGAGGAATACTATTGCTGGTATATTTGCACTTCTAGCCACCCTGCTGGCAGGATGGCTTCTAACAACATATCAGGGGTTCACCGGCTTTGCTAACATGTACATAGTTGCTGCATTTTTTGGTATAGTATCTTATACTTTGTTGCGCGGAATTCCTGAGCCAACTACACAAGAAAAGAAAGGCCGTCATACGTTTTCGCTGCACCTTTCAGACTTTTTGCAAAGTTTCAGGAAACATCATAATTTTGCCAACATGACATTCTTGACAGCTGCAGTTAATTTCTCAGTTTTTTTGGCTGCGCCGTTTTTTGCAGTTTACATATTGCGCGAGTTGGGTATAAGTTATGCCTGGTTCGCAATAATTGCTGCGGCAGAAGTTTCGGTTGCGATTGTTGCAAACAAATACTGGGGGAAGCTTGCCGATAGATTTGGTGATAGGGCAATAATGGGAACTTCGGGTCTTTTGGTTGCGCTTGTTCCACTTCCCTATATATTTTCTACAAATCAGTATCACTTAATTTTGGCTGGTGCATTATCAGGATTTGCTTGGGCCGGATATGACTTGACAAGATTCAACTATCTGCTTGATGCAGTTCCTGCTGAACACAGACCAACATATATTGCAAACCATAAACTGATTTCCGGTATGGCAATATTTGCAGCGCCTTTAATTGGAGGATTTTTAGCAACAGCCTTTGTAGGCAAGACGTTTTTCTTTTTGGCAGGGCTGCAAATTTTATTTTTGCTTTCGTCTGTTTTGCGTTTGGTTTCGGTTTCAATATTTTTCCCGAGATTTGTTGAGAAGAGAGTTAAGGCTCCATTGGGTACTCCAGTTAGATATGTATTCTGGCGCGCGGTTGCAGTTTATCCTGCGCGCGGATTAATGCACGAGATGGATATCGCCTATCACAAGCTGCACAATCTGGAGTCGAAAGTCAAAGGACGTATAAAGGTATAAATACGAGTGAATATAAAACTAAAGGCATGAAAAACATATCTTTAGTTCTGTCTT
>CAYJQM010000006.1:0-6571 GCA_964372405.1 uncultured archaeon | reverse complement strand
AGTTCTGGTAATTGCCGGATGTGTGGGGCAGGCCGGAACATCTACAGGAACAGCAGATACCGGCGCGCCTGCCGAGGAGAACGAGCAAACTGTGGTCAAAGAGGCAACCGCTGCCAAAACTGTAACAATTGATATGAGAAACTTTGAATATGTACAACCAGTCGTTACAATAAAGAAGGGCGATACAGTGAAGTGGACTCAGAGAGATTCGGTTGGCCATACAGTGACATCAGACAACAGTGCATGGGAGTCTTCACCAACATTGAAAAACGGCGAATCCTTTGAGCATACGTTCACAGAAGCAGGGACATTTACATACCACTGCACACCGCATCCATACATGAAAGGCAAAGTAATTGTTGAAGAGTAAATTGCTTATTTTTGTTTTCTGAGTTTTTCTAATGCTTTAGCCATAAGTTTCCTAGAATTTTCATATTCTATTTTTTCCAAGGCATCTTCGGGTTCAAGCCATTCCGCATCTTTAATTTCCCATTCATGTTTAAGCTCTTCATCTTCTGTTTCCATCAGAAAGAAAATTACTATCTTGAAAATCTTTTCTCCTTTTAATTGATAGTAATACTTTATTTCTCCAAGCTTTTCTACCACTTTCAGATTTTTCAAGCCTGTTTCTTCTTGAACTTCACGCACCGCAGCCTGTTCAGAAGTTTCGCCTTTTTCTATGACGCCCTTTGGCAGGGCCCACCTTCCGTAAGAATCCTTTATCAAAAGAAGCTTCTTGGTTTTAAAGTTCCAAACTATCCCGCCCGCAGAAATCTCGCGTTTCATATTAACTTATTGAAGCAATTGGGTTTATATCTTTAGAACTATAACAATAGTAGGGTTCTTTGGAAATAACATCGCAAAGCGAATCGGTAAAACTATTGAGAGCGTTTCCGTTTTACCGCAGAGATAGCCTGTCGGAATGTTATTTAGAGTTCGGATGCGAAAGTTTAACACATGATGAAATTAATTCTGTTAAAAATGAATGCGCCTATATTTTAGAGCAAGTAAAATCTCCTGGTGCTGAAAAGTTTTTACGGAAAGCTGATTTACCAGATACCCCGCAAAATTATAGAGGTCCTTTAGAATTAATTGTTTCTACATTAGAAATACTTTCCCGTCACGCCAGACGCAGAACTACTTAGCTGCACTTACAATTTCTATAACATCCCTGTTTTTTAGTTCGTGGTCCTTTCCAATTTTCTTTTTAGTTTTTACGTCATAGCCAAAGAGCATTCCTTTTCCCAAGTCTGTGTGGATTTTGTTGGCGAAGTCAAGAGCTGTTGAATCTGGTGGAAGGAAAAAGACATCTGGTAAAACTCTTCCCTCCTTGTCACCAAGTTTGTGTATGCCGCCAGGGAAAATTGCCATGTAGTGCAAGAAGTCGAATACTGCCGAGTCCAAAGTTTGCTGTACTCCTGTGCTGCCAAACTTTTCTAATACATTTGTGCGTATGAATTCCAGGGCTTTCAATTGTTGAGTAGAAAGTTTTTTCTCATCTAAAATTTTAAAGTCCTTTTGCCCTGGACTGTATTCTATTAATGCTTTCTTTGCTGCTTCGCGAAGTGCGATTTCAAAATCACCGCTACAAGGAACTATCATATAATTTGGAAATTCTTTCTTAAGTTTATCAAAATTGTCTTTTGCAGACGGCAAATCAATTTTGTTTGCTGCTATTACGATGGGTTTTGTCTTTTGTCGCAAGCTGCGCGCAACTGCTTTAAGCTCGTCGTCGCTCCATTTAGTTGCAGGCTTTGATTTTAGTTTTAATTTGTCCATGGATTCTGCTACCATGGGACGCGTAACCCTGAATGCTGATAATTGTTTTTCTAATAGTTCTTCCATATCTTCTTTGGCGCTTTCTGCTTTGCGCGCCAACTTTTCCCAGTTGCGTTTTATTATGCTTAGATACCACATGTCAATTTCATTTTCTAAGAAACGAACATCTTTTGCGGGGTCATGTCCACTTGTCGAATTGCCATTCTCATCTGTGGTTCCGCTAACGTCAACAATATGAATCAAAACGTCTGCTTGGTTAAGGTCATTAAGAAATTGGTTTCCTAATCCTTTACCTTCGCTTGCTCCTGGAACTAATCCTGCTACATCTAGCAGTTCAACTGGAACGTAACGCGTTCCATTTACACACGTTCCTAATCGTGGATTACATTTGACCCCTAGCTCTTTGTCTACACATTCAACCCTGACAAAACCAAAGCCCCTATTAGGCTTTATTGTGGTGAAAGGTCTGGCAGAGATAGGTATATCTATCATTGTTGCGGCTTTGAAGAATGTCGACTTGCCCGATGATGGCTTTCCAACTATTCCAATTAGCATTGACATATGGAGAAATCAGAATAGGCAACATTTATATTCACGTCATTTCAATAAGGTTCCATGCAAATGCCCTTGTGTAATGAGTGCTTGACTAAAGAAAATTTGTGCAACGATTGTTCTCAATTGCCAAAGGAATCCGTAGATGTTTCTCGCTTTCTTTTTAAAATGAAAGATGAATCAAAAAGTTTGGAAGATGCGTCCGTAAAGGACATAGTTGATTCTGACGTACTGCTTATTGTTACAGGCAAAGGCGATGCTGCTAAAGTTGTAGGCAAGGGCGGAGTTGTGGTAAAAGCTTTGGCAAAACAGTTCAACAAAAACATCAAAGTTTTGGAGGAAAATGATATGAAATCTTTTGCTTCTGATTTGTTGCAACCGATTACGATTTTGGGAACAAACATTCTTTTCACGCCTGATGGCGAAATCAAAAGAATCCGCGCGCCTCTTTCGCAGAAAAGTAAGTTCCACATTTCTGAACAAGCTTTCAGCAACATAATGGAAAAACTTTACGGAACCAAAGCTGAAATTGTTTTTGAAGAGTAAATCTATAGCTGCGCAAGCGCAGAAATATTATATTATCAGCGCTGAAGTTCCACTGTCTGAACGCTGCCACTTAAGATTACTGCGCTACCAACTTTTTGTGGAAGGTTTGAACTAACGGATGGCGGTAAATCTGCTGAAGAAGTTTTTTGCGGTCCTGAAGATTGCGCAACAGAATCTCCCGATGGCGCGCTTGGTGTTGAAGGATTAGTTGGGTTGCTTGGTTCTGATTGGCTTGGCTTTTGTTCCGGTTGCGTTCCTTGTATAGCGTCTGCTATCGGTTTTAGTATAGGTCCTAGAACCGGATTGACAGCATTTGCAATCGGGTTGTCTCCGATTAAGGCGGCAATGCCTATTACCAATCCAAATGCCATCAACATTGGACCTAACATGTAATTATTTTTTCTAATTTTCTTAGGCATCTAATCACGTGTAGATGTCATAGTTTCCTGTTGGCAACTTGGCTGCAAAACATCCCAAGTTGCTGGCTGTTATGCTAGTCGTTGTTTTATACACTGTCGTTGCAGTTCCGTTTGTTGCAGTTGCAGAACATGAATATGCAGTTGGTGTTTCATAGTCTACGGATGTACAAGTGCTGCTTGCATCGTCAGAGTCAACATTTTTCAATTTGCCCTTTATTTCTGTGCTGCAAGTTACTGTTGCTGTCCAGTCTATGTTTTCTCCCTGAGCGACAAAGTAAACAGTTTGTGCTGCACTTGGTGCTTCCGTATCGATTACTGCGTTGTTAGAATCTTTAATTACAAAAGACAGGTATCCTTTCAAAACACCATAATTAGGGTTTCCTTTTTGCTGTTCCCCTGTGTTTTGTGTGCCGCCACCACCGGCAGTTGCAAAACCTGTTGGTGATGCTCCAAGCGAATAAGCAAGCATAAGTGCAAGAACAGTCATTGCTGCAATAACTTCTATTCGCATGTGGCAATTTTAGTTGAGCATGTTTATATAGATTATTTTTGAAACTTTTGGACAAATTTCCACTGTAGTATTAACTTAGCCAGAACAAAACCTTCTATTGCGCCGGCCAAAACGTCTGTTGGGTAATGCATGCCGACATAAATGCGTGATATGGCTACAATTAAAGCCAATGCATAAAGTGGGGCTACAAATTTCTTGTAGATGTTCGCTAGGAGAGCCGCTCCAAGGAAAATGTTGGAGGAATGCCCAGATGGAAATCCGCCTGTATTTTCTGTGTCAAGCGTATTAACGCCTTCTAATACTTCGTACGGTCTTGGTCTGTCTATCAAATCTTTTAGAAAAGTAAGGAAAATTATGTTTACCAGGAATGCAAAAAACATTGGAACGTAAAGCTTCTTTTCTTTCTTGAATACCGCAGCAAAAAATATCAAAAGCCAGAATATTATTGAGCCTAAGTGTGTTATCGTGCCCAGCAGCAAGTCGAGTATAGGGTTGGATAGCGCTTGATTTACAAACAAAAAGACCGAGGTGTCTAATGCCATTAATTGCTCCAAAACCATGTGGAATTTAAGGATTTTTAAGTTATAAATGTACAAGATTGATATGCCAAAATTTTTCTATAGGAGAATGGAGTTCTATGCACCAGACGACATTTACTTTCCTAGAGAGGACTCGCTTTTGTTAGCGGAAGTTTTGGAGAAAGAAAATTTGGATAGTAAAATGGTTTTGGATGTCGGTACTGGTTCTGGTATACTCGCGGCCATTGCAGCGAAGAAGGGTGCGGTTGTTTCTGCAGTTGACATAAACGAGAGGGCGGTTGAAATAGCCAAGAAAAATTTTGAATTGAATAAGGTTCAAGTGCGATGCGTGCGCTCAAACATGTTTGAGAAAGTTTTAAGCAGCTTTGACCTTATAGTTTTTAATGCCCCATATTTGCCTGAAGAAATTAAAGCCGACAACAAAACTTGGGCTGCTGGAGACGATCTGGTCATAATAAGAAACTTTATAGATATGGCTAAAGAACATTTGAAAAAGAATGGAAAGGCTCTTTTGCTTGTCAGTACAGCTACCGGACTTGAAAAAGTTTATGGAATGCTTAACAAAAATAAATATGAGTTTCAAACTGTTGCAGGGCAGAAAATTCCCTGGGAAAATTTAGTTGTGATAGAATGTCGACCAATGTAACAATTGATTACATAATAGCGCAGAAAAAATATCATGAAGCTAAGACGCGGGAAGAGAAAATAGCAGCCCTAGAGGGAATGCTGACTGCAATTCCAAAGCATAAAGGTACTGAAGTAATGAGAGCCGAAATGAAATCCAAGCTTGCTAAACTAAGGGAAAAGGCTCCAAAGAAATCGGCAGGATTTGTTACTTCGATTAAAAAGGAAGGAGATGTTCAGATATGTTTAATTGGATTGACGCAAAGCGGGAAAAGCACTTTGCTTTCTAAACTAACGGATGCAAAGCCTAAGATTTCTAACAGGCCCTTTACAACCACAAAGCCTCAGATAGGAGTTGCAGAATGGACCGGAGTAAAATTTCAAATAATTGAAATTCCTTCAACTTTTCAGCCGCAATTTTTGAGCATTGCACAAAATACTGATGGGTTGATTTTTGTTTACGATTCTACTAAAGACTTGAAACTTCAAGGAAAAGAGTTCCAAGTTATGCGCGATACATTTAGATTGCATAAAATATACATCAATACTCAGGGAAAGAAAGAACCGAATGTTGACAGTATTTTCCAAAAACTTTGGGACAAACTTGATTTGATACGAGTCTATACAAAAGAACCAGACAAGAAACCGGAGAAGAAAGCTTTAGTATTAAGAAAAAATGCTACAGTAAAAGATGCTGCAAATAAAGTTCACAAAGATTTCGTAAAGCTATTCAAGTTTGCACGTATATGGGGCAAGTCAGTTAAACACCAAGGTGCACAAGTTGGCTTAGAACATGTGCTGAAAGACGAGGACACTGTGGAGATACATGCTGGATAGGTTTTATATCCTTTTGCTGCCTAATAGATGATATGGCACTTTCTAAACTCGTGAGGGAAAAGGACGATTACAAGCTTCCGGATAATTGGTACAATTCTGTTGAGAAAGCAAAACAGAAAGCTGGGAAGTTTTTGAAGAAAGTTGCCGCTGTTGAGCAGACGGGTTCTGTGGTAGTAGGAAAATTTTCTGTTGCTGACATTGACAGGATGTTCCAATCAAGATTTCCCTATTGTAAGATCATGATGGATGGTGCAGTTAGATTCAGGCCAGATGGCGGAGTGCAAGCAAAAATAGGCGACATAGGAATGTTTTTTGTAAGCAAGCCGGAAGTTATTTTGTCTTTAGATGAGTTGGCAAAGAAGTATCCGCATGTTCATGACGAAGTTATGGCCAAAATTAAAGTTGGACAGTGGTTCTGATGTATAGCTGCCTTGAATTTGGTGAGCAGTAAATGTCAATTAAAACTATAGTTGAAGAAGAGAATTACCCAACTGTTTGCCCTAACTGCAGGCACGAATTAATTTTTCTTGACGGTGCAACTATAAAGTGGCTGAAATGCACCAGCTGCAAGTTCAAGAAGCTTGCTCCGCAAAGAGAGAAAGTCATAAAGATAACAGCAATTGAAGAAGACAAACCGCGTGTCCGCGAGTCGCAGAAGATCAGGTTTGTTGTAGAAGATTAATTTATATACCGCCTTACAATATTCTACTTATGTTAGAGAATTATTCTAAGGATGCTTTGACTGCAATTAACAGAGCCAAAGT
>CAYJQM010000005.1:9430-22691 GCA_964372405.1 uncultured archaeon | reverse complement strand
TATTTGGAGGCCAGAAGCGTTCGTAACATTTATTTTATCATCAAATTTTTGGTCGCCTGTTGATGGGCATATGTCTTTACAACCGACCCCATCTGCAGAAACACATTTGCTGTTGCCAAACTTTACACCTGTACCACCAGCAGTAACCTTATTAACATCGTCAGCTCCTGTACAGATATTTTTTTCCTTTATTTTAAGTTTGCTTAAAATTTTTGTTATGCACTTTTCATCCACATATGCAGTATCGCAGGGCTCAAAAACTTTTTTTCCGTTTTGACCAACGACGTCGCTGCAGTCATTATCCAACTTTTCCTTGCCTTTATCGGACAGGTCGCTATAGCTGTAAAACTCGCCAGTGTCTTTTTTATTTATTTTAAACTGCTCGGGTGATGCTATTAAAAAAATATCTTGACCAAAATCTATCTTTCTGTAGCCTTCTTTTGACCTGCCTTCAAGTTTGTCGTCATATCCATATTCTCCAAAATCGTCTCTAAGCGCCAGCGCTATGTTGCATGCTATTTGTGTTGATGTAACTTGGTCCTCTGGTGTAGGCGGTTGCGTAAGCTCCAGTGTTCCAACCGGGTCGCTTTCTATTGGAACTGGTATTTCTATGCCTTCTAGAATTTTTTCAAAGGTCCCGCCTTCCAAGATTCCCTGTGAGGAAAAAATTATATTTGCAAGAAGGGCGGCTACTATCAAAAGAAAGACTATTATGAAAACCGTTGTTACAGCAATTCCTTTCATGATTAAAATTAAGTTCGCCTGTTTAAATAGTTGGGGCGAACCAATTTGAAATCAGCTTGGTCCACTATAAATAACTTTATATACCGGCTTTGCGAAAATACAGACATGTCAAAGCATAAGGGAGTAGAGCTACCGGTTAATGTTCTTGTGATTATTGCTATAGCAGTTATAGTTCTACTTGGATTGATTGTTCTTTTGAGCTTTGGAACGGCTGGTGCCAACCCGATTCTTATTACATTAGATAAAGGTCCGGCATGTCAGCAATATAACTGCGGTGCGAGCACACCAGTAGATCAAGTTCTGGTAAAAAGGGATATCACCGGCGACGGGAAAGTTGACAGCGATGATACCATAGGAGCATTGTGCAAGTCTGCTGGAAGCTGTGTAGACCCTACTTCAGAAACACAAGTGCAGGCGTGGTGCGGCTGCCAAGTGAAGCCAGCTCCTTAAGCAACTTCTTTCTTTTTTAGCGCAGAAGCAACAAGCTTCTTGATTTTTAGACTTTCTTCCTGCTTGTCGACCAACTCTGGTGAAGCGCGCGTTTCTGGATGGTCGGCTATCATGTACGAACAACAATCAGCATAAGGCATTATGGAAGTTTCATATGTTCCGATCTGTTTAGCTATGGTCATTATTTCCTGCTTGTCGAAGCCTAGAAGGGGTCTCAGTATTTCCATTTTGGTTGCTATGCCTATTGAACGCATGTTGTCTAAAGTCTGTGAGGCAACCTGAGCAAGGCTGTCTCCCGTTGCCAAGAATTTTATCTTGTTTTTCTTTGCAATCTGCTCGGCTATCCTATACATGAATCGCCTGTAGACCAGCATTCTATACTTCGCTGGAACCTGCTTGATTATTTCCATTTGCAGTTCTTGGAAAGGAACTATATACAGTTTAATTTTTTTCTGATAAGCGCGCAGAATTTCTGCAAGCTTTTCAATCTTTTCCTTGACGCCTTGTGAAGTATTGGTCTGGTTGTAGAAATGCACCAAAGAAATTTCATAACCGGCTTTAATCAGCTTGCAAGCTGCCACTGGGCTGTCAATGCCACCGGATATTAAGACTAGGACTTTTTTCATACAATCGACTTGGTACAAGACTGTTAAGCGTTATTTTTATATTGGCTTAACTAACCCCTTTAATGCAAAAAATCTCTAATATCGTTGTTTATTTTTTACACGCTAAAACTAATCAACTTGAAAGGAGGTTTTAGCAGTGCAGAAAGTTGCCGTGGCTTTAATTTTTGCACTTCTAGTGGCTGGCTGTGTTGGACAGACGCAACAATCACCAGAAACTAAAGAACCGACAGAGAAGCAAACCGAATCTAAAACACAGGAAATACCATTTCAATCCAAATATAGCGTAAATATACAGAACATAAGGACGCCACACTTTGTGAACAGCGCTCCGGCGCATGGCGATATTTATGCGACGGTTCCAAAAGAAATAGTTATCAACACAAATTTTGACCTTGCCCCGCCTTCTGAAATAAAAGTTTTCAGAGGAGATGTTGATGCAACAGATGGCACAGCACAAATTTCTCAAGACAGGCTGTCTATGCGAGTTAGCATTAAGGGTTCTGGCGATGGGGAATATATTGTAAAATACAAAGGCTGCTGGCCAGATGGCTCATGCCATGATGGTTCATTCGGCTTCATAGTGGACTCAGCATTCTTGACGCAGATGCAAGACCTTAGAGGACAATCGTCTGTTAACATTGATATGTCAGACATTAAGTTTTCCCCACAATACGTTCGCATATCAAAAGGAACCAAAATTACTTTTGTTAACAACGACCAAGTTGAACATTTTGTAAACACGGACCCGCACCCGTCACATAACTATTTGGCAGGATTAAATTCGCGTGGAATCCAAAATGGAAATAACTTTGAATACACATTTGACACTTCTGGTGAACAACACTACCACTGTTCAGCCCATGCAAATGTCAACATGAACGGCATAATTCTGGTGGAGTAGACATATGATACCCAAAATAGAAATATACTATTCAGATATTTATCAGGCATTCATAAGAGATTTACAAAAGAAGGGGTTCGCAGGATACGAAGCTCGCAAAAAGTCTGGATGGAAATTCGCAAAAATTCTTTCTAGAAAAACTAAAACATTACTACCAAAAGCTCTGCGCACTTATGAACAGGTTTCAGATCTCAAGTGGAAAGACCCTTTAATAGAAGTTTTTGTGGTGCACGACATTAAATGGGCATTTTCATTGCCAGTTACAATTAACATTGTAAGAGACTATTGGAATGCTATAGAAACCTTACTGCACGAACTATCGCACCAGATAATTATACAAAACGAAGGCAAATTCAGATGGAAAAATAAAATCTCGCAAAAATACAGGAAGGAACATTTTGTTGTGCTTGAACATATTCTTCCACATGCGATCCTATGGAAAGCATACGAGAAACTTTTCGGTCCAAAGAAACTGCAGAACATAATCAAGGGCTACACCCGCTGGAAATGGCATTACCGCGCGTGGCAGATTGTAAAAGAAGAAGGCGCGGATAAGATTATTAAGGCTTACGTGAGATGAATTTATTCTAAGGGCTCGTAGTCTAGCTTCAGGTTAAGCAAGCTTAACAGATTCCAGCATGCTTCGCCTGCTAGAATGGTAGGATTGGAGCTTCGGGAGCTTCAGACCTGTGTTCAAAGCACCTTCAAGGTAAGTTGAAGGTGATGAAAGTCACAGCGAGCCCACCACTATTTCATAACTTTATAATGCAATTGCAATTCGTTTGCTGATAGCTTTTTTACCTTTAGAAGTTTGAGCTTGAAATCAAAATCTGCGTCTGCAAAAAGCTTGATGCCTTTTCCGAAAATAGTTGGCTCGACATCTATTAACAATTCATCAATCAAGCCTTCTTTCATGAAGTTGGAATTGTTCATTCCGCCGCCTGCTACACAGGCTCTGTTGAAACCTTTCTTCTTTAGCATCTCAAGAATTTCTTTTGGCTGTTTATCTGTGAAAATTACTTTGTCCTCGCCCCATTTGTTTTCTATTTTTTCGTATGTTAGTACAACATTGAGACGTTTAGGCAAAGGAAACTGCTTGGCTTTAACAACCTGTTCATACGTATTTTTACCAATTATTATGTTACCGATTTCTTTGCTTGTTTTTTTAAAGCCTATCCAGCTTGTTGGCTCTTCCCAAGATGTATCGCCATCAGGTTTTGCTATGTAGCCGTTGGGGGTTATGGCCATAACTAAAATTACTTTCATCAAACCTTCCTCGCGAAAGTTAGAAATGCGGTGTGCGCCTGCATGTAATTTCTTGGCCTCATGAAAGTTTTTGTGTCACCCTCAATCTGCCACTCTCTTTCCAATGGTTCAACTATCTTGATTCTTGCGAAGCTGTGCTTCCTAACTTCTTTGAAAACAGCTTCCACTTCCTGCGTGTGCATTGAGTAAACAGCAAGCCAACCACCAACCTTTAGGGCTTTGTGCGCATGCTTGATTGCTTTCTCTGGGTTCTGCATGTCCAAAGTAATTAGGTCATAATCTTTTCCTGCAATTCCTTTCGTAATGTCTTTGTTTAGAATTTTTACTTTGGCTTTGCATATCTCTATATTCTTCTTAGCAACCAAGTAGAAATCTTTTCTTTTTTCGTATGCAGTTACATCACAGCCTATATTCGAAAGAAACATCGAAAGGAATCCTGATCCTGCACCTGCATCAAGAACTTTCCAGCCTCTACCTGCACCGGTTTGGGCTGCAATTATTGCTGCATCTTTAGGTAGGACAACCTGCGGACCGCGTTTTGTTTTCTTTTGCATCAAATCAAGAAAAGTTGGCTCCAAAGCTGTGAAAATATTCTTTCCTACTTTAAGTTTATACCCGAACTGCTTGCCTACGAGCTTTTCCAAAAATATCTTTCCAAACTTGCTGTCAATTTTTCCCTGTGCTGACAAAAGGTAAGTCCTTGGTCCGATTAGAAGAACTTCTTGCCCAGACTTGATTTTCATTTACTTCACCAATTTCTTTAATGAAAGTCTGTTGATGCCAATCAACTTGATTTTCATAAACCTTTTTAACAGGTTTGATTTATAAGTGCTATGCTGAAAGCTGTTATTTTTGACATGGATGGGGTTTTATTAGATTCTTTTGAGGCATGGTATAAACTCAATAGCGTGCTTTTGCTGAGGATGGGAAAAAAGGAAATTACCCAAGAGGCATTCTACAAAAACCAGTGGGGCGTGCCATTGGAGAAAAAAGAAATTGAAGCGTTAAAAAACGACCAAAAATCAATAGAGACTTTTGCGCGCAGCATAAAAATATTTGACGGCTCTTTGCTTACTTTAGACAAACTTAAATGTGATTACAAAATTGGATTGGTAACGAGCACACCAAGAATTTTGGTTGACGTAGTGCTTGAGCATTCGGACATGATACAATACTTTGACGCTATAATTGCATTAGAAGATGCTAAAAACCCCAAGCCCGCTCCAGATGGAGTTTTACAAGCTTGTAAATTATTAGGCGTTAAACCTGATGAAGCAATATTTTTGGGCGATTTGCCTGTTGATGTTGAAGCAGGTAAAGCTGCCGGTGTTAAAACGATAGCAATTAAACCAACTCAAGGTGCGGACTTTTCAATTGGAAGCGTGAAAGAATTGCCTGCACTTTTAGAAAAGATTTCTTCCAAAAAGGAAAATAGCAAGTAAAATAGCGCTTAGCGCGATAACAATCCAAACCATTCTGGGATCATTGCCGAAGCCGAATGGTATCGGACCGATGAACCCGCCTACTCCGTATTTCACATCGGCTTTGCCGCCTGTGAATGCGCCAACCAAAATCAGCGCAATAGCTACGAAAAGCAAAATGAAACCAATTGTTACAAGTTCTTGGGCCATAACCAATCATTATAAACACGAGAATAAAAGTTTAGGTATGTTCGAAATAATCAGACTTGCAATTGCTTTGCTTGGCAGCGCTGCCGCAGGTTATCAAGATTTGAAGACGTCGGACATTTCTGATATTCTTGTTTTCTCCATGATAGGATTGGGATTGGCAATGCATGGGGTTGAAAGTCTAATGACGGGGAGCATCGATCCTTTTCTTTCCTCTTTAAGCGCGACAATTATTCTAGGAATTTTTGCACTTGCTATGTACCATGCTGGTGCGTGGGGCGGCGGGGACGGGGCCCTGCTTGTTGCCATAGGCTCACTGCTTCCCAGCGCTCCGCTTGCGTCCTCAATAACTTCTATACCATTTTTAGCAGTTTATTTCGTCAGCGTTTTTGTCGTAGGGTTTTTGTACTCTTTGACATATCTATCGCTGACGGTTTTTAGAAATGCGAAAACCAGAACGACTTACATCAAATCACTTGTGCAAAATCAAGGAATGATCTATATTTTTACCGGCTTTGCTGCCGTTGCATTAGCACTTGATAGGAGCATAGTAGGAATTTTGTTGTCGGTATTGTTATTACTAGTTCCATTTATCTATCAACTCTCGAGCGTCTCAGAATTGGCTTTCCTTCAAAAAATTCCTGCGCGGCGCCTAAAAGTAGGAGACATGATTGGCGAAGACATTCCGCGCCTAGGAATTTTCAAGCGCAAGATTCGCGGATTAACGCTTGCAGAAGTTAAGGCGATTAGGCGCGTTAAGAAATTTGTTTTAGTAAGAGATGGTGTTAGATATGGACCTGTATTTTTCCTGGCGTTGTTCCCTGCGCTTTATTCAAAAGTAATTTTATTTGCACTCTTATAGAAAAGGCAAAATTCACTTTTGCTCACCAATTTGAAATGCAAAAGTGTGTTGACTATCCAATTTAATAAAAGTCAACTTCACTTGCGCTAAAAGTGCAAGTGTGTTACGAAGTAACTTCACTTGCGCTTCTTTGATTTCTTGAACTTATCTCTTAGTGCTAATAATGTGGCTTGGTGCTTCTTGATTTGGAAAGAGTTCATTGGAGTTCTCTTAAATTCAAACTTAGGAACATTGAACTTTGGCATCATTGGCATCTTAAACAATCTGCTTGGAGCACGGAACAAGGGCCATATCAAAGAGCGCTCATTTTTCGTGGCATGTTTTAGTCTTTCGCGTCCTGCTTCTTTGATTGCGTGAGACATGCTCTTGACTTTTTCTTTAACTTTGGTTAAATCTGCTTCAAATTCCAATGCTGTACCAACTTGGATTCCGTCTGCGCCTGCCTTAATTATTCCTGTTGCCTGTTCTGCTGTCCTGCAACCGCCTGCATAGAAATATGGAACGGTTAGAACGGACTTAACGGCTCTGACTAATTCTGGAGGTGCCGGGTGCTCTGCTCCGCTTCCAGAATCTGTGACAATAATTCTTGCTCCCATGTATTCGCCCGCTAACGCGGTAGCGGCTGCTAAGTCGCCACGGCTGTGTGGGATGAGGTTAGCATTGCTTATCCAACCTACTGCCTTGCCTGGCTCCAATATAATATAGCCAGTCGGAATGGGGTCTATGCCCATTCTTTTGACAACAGGAGCGCCTTGGATTTGTACGGTGGAAACCCAGTAAACTTCTCTGCTGTTAAGAACGTACATGAAATAAACCGCATCTGCATATGGTGTAATTGTGCCGACATTGCCAGGGAACAGAATAATAGGAACGTTAACCCTTTCTCTTATCATTTTTGTCGTTTTGTCCAGAATCAAACCCTGCGCTCCGATGCTTCCTCCAACAAGAATAACGTCTGCTCCGCCTTCTGCACAAGCTTCTGCTACCTTAGCTCCTTTTTCAAACGGCTGTTTGTCTGGGTCAATTAGAGCTAATAGAAGTCCGCCATCTCTCTCGAGCTTTTCGTGAATATATCTTTCTGCTTTTCCCGGTTTCATTTAAAATCACTGTCGCTTTCAGCGACAAAAGATATTTTGGTCGGCTCAGCCGACCTGCATTTAACTACAACCCTGCCCTATTTTGATTCGCCTTATTTAAAAGCCTTCCAACCACAACGACAAGAAACGTATATAAAGATTTTATTGTTTTGATTAAAGTTAGAAGCGCTTCTTCATTCTTTCAAAATCTGCTTCCAAGCGCTTGAAGTCTTCTGAAAGACTGTTGTATTTCTGTTCTGTTGCTTCTAATTCTGCTAAGCGACTTTCTTCCACCTGAACTGGTCCGGAAGATTTTACTAATTCGTTCTCCTGTCCAAGTAGCCTAAAGGCGGCGAGACCGCCAACATGCCTGTAGGAAGGCCCGTACGAATTCGCGTTGAAACAGTCCTCGCCCCTGTTCCAGTGAGACCCGACAGAGGACTCTCCATTATCATCAAAAGTCATTGAGCCGTGATAGATTTTATGTTCGCCTTCTTTGAATAGACCAGCATTTTCCAAAGTTTCAACAACATCATCATCTTTATTTATTTTTACTTTCTTGCTCTTGCCGTCGTAAACTAATTCTCCTTGCTTTTCAACTACCTTAGGCTCCGAGAAAATTTCCATGACTTTGGAAACTTTCTTGATAGCTTCAATATCATGAAACCAGTAAGTTTGGTTCTTTTCCTTGAAGTCCCTGCCTTTTTGAGTCTTAGAATGAACCAAATCGTAAGCCTGCTGAAGTGATAGAAGAGTATAATGCTGCCCCTGACCGACCTGCTCTGAAATCATTTGTCCTAAAAGTAATTGTTGTTTATGACCTAAGTTTGCCACAAAGCCTTTGCCTTTGTAGTCTTTGAATTCTTTTACAGGAGTGTCCTTGAATCTAGCAATGTAGAAAGGTTTGCCTGTTGGCATTTCTACATGCGGAAAAATTGACTTTACTTCCTCTACTGCGGTTTGCATACAATTTATCACTGTAGAAAAGCATTTAAGCCTATGTGCTGTTCAGAGCCGTTCCTAATGAACTATTCAGCGCATCAACCAAAGTTCTGTTTGTTGTGTTAATATTTTGCATGGTACTTGCAGAGTAATTGTTGATTATCAAGAACATTGCACCCAGCACTATGGCTGCTACCATAATTGTAATTATGTATTTGAACGGCAAACCTTCTAGACCTTTCATAAAGACACCCTAACCCTTTTGCTCGCTGCTCACCGCAGCTCCAAAAGGTTTATCAAAACCTTCTTCCTCGCCCGCGTTTCTTTTGACTTTCGCCATTACACCAACATAGCCGACAATCCTATTAAACTTGCTGTGAAGATTACTAAAACAACAGCAAAGGATTGTGCCAATGAGACTTTCAATTGGATTTTATCCTGACCGTATTGGATTAAAGTTACGTAGCGCACAAGAACATAATTGAGACCGAGTGCATATAGACCGAGAACCAATTGCAATATTGGAATGGGAAGGCTTGGCACGGCAATCGGATTAACTGGAAGGTATCCTAAAATCAAAGACTTCTGTTCTGCAGAAGAAACGCCTTTTACAATCATTGCAAATAAGACAACAATAATTGCGCTAACAAAGGGAGCGAAAACCATTGCAGAAATTTTCATCATTGACAAAGATTTACTGAGCATCAAGATTAATGAGCGTTCAATCTTGGCCATCCTGCTGAGATACTTTTGCATTACATCGCATGTTTGAACAAGAGCTTTAGAGCCTTTTTTCATTGAAGCATTAAGAATAGAAAATGTGGATTTCAGTAAATTGGAACTTTTATCTAAATCGCTGAAAAGTGCGGCTTCAACTGTAATGTGCCTGCGCTTAATTGTGTTGGCTATTGTTTTTAGCTGCTGTGCCAATTCAGTTTTGCCTAACATTGAGCTGGCATAATCGACAGCCTCTTCAAACGGTTTGCCTTCGGACAGGACGCTGCTAATGTAGTATAAAGCGTCAGGTACTTGCTCGTCAATTTTCTTTATGCGAGCACGCTCCTTTGCCAAGTGCGCGCCAGTTCCATACCAATAAACTATTCCTGCAGCACCAACGCCTAAAATTATCGGAACGGTGTTGACCAATTTTAGAAGCGCTGCAAGCCCGCCGCTGAAAATTACAACTTTGGTCAGCGAGAATAAGTAAAGCAGACCTATGGATGAAATTAGTATTGCGGTGGCGATTGCCAATGGAAATGCTGGGACAACTGTACCTGCTAACTTTGCGTAACCTGCAGGAACATTGCTCTTTACTTCAGGAAGGGAAAAGGTTATTGGCCTGCTCTGCAAAATTCTGTTTGAATAGAGCCAGACGCCTGCCAAAGAAGTAACAAGGAATAAAGTAATTGCTTCTAGAGACAGCGGGATGCCGAAGAATCCTAAAAGCGGGAAAAGTGAAATCAAAATAAGCGGCATTATAATTCCGAATGAGAACAAAATTAGCGTAGGTAAATGCAAACCCAAACTGTATTCACGCATTTTTAGCAAAACGTCGCCTAAAATACTTTCTACTGCCCTGTCTAAAGTTGCTGCTTTCTTTTTCAGGTCGCGCTCATTGAAACTTGAAAGAATTAAGAAAATTGAACGCTGGAACCCTTCTGAAAAATGTCCCCATTTTTCTGCGAGTATTGGCATTTCTTTGAAGTAACTTGGCGACTGTGCACTCCAAATATGCGCCTGCATCCTTCTGAAATCTTGGGCGATTTCTCCTTCGCCGTGTTCTGCTACGAATTCTATTGCCTTTTCCAAATTAGGATTCTGCTTAATTGAAATTGCAAGCTGGGCAATTAGCTGAGGCGAAGAGCCTAATGCCGTAATTGCGCGTTGCTTTGCTAATGTTTTTGGATAGTCAGTAAGAACTTGATTGAACAGTAAAGGTAATGTTAAAGCTTCTATAATGAAAATTGCTGGGTTTGCACCAAGAGCGAATGTTATTGCACTCAAAATAACAAAAATGGCTGCTACTACTAACATGCCTATTCGTGTTGCACCAATAATTTTCTCGGGCTTGATTTTCCAGCGTAGATACTTTATGGCTGTTTCAAATTCTTCGCTCGGTTGAGTCTTGCTTGGAAAATAACTGCCAAACCTTTCACAGAAACCAACGTAAAGGTTTTCCATATTTGAGTTAAGGGGGAAAGAGATTTAAGCGCTTCAAAGCCTATCAGCAATCTTCTTGATTTCTTCTGCGACTTGTTCCAATGGCCTATTGTTATCTACAATGAAAGTATTGGGAAAATAATCTTTCAGCGACTTGTAATTTTCCCTGACCTTCTTTAGCGTCTCCAATTTTTCATATAGTTCGATTCCGGTTCTTGACGCCTTGATGCGTTGCATAGAAACTTCAGGCGGTACATCAATAATGAAAGTTAAGTCGGGGTTTCTAAATTGGCTATTAACTTGCTTAAGGAGGTTTAGATCGCAACTTAGTGAACCAAAAGCTAGCGTAGACAAGATGTATCGATCACATACCACAGTCTTGCCCGATGTTAACGCAGGTTCTATTTCTTCTGCAAGATGCTGAGCTCGATCTGCGCAAAACAGCAACTGTAAAGCTGTGGGATCTATTTTTTGTTTTTCTTTTAGAAAAGTTTCTTTAATCATGGTTCCTATAGAATTGTTTGTAGATTCTTTTGTGAGCAGGACGTCAATGTCTTTGCTTTTCAAGTAATCCGCAAAAAGTTTAGAGTGCGTTGATAAACCAGATCCGTCGCATCCTTCAAAGACGATGAACTTGCCTACCATAAATTAAAGTGAACAGAACTGATTTAAATAATCTGCAGATTCCAAATACATGCACGGGCTCGTAGTCTAGCTAGATGAAATAGCTGTGTTCAAGGCAACACAGCAAAAGCATCCTAGAATGGTAGGATATGAGGTTTGGGACCTTAGGACCCCTGTTCAAAATTGATATGAACTGCACTGCCTCGCAATGCAGCAAAATATCATGGGAATTCAGGGCGAGCCCACCACTACTTTTTATTCTTGATGTTGCATGCAATATGAATGTCTGATGAAGGTTTACAAGAATTTTTCCACTACGCATCAAAACTTAGAATAGCTGGTGCTGATGATTGGAAAGGAGCGGGATTTGAAATGGAGCCGAATGGAAACTCATTTGCAGTTCATCTAAATGAACATTTGCATTATCAGCATGCAGACGTAGAGCTGGCGCGGGGGGTTCGTATTTGGCTTGATAGGACGCCTGTAACAGAGGGTTCTGTTTATTCTGGAAAAAGAACACAGAACTATTATTCTAGAACGATAAACTACTATACACAAGGTATGCGTTGGGGTGTAAGCGTCGACATCAAGGATGAAGTGAAAAAGACGCTAATAGAATCCACGCCAATTTTAATAGATGCATGTAAAAAGATTGCGTCGTATAGATTAAGAATAGATCGGCTTAAAACTTCCTCACGTGGAAAATCAGGGCGCCGGCAATGAGTAAAAGAATAGCAGATGCGATTGCACCGCTCTGAACAGCTAAAACTGCACCAGTCGGTTGGCTTATTGAAGCTGTAAAAGAATTCAATACGAAAATAGAACCAAGAGCAAGCAAGGACATCATTACAAGATTAAATGATTTTGACATAACTAATCTTCTCACCAAAGCATTAAAAGCTAACTTCTACGTAGGCGCCGACCACTACGAAAACAATGGCCATGCCCATTAACATAAGTGAATCGCGCAACACGAGCTTAAACTCTGGGGTAAAAAAATGTTCGCGCACCATTCCTGCTGACAAAATTCCACCGCCTATTCCAGCCAAAAAGTAAGCGGTTATTTCTATGACAGCATGTGGAAATATTCCGGTTGTTGTTGCAACCAACTGGTCTATCAAACCCTGACGCCAAAATGAAGCCAAGTAGATTGCAAGTATCGAAGCGTTCCAGCTTAAAATGAAAGTTGCCCCGGTTGCGAAAAGGAATGAAAGTAGGAATGAGAATATCATGACCTTGAGATTGTTGATTGCAATCAAGCTCATCAAGTCGTTTCCAAGGAATTGTCCGCTTATGCTTTTGGAAAGCTGTTGAACGGCATTTATGTCGTTAAGCTGCGGCTCAAAGGACATCTTGACAAAAGTTTCTGGTAAAAATGCTGCAACCAAAAAATTGGCAAGAAAACTTCCAACGAAGAAAAGGCTGAACAAAGCTATGGTATCGTCATGCCTCTGCAGAAAACCTCTTACTAAACGCTTATGAACAACTTGTTTAATTTCTTCTTCTTCTTGGCCAAATATCCTGTATATCAATGGTGCCATGGCAACCGCTGTTAGTAAGGGCGCTATTATTCCAGAATATTTAGGAAATACAGAATAAGCTAAGAAAATTGATACTAGCGTCACCACAAAGCTCAACGCAAACATATCTACAGGCTTGCTGCGAATCTTCTTGTCCGGAAATAACGACTCTAGAACCATTCAATCCTCCCGTAAGTTGTTATGGATTCAGGTATTTATTCTTTTAGCACGTATAGAAAACATGCCCGAAACAACACAAATAAAGAAGCGACTGCCTGCAATTGAAAAGTCAATATCTGACATCGATTCGGCGCGCGATATACGTGTTAGGATTTTGGGCACAATATTGGACTCAAGCGGGGATACCATATTGATTGACGATGGCACTGCTAAAACTGAGGTAATGTTTGAGAACGAGCAAATGATTGCCGGTTTGCGAAATGGTGAAATGTTGCGCGTTGT
>CAYJQM010000005.1:0-9420 GCA_964372405.1 uncultured archaeon | reverse complement strand
AGGCAATGTTGCAGGGGTTTTGCCTTTGATAGACGGATTCGCATTGCGCGGCGAAGTTGTGCAAAGGCTTGAAGAATTTGACATAGGAATGTACAGGCGTGCGCGCGAATTAACTGCATAGGTGGTTGTGTGTTTACAGCAAGCATGATTGATGGAAAAGTTTTACGCGATTGTATAGATACGATAAGCGCAATTATTGACGAGGGGACTTTACGTTTAAGAAAAGATGGAATAGAAGTAATTGCAGCAGACCGCGCAATGGTTGCAGTTGTTGATTTTAAGATAGGCGGCGGCGCATTTGAAAATTATTTCTGTGATGCTGACAAAGATATTTCTTTGAACATGGAAAGTTTGCTTAATGTTTTGAAGCGTGCTGGACCTTTAGACAAAATTAGCCTTAAACTTAACGAAACTGAAAATAGGTTAGAAGTAACACTTGCAGGAGAGTCTATAAGGAATTTTGCTTTGCCTTTGCTTGAGTTAGGAAAGGAAGAAGTTCCAAATGTTACGCAATTTCAATTCAATGCGAGCGCCGAAGTAAACTCGGATGTAATGGGCGATGGCATTGATGACGCTACAGTAATTTCGGATTCTGTTATGGTTGAGCTTTCACAAAATCAAATGAGAATGCTTGCTGAAGGCGACAGCAGCAAAGTCGAGCTAAAGGTAAGCGGCGGAACAAAATCATTGCAAAATGTTGTAACAGAGCAAACCGTCAAATCGCGCTATCCTTTGGACTACTTGAAAAAGTTCATGAAGGCTGCAAAAATCGCGGATAAGTTTGGATTGAAGATGGGCAACGATTATCCGCTGCGTTTGGATTTCGTAGGCAACAATGTGCGCATGGGGTTTGTTTTAGCACCCCGCGTAAGCGAGGAGTAATATTCTGTAGCCATTAAGGAAAACTGCTGGCTTTTTATTAGTATTCTACGATTGATTGCACCATGCTTTTGTCTGTTTGTATCAATAGCGATGATGACGCCACGCAAGAAGAAATTGAAAAAATATACTTAGCCGCAAAAATTATATACGCTAATGTCACTTCCCAATGGAACTTAGACATTAGAATGAACGGAAATACAGCATCTTTGAAAAAAGGTATTTTAAAATATGACTTGGAAAAGAATTTTATTGGCTACAATTTAGAACCTTACGATCCTTCTAAATTTCTCAGTATGATAGAAAGTAAAAAGGATAAGAATGTTACGTTAACTTTTAGAAGACCGCGCAGAGAAAAGACAGCTGTATTTTTCGGCTATGTTGATAGTTGGGGGGAATTTAGAGGCGAAGGTGCAGAAATTTCCTACTCTTGGCCCAAAATGACTACCCTTGAAACAAGGCTGCCAAAATTACGGGAAGAATTATTGTCGCGTCTCCATCGACAGTCACGTACTTCGCGTCTTCCTTCACCTTACCCCAACTCACGGCCTCCTCGAGACGAGCTCCACTAAGCGAGCCATCGTACTGTGAAGCAGTTGTAATGTAAACTGCATAGTCCAATCCACCTTTGAATTGTGACCACCATATTGTGTGATGCTTGGAAATTCCACCGCCAATCATTAATGCACCGCTTACTTTGTGCTTGAAAGCTATATCCGCCAAAGCTTTTTCGTCATCAAGGATGTTAAGCTTGAATTTATTTTCCTGTGCAAACCAAACTAAGTTCGTACCGAATGCGCCGTCCGTTATGCCGGGAACAAATATAGGAATATTCTTTTTAGCGGCTTGATACAAAATAGAATTTTCATCGTTAAGGCGCAAGCCGAATTCTCTTATCAGCTCGACGCCAGACCACTCTTCCTTTCGCGCAGCAAGTTCTTTTAGTATCGGCTGCATGCCGTCCTCTATTGTTTTGCCGTAGCTGTCGTTAGGAACCAGGATGTTTCCTAATCTATTAACGCCTTCCTGGTGCAATTTGTTGTCGTCCATTTCAAACGAGCCGTGAAAATATTTTCCACCCCACGCTCTTGCCAAGTCATGGTCCAATGTACCACAAGTTGTAATAATGGCATCGAACATTCCTGCTTCTATCGCTTGTGCAATTGCTCCGCGCAATCCTGTTGCCACTAAAGCTGCCGGGAAAGAAAGGAACTTGAAGCATTGCTTGTCTGTATTCATCCTTTTGCAAATATCAGCGGCTATAGCTACATTTTTGGCGGAAAATCCACCAGATTTTCCCATTTGGTCAACTAACTGAGCAACACTAACGTTCTTCAGGTTCATGTCCTCTACTGTCTTGTCAAGCATAGTCGCTCACTGAATTTCAACCTTTTAATACTTTGCATACCCGAAACTAATTAAGGTTGTTCTGATGAAGTTTACCTTGATTAAATCTTATAGTAAAAGTAAACACATTTGCAAACCTAAAGTTTGGTGATTGCAAATGGATTCTGCTGCTGTGATAAAATACTATTCAAGACATGATGTACAAAATTCAATAGCTAATGTTGCACGAGACAGGGAAGTCGCCGGTGCAAATGTAGAAGGAGGATACTTCAAAAGACCCGATGCAATACTTTATCCGCGAGATGTTTATGAGCGAGCAAGAATTGGCGTTGTTTCTTTCCACTGCTCTGTTGAGAGATGGAACCAACCGCTATCCATTGTCACGGGTTCAAACCTAGAAGAGCTAAGGAAAGGTTGGGACTTGATTATTGACATAGACAGCAAAGTTAAGGTTGAACATGGACGCGCTGCAGCCGCCGTAATTGTTGATTTTTTGAAAGACTATGGAATAACTGCTACAATAAAATTTTCAGGCCGGCGCGGATTTCACATCGGCGTTGCATCCGAAGCATTTCCGCAAGAAATAGATTTCAATCCGATTGCAAAAAGGTATCCGGAAATTCCACGCGCTATTGTTAGCTTCATAAAAGAAAAATTGAAAGACAAGATACTTGAAGCTCTGATAGAAGAGGAAGGAAGCTTATCCGCACTAATGAATCTTCTTCCGTCTGCGTCAGAAATCAACCCCTATAGTTTTCTTGAAGTTGAAAAGGACTGGGGAGCCCGCCATCTTTTCCGTGCGCCTTATTCTTTGCATGAAAAGACCTGGCTCGTTTCCACGCCAGTTAAACTGTTTAAGTTAAAGTCATTCAAAATTGATGAAGCCAAGGCTGAAAATGTTAAAGCGGATTTGCCTTTCCTTGTTAACAAAGAAGGCGAAGGAACGGAATTTCTTATTGCAGCATTGGATTGGGCTGGAAAGAATGTAATAGAAGAAAAGCCTAAAGCTGTTAGGAAAATACAGTTTGGCTATCCTGTGCCTTATGAATATTTTCCGCCATGTGTTAAGCTCATAATGGCTGGATTGAACGAAGGAAAGAAGCGATCCCTATTTACTTTGATTAATTTCTTGCGATCGGTAAATTGGAAGAATGAGGAAATTGAAAAAGCTGTTTTGGAAGTTAACAAAAAACACGCACAGCCTTTATCGGAGCGATTAGTTAAGACTCAGATTGCTTATCATTTGAGGCGCGCAGAAAAAGTTTTGCCTGCTAACTGCGATCGTACTCTTTATTATGATGATTTTGGAATTTGCAAACCGGATGGCCTGTGCAACAATAAGAAGATTAAGAATCCAGTCAACTATGCCGTTAGGAAATACAAACGGGAAATGGCTTTTGCAAAGCAAAAGCGTAAAGTTAAATTTACCAGAAAACGTAAATGATTGATATGAATAACATAATTACTTACGAAGGAATACGCGCTGTGCACAGGTCTGAAAAGCTTGAAACTCTTGGAAAACTTCCAGAGGGTTTCTGGCCAGCTGTGCGTGCATGGCTTGCTACAAGAGAGGAAAGGAAGGATAGCATTTCACTTTTAGAAATTGAAAGTGCAAAAAAGCTTCTGGAGGATGTAATTTCTCGCAGACAGAGAAAAATAATTTTTGCTGCACTTGGTGCTAGCAGAGGAGGATCGCAACCTGCTAACATGACTCCTGAAGAACAGCAGTTTTTTGACCAGTCTATACTTCTGCTTAAGCAAAATAAGGAGTCTTCTCTTGAAAAATATATCAGCGCAGCCGCTTCTGTTGAGCAGAAAATAGAAGACGCTAGAAAAAGCCTTGAGGAAATAAGAAACGCAATGACCGCCGTCACAGTAAACAAGCCTGTTGATATAACTGAAATGCAAAGCAGTTCATCAATGGAACCCGTACCGGAACAACCTTTAAAAGCCTTGACTACAAACGGAACACGAATGGTGAAGATCCTGTCGGACATGCCTAAATTCGTGGGCACCGATATGAACGAATATGGACCTTTCAAATTGGGCGATGTCGTAAAACTCCCATCGGAAATAAGGGCCATATTGGTCGCAAGAAATGCGGCTGAAATTGTTTTAGAGTGAGAAAAATGAAGTTACCTAAGGTGCAAAACAGATTTTGCATTTACTGCAAGAAGCACACAGAGCATGTTGTGCACAGACAGAGCTCTGGAAAAAAGAGACGAGAGCTTTCTGAAGGACAGAGACGCTTCAATAGAAAATTAGTCGGATATGGCTCTTTTCCTAAAAGCAATCCTAAGGACAGGGCAAAGCCTACAAAGAAAGTAGATTTACGTTACGAATGCAAGACGTGCAAGAAGCGCAGCACAATTGGAGACGGCTGGCGCGCAAAGAAGTTTGAAATCGTGGCAAAAATTTAATGGTTTTTTTATGAGAGCATTAATTCCTCGTCCGGTTTCAAAATTCTTAAAAGTTTCCTGCGTTAAGTGCAAGAACGAACAAATTATTTTCAACAAACCTGCACGTGCTGTTAAGTGTCTTGTCTGTGACAATATACTAGCTGAAAACACCGGCGGCAAGGCCCACATCAAAACAAAGATTGTACAAGTGATGGACTAAAATAATTGCGCTGCGAAGCAGCGCAACAAAATGAGTTTTTAAACTCTTACTTTCTATATCCGCTTATGGTTAGAAAATCAAGAACTATTCCAGAGCAGGGCGAGCTTGTTGTAGGAAAAATTACTAAAGTCAATCCGTTTTCCGTTCAGGTTCAGCTTGACGACTACCCGAATACAGATGCAAGCGTTCACATTTCTGAAGTTGCACGTACATGGATTAAGGACATCAGATCTTTTGTAAAGGAGGGACAACCTGTTGTCGCGTTGGTTGTCAGAGTTGAAGGTGAGAAAAATCACGTTGATATTTCTTTGAAAAGAGTTTCTAGGAATGAGGCTGATGCGAAGCTTAAAGCAATAAAGAGCGAACAACGCGCAGAGAAAATGTTGGAGCAGGCTGCTAAAGAAATGGGTTCTGATTTGAACAAGGCATACAAAGAAGTGGGCTTCAAAATGCAGGAAGAGTTTGGAAGTTTGTTTGAAGCCTTTAAAGTTTCTATGGAACAACAGGGCAGAGAACTCTTATTGAAAAAAGGAATTCCACAGAAATGGGTTGATGCAATTTCTGCAGTTGCGGAAAAGGCGATGGAAGCAAAAGAAATGGAATTAAAGGGGCGTTTAGAATTGACAAGTTATGCACCAAATGGATTACAGGTAGTCAAGGGCTATTTAGTAGAACTGGAGAAGAAAGGCATTGATGTGAAATATGTTTCTGCACCCAAGTATGCATTAACAATGAAAACAAAAGACGCAAAGAAAGGCGAGCGCATAATAAAGGAAACTGCTGAAGCAGTTGTAAAAAAGATTGAGCAGTCAGGCGGAAAAGGAGCCTTCACAATGGTGAAATAACTGAGCTGCGAAGCAGCTCAGCAATAGGTGAAATAGTTGCCAGCCAAAATATTGAAGTGTACAAATAATCATTATACTTTAGATGAGAAATGCCATGATTGTGGTGCGCCTGCGCACAGCCCAGCGCCGCCAAAATTTTCTTTGGAAAAAGAACAGAAGTATGGAAAGTATAGAAGGATGGCTGGAAAATAGCTTTATATTTGAAAGAAGCAAATTGCGCGTATGAAGTTTACTAGCGTAATGCAGGAAAGTTCGCTTTCCTGTCACGCAAGAACTTTAGTTCTTGCAGACACATTTTCGCTATCTGAAATTGGTGACGAAAATGCTTGAGACCGAGATAATTGCTTCTGAGAAACCTAAGCTAAAGAATCCGGTTTGTTTGGTTGGTCTGCCAGGAATTGGACACGTTGGTCGCATAGCCGTTGACTACATGGTGCACCAGCTGAAGGCTAAGAAATTTGCAGAGCTTTATTCGCCCTACTTTTTCCCGTTTGTTATTGTTCATAACGATCAGATTCACCAATTACGAAATGAATTTTATTATTGGATTGGCAAGACAAGAGACATAATCTTCCTAATTGGCGATACGCAAACGTATGACCCGAAAGGGCACTATGAAATATCTGGCAAAATAGTTGACTTTGCAAAAAGTTTAGGATGCAAGGAAATTATAACAATAGGAGGGTTTTCAACTGGACATGTTACTGGAAAACCAAAGATATTTGGCGTGGTTTCTGACCAACCCGTTTCAAAGGAGTTAAATAAATTTGGAGTCGAGCTAAAAGTTACCGGACAGATAGGAACAATTGTTGGCGGTGCAGGCCTGATACCAAGCATAGGGCATTTGCGCGGCATGAAAACTTATACTCTTCTTGGAGAAACTCCGGGCTTCCCGATAATGGTTGACCACACAGCTGCTGAGGCGGTTTTGGAAGTGGTACAGAAAATCCTTGATGTCAAATTTGACTTGAGCAAGATAAAAGAAGAAGTCGAAAAGATGCAGGAATTCATAAAGAAGATAAGCGAAGTCCAGCAGCAGGCGATGGAACAGATACAAACGAAAAAGAAGCCAGAAGATTTGAAGTATATTGGGTAAAAATAATCTTTAAATATCTGTCGCTTCTATGTGCAGGCATGCATGGTAACTATTCTGATGAAAGCCAAGAAGGCGCTGCCTATAAAGAAAAAGGTAAATACGAACCGCCTGTTATAGACAAAGTTAGTCAAGCTAATAAATTTTTTGAAGAAACCATGAATGAAATTAGGAGCATAAAGAACCACAGATTGAAAGAAATGTGATAACATGCCAGAAGAATACACACGTTTTGAAAGGGCAAGAATTATTGGAGCTAGAGCTCTACAGCTTTCTAGAGGAGCACCACCAATGATCAAGACTGAAGTCAAGGATGCGATAAAGCTTGCAGAAATGGAATTTGAGCAGGGCACAATTCCTTTGTATGTTAAAAGAAAATTACCGCCTCGCATGACAAAGTGATGAGATATGACCGAGCAAAGCGAGGCAATTGATAATATGACTGCGAAGCAGCAAAAGATGGTTTGAATGCCCGAGGAACTTAATCCTTTCAAGAATGAAGTTGACATTTGTGAAATTGGTGAGTCAACACATTTTTGAATGTGTGTTGGTGTTAATGTGTCAGAAGAATTGAATCCATTCAAAAATGCTCAAAGACAACTTGATGAAGCAGCGAAGATTCTTGGATTAGAAAAGAAAGTTCATGAGTTTCTAAGAGAGCCGATGAGAATTCACGAAGCTGAATTGAGCGTTAAAATGGATGACGGGCAGGCAAAAAAGTTCAGGGCATTCCGTGTACAGTATAACGATGCACGCGGACCGTGCAAAGGTGGAATACGCTATCATCCTGAAGAAACAATTGATACTGTTAAAGCACTTTCAGCATGGATGACTTGGAAGACCGCGGTTGTCGGAATTCCGCTTGGTGGCGGAAAGGGTGGAATTATTTGTGATCCAAAGAAAATGTCTCAAGGCGAACTTGAGCGCGTGAGCAGAGCTTACGTTCAAGCTTTCTACAGATACATGGGTGCGCACAAAGACATTCCTGCTCCTGATGTTTATACAACGCCACAAATTATGGCGTGGATGCTTGATGAGTTTGAAAAACTTGTTGGCCACAAAGAGCCTGGATTTATTACAGGCAAGCCTTTGGAGATTGGCGGTTCTGCTGGACGCGGCGATGCTACAGCAATGGGGGCAGTTTACACTATTAGAGAGTCTGCAAAGCACTTGAACATCGATTTGAAAAAATCCATTGCTGCTGTCCAAGGATTTGGAAATGTAGGATCTTTCACAGCAATTTTGCTAAAAGAAATGGGCGTTAAGATTGTTGCCGTTTCAGATTCGTCTGGTGGTATTTATTCTGATGCTGGTTTGGATCCAAAGAAAGTTTTAGAACATAAAGAAAAGACTGGGAGTGTTAGAGGATTCTCTGGCACAAAGAACGTAAGCAACGAAGAGCTTTTGGAGCTTAAGGTTGACATTTTGGTTCCTGCTGCTTTGGAAAACCAGATAACCGGAAAGAACGCAGCAAACATAAAGGCAAAGATTGTTGCAGAAGCTGCAAATGGACCGACAACTCCTGACGCCGACCCTATACTTTACAAGAACGGCATTTTTGTAATTCCTGATTTTCTTTGCAATGCCGGCGGCGTTACAGTTTCGTATTTCGAATGGGTGCAAAATCTTTATGGCTACTACTGGACCGCCAGTGAGGTTTACGAAAAACTTGACAAAATAATGACTCATGCTTTTGGAGAAGTTCTGAAAATGTCTTTGAACAAGAAAGTGAACATGCGCGTTGCCGCCTATTTGGTTGCAGTTAAAAGGGTTGCGGACGCTGTTAAACTAAGAGGATGGGCTTGATATTCATGTTGACTTCGTCAACCTATACTCTTATACCTCGCTGCAAGCGAGGGTGATTTGACTATGGCTTACGACAATTATTTGGCTGCAGGCGTTCACATCGGAATGAAACAGCAAACCAAGGACATGAAGAAGTTTGTTTACAAAACAAGAAACGACGGCATTGCTGTGCTAAATGTTTCTTTGATAGACGAGAGGATTAAAACTGCTGCAAAATTCTTGTCGAAGTTTGAAAGAATTATGGTTGTAAGCAGGAAAGGCATTGGACAGAAGCCAGTTAAAATTTTCACTTCTGTTACAAACACCAGGCCAAATGTCGGCCGATTTTTACCAGGAACAATAACAAATCCTGCATTCCCTGGTTATTTCGAACCGCAGGCAATTATTATTTTAGACCCGCAGGTTGACAAGCAGACAGTAAAGGAAGCAGTAATGATGAGAGTTCCCATAATCAGCCTTTGCGACACTTTCAACGAAACCTCTAATATTGATTTTGTTATACCATGCAATAACAAAGGCAGAAAAAGCTTGGGAATGGTTCTTTACACTCTTGCACTTGAGCTAAAGAAAGCACGAGGCGAAATTAAGGAAGATGCAGAATTCCCTTACAAACCTGAAGAATGGGAATCTGAAGAGGAACCTTACGAAGAGCGCAGGGACGAAGGCGAAAGACGTCCAAGAAGGCAAGGCTTTGGCGGTAAAAGTTCTGATAGACGACCACCCAGCAGATCAAGATGAAGTTTACTAAGGGCAACACACTTTTGCATTTCAAATCAGTGAGCAAAAGTAAAACCGTTTGCACAAAAATGTGCAAATAAAAAGCTTTGCGCA
>CAYJQM010000004.1:0-23261 GCA_964372405.1 uncultured archaeon | reverse complement strand
CCGATCTTGTTAAAACTATCTCGGAAGTAGTGGACATTCCGATAAAAATGTATCCAACAAACAAGCATGGTGTTGACTTGCTTGTCGAAGGTGATGTGAAAAAACAAATACTCCAGTGGCTTGAAAAATATGCTTAGCCAAAGTTAACTTCTATATTCTGTCCGTCGCGCAATGGCAAGTTCATGTAGTCTTCAACTAACTTGCCATCAGATTTTACTGTAACTTTACCAGATGTTCCGTCTGGACAAATATCGCCATCTTTCTTATTAAGCAGAACGCCTTTGTCAAATTTTATCCCGATGTCTTTCATTGCTTCGCCTAAAATAAATTTGGCTGGATCGTATATTGTCTCCGCATGTATTTTTGGCATGTCCACATGTGTATGTATGCCTGGCATTGGACCTGTTTCTGCTGGAAGTTGATAAGGCTTACCACAAACCGTAACGTAAAAAAGTGGATGCCAATGTATTGGATCGCCAATATTTACACCTGCAGGCGGCGGCGAATTATTTACAACAGCACCGCTTGCTGAACTTTGTGTCAAAATGGGTAATGCAAAATACCCGCCGACAAGTACGGCTACAATGGCGGCAGCAACGCCCCCATAGAAAAGATAATTTTTCTTTTCCTTGGATTGCCCACGAGCTTTCTTTTCAGCATCTAGTTTTGCTTCCCATTCTTTCTTTCGCTGTTCGTCTTGCTGTTGCTGAGACTGTTCCTTTTTATCATCAAACGCCATACTAATCACACACTTTACTTGCTTTCATAAACGTGAATGCACTGAACAGGGCAAACACTTTCTGCTGTCTGGTTCGGAGCTTTCTCCGCTTCTGTTATTTCTCTCGCTTCAAGAATGCCTTCCGATCTTTGTTCAACTTTATGCTCCTTCTTGATGCTTGCAAAAGTATCAGGCTTCATTTCCCACTCATCTGGTTCAACTGCAGCGCATGCTCCGCACGCAATACATTTCCATCTTTCGTGAACAACGGTAAGCCCCATTTTAATCAGCCAATAGAGAACTCCCAGTCTTTAAAAGCATTATTGATGTCGCATCCTTTTGACGATTTTTGTCAGCATTTTTAGAACATAATCAATGTCGGCTTCCTTGTTGCTCTTGCCTAAAGTAAACCTTATGGCGCTGTTTGCATCTTCATCGCTTAATCCTATAGCTTTCAAAACATGCGAAGGTCCCGGATTTGATGTGGTACAAGCCGAACCTATTGATGCATAAATTCCTATATCGCTTAATTGTAGAACTAAAGAGTCTGCTTCTATCCCCTTAATTGAAACATTAATATTATTCGCAAGCCTTTTCTCCGGATGGCCATTTAGGTGGGTGTTTTTAATTGACATCAGAGCTGCAATAAATTTATCACGTAATGTCGTAAGCCTTTTCGCTTCTTTTGCCTTTTCCTGCTGAGATAATTTCAAAGCGGTTGCAAAGCCAACTATGTTTGCAACATTTTCTGTCCCGCTGCGCAGTCCAAATTCTTGACCGCCGCCATTAATTACAGGTTCAATCTTTATTCCATTTCTGAAATAAAGAACGCCAACGCCTTTTGGTCCGTAAATTTTGCTTCCGTTAAGAGTCATTAAGTCGGCGCCTAAATTTTGAACATTGATGTCCAGCAAACCGCCCGCTTGGCATGCGTCTGTATGGAAAAGAACATTATGTGATTTAGCTATCTTCGCTATTTCTTTTATCGGCTGCACAGTACCTATTTCGTTGTTAGCATACATTATAGAGACAAGAATAGTATCTGATCTTATCGCTCTTTCCAATTTGTCAACATCAACAAGCCCGTAATCATCAATATCCAAGTACGTTACTTCAAAACCTTCTTTCTCCAACGCTTTGCATGTTTCTAAAACGGCTTCATGCTCTGTCTTTTGCGTAACTATATGCGTGCCTTTTTGCTTGTAAGCATGCGCGACCCCTTTAATAGCAAGGTTGATGCTTTCTGTTCCGCTCCCTGTAAAAATAATTTCTATTGGCTTTGCACCAATTAGTTTGGCTACAGTTTCTCTTGAATTGTCAACTGCCTTCTTTGCTTCCTGTCCTTTGGAGTGCATGCTAGATGGATTGCCGTATTCCTTTTGAAAAAATGGCATCATAGCCTTCAGAACTTCCTTCCGCAAAGGCGCAGTCGCCGCGTAGTCAAGATAAATTTCTTTCATAATCAAAGTGGCAGGAGCAGACTATTTAAATGTCCACACAATATTTCTCTAATGCTAAACATCTTTAATATGTCTTATAATGTTTTGCACGCTAAAACACAAATTGGTAGAGGTTTTAGCAGTGCTTAAGCATTTCAGTGAAGTGGTTGTTCAGGACATTCTTCCAGCCGTAAGGGCACTTGTTTCTAAAGAACTTACCGGCAAACACAAGTTCACACAGCAAAAAGCAGCAGAAAAACTCGGCGTAACGCAGGCTGCAATTTCTCAATATAGCAGAGAACTAAGAGGATGGAGAGTAAAGCTTCTTTCTGGAGATGAAAAAATAATGAGCGAAGTTAAACTTTTAGCAACTGTTGTAGCCGAAAAGAAATTAAGTTCTCCAGAATCAATAGAACAGCTTTCTGAAATCTGCAAGCTCGTTCGCGACAAGCATTATACAACCTCACCAGCAAAAGAAGTTTATCCTGGATTGGAATTGTGCGAACCTAAGACTTAACAAATATTCTTTCCTTCCTTTTCTAGCAAATCCCTCTTAATGTAAACAGGCGCTTTTGCTCTTAACGCAACTGCAACAGCATCGCTCGGCTTGCTGTCTATCTTTAGAATTTTGTTGCCGCTGTTTACAAAAATGTTTGAGTAATAATATTGACCGTCGTATTTCTCCAGCACAACACGGTCAATGGAAATGTTGAAGCTCTTCACAGTATCAACATAAACATCATAAACACTTGGTCTTTCTATTATCACATCTCCAAGGCCCTCGGCAATTGCCTGCGCTCTTTCTGGAGAAGTGTCAGCTACGATTCCTTTGCATCCCGAACCAATTGTCAAGGTATTGCCAGAAGGCCCGCCCAACTTTATCACATCCGCCTTTGCATAATCTGCTTCATTGAATATTTGTATAGCGGCTACAGAAACTGCAGCCAGAAGTAAAAGCCAAATAAATGGCGATATATTTTTCATAATAAGTGTAGCCTGCCCTGATTTATAAAATGTTGCAATCAAGGAATGTTCAGGCCCCTGTAGCATAGCTTGGATTATATTGGTGAGTGACCCAACATGTTCACCAATACCTCCAAACAGTGCTCCGGTTTCCTAAACCGGCGACCTGGGTTCAAATGAAGTGAAATATATTCACACAGTTTCGCTTCACGAAATTCCCGTCGGGGGCACCATGTATTTTTATCCTTATTCTACATGTGATGTGGCATGCCTTTCCAGTTACAATGTTATCGTTGCCCGATTCCAATAGATGGAAGTGAAAGCTACAAAGAAATAAAATTAGGCAATAAAACTGTATATGCCCATCAGAATCATTCGGCCGACTCTGTTGAAACTATTGAAGCGTTCTATCATGGATTAGCTTGGTTTGGTGGAACAAAACCTAAGCAAAACTTTCCACAAGATAACCGATAGCAAATAAAACTATAGCTACAAGAATTGAAACTGCAATGGCATAATGCCCTTTTGCACGCTCCCAGTGATGCCTTTTACTTTTCATTTTAATCAATTAGTAAGTATTTGGGTATGTATATAAACTAAACAAAAAACTCAATGACCTTCCTTCCAGCAAGCGCTCTTAATAATGCTTCTCCGACGTCGCTGTTCTTTGAAACCTTTATTTCTGACTTGTTTCCAACAGTTGCCGTGAAGAGGTACTCGCCGCCAACAAAAATATTTACCTGCTTTCCATTGAGATGTTTATTGAACTTCAAAGCAATGGCGCTTCCTGCTTCGCCAACATCTGCATCAATCTTCTTTCCCATGCTTTTTGTTGCAGGCTCAATGTCAATTGAAAGTCCGAGCTTTTCTTCTAAAGCTTTTACAGTCGCCCCTTCTTTGCCAATTATTCTTGGAATGACATCGTTGGCAACTCTAATCAAAACCTTATTGTCGCTTAAGAATTCTATTTGCGCATGGTCGTCAAAGCGCGAAACAATTTCCTTAATCTTTTCAGCAGCTAGCTTCTGCACACCTTTCTTCTCGCCCGAACCGACTGGTATTACAACAGTCTGCTCTCCATACGTGTAGATTTCATATTCTAGCTTCCCTGTTTCGAAATCTCTAACATCAACAACAGGCCTTGCCAAGTCTGCTTCTGTCATTCCGGTTGGAACTCTTACAGTCAAAAACAAATTGTAAACCTTTTGCACTTGACCATCTTTGATGTAAACGATTGTATCTACAACGTGCGGTATGACTCCCAATTCAACTCTTCCGATGAATCTTTGAACGGCATCAACAGGTTGTGTTGCATGCACAACGCCTAGCATTCCAATTCCAGCCATTCTCATATCCGCAAAAACTTCGAAGTCTTTTGTCTTTCTGATTTCATCGAATACTGTATAGTCTGGCCTTACCAATAGCAAAATGTCTGCAGTCTTTGAAAATTGTCCATCTAAAGGAGCGTACTGTGTTATCTCATTTGGAACCTGCAGGTCTCTTGGATTTTCCATTGTTTTTACAATTTTCCCATTATTCATGTAAAATTCTGCAATAGAAGCGGCAAATGTTGATTTACCAGAACCTGGCGGTCCGGCAATCAAAATTCCTTCTGCCTGATTTGCCAATCTGTCTTTTAGTTTTTCGGAAAGCTTATAGTCATCCAGAGCTAGCTTGGCAATCGGCCTTACAACAGTTATTTCCAACCCATCAGAGAATGGCGGTCTGGCAATCGCTATGCGCAAGTTCCTGATTTGAACAACACTTGCTCCATGCTCTCCATATTCCAGGAAAGAATCTTCAGCAAATCTCGCTGCATCCAAAATTTCTTTTTGGATTGCGTTAAGCTCTTCAGCAGTTATTGGATTGTCGCGTATTGCAACTAATTTCAATGCGCCTGGTTTTCCCCTTTTTGCTAGCGGGATAGTTCCTTCTTTCAAGTGCAAGCTCATTGTATCTTCAGAAAGAAGGCTCTCAATTGAGATTTTCTTTCCTTCGGAATAAGATTCATAGTATCTTACTTTGCATCCTTGCGCCTCTGCAACAAGTGCTTGCGGCAAATCGCATGTAACTAATGTTGCATTTTCTTTGCGCGCAATGTCCTGAATTAACGCATCAATGCGCCCGCTTTTAGAAAGCAGGATATCTTCATAGCTTGGCCTTTCACCGAAAAATAAGATTTCTATTTTATGCTTCTCAGAGTTTTCTCTGATCTTCTTTACATTATCAAGTCCTTGGAAACCTATTTCCAACCCCTTAGAAGTTTGAGCCTGCAATTCACCCATTACAATCTCAGGAATTATAATTTTGGCTCCGTCTAGCTCTCCTTTTTCCATAAGCTCTGTAACTTTCCCTTGTATCAACGCTGATGTATCTGGAACAATTTTTTCTAGCTTTTCCCCTGTTACTTTTGGCTTGTTAACAGCCCTTCTTTTCATAATACATACCTCTGTTTAATTTTCTATAGTTCTCAAAGAAGGGAGAATTCTTTGGTTCCTATGTTGTATTGCTGCTTCGTAAATTTCATTAGCAGCTATAGAAACTACCACTCCTGCACAGTATTTAAAGATATATTTTTCACTCGCCGTTGCGTGTAATAGAGAATTTATATGCGGGCGAAGCGAATTTCTATGCATGAAACCTCTCTGCCCTGAGTGCGGTTCATTCAAAATTCAGCGCCACATAAGCGAACAATTTTGTGGTGGCTGCGGTTTTGTAATGGATGAAGGCATCTTCAAAGGAAGTTAAAGGCAGTTGACGAACTGATTCTATGGTTAGACGTAGGGCTTTAGTGCAACTACTCTATCGCCTTCGCCAATTGAGAAAGCTTAACCGTCTTTTCTTTCCCGCTTTTCATGTCCCGTAGTACAACAGAATTCTTTTTCAGTTCTTTCGGACCAACAATAACAGCATAAGGAATCTTCTGTACGTTCATGAATTCAAATTGCTTTTTCAAATCTCTTTTATTATAGTCTAAATCAGTTGAAATCCCAGACTTGCGCAAAAGCTGCGCAACTTCCAAAGCTTTCTCGCCTAAATTGTCATAGACGCAAACAACGTAAACTTTAGCCTGAGAATACTCTTCATTCTTAGGCAGAATTTCCATCATTCTATCTATACCGATCCCAACTCCCGTAGCAGGCGTTGGCTGACCACCATAGAGCTCAATCAATTTGTCATAGCGTCCGCCGCCTGCAACCGATCCAAGCTTCTCGTTACCTTTTACGATAGCCTCAAAAACAAATCCTGTATAGTAATCAAGACCCCGAATAATTGAGAAATCAATTTCCGCATTGTCCACACCCATCAATTTAGCCAAGCGTAAAATCTCTCTAAGCTCGCCAATCTGTTCAGCAGATTCAACGTCATCACTAAGTTCTTTAATAGTTTTGTTAATTTTTTCTCGATCGGCATAATTCAGGAACTTTTCTATTGCTGCATCAGGAATGCCCGCTCTTTTCATTTCGCCACCAACCTCGGCCCGACCAACCTTTTCTAGTTTGTCAACCGCTCTGAAAGCATCCATCCATTTCTCTTTTGGTACGCCTGATAAGCGCGCAAGAGACTCAATTATTCTGCGCGAACTAATCCGTATTGAAAAATTCTTAATTCCAAGTGCTTTTAGTACATCATAAGTAAGCGCAAGAATTTCTGCATCCGCCATCGGACTAGAACTACCCATAAACTCGACGCCCGCTTGCCAAAGTTCTCTGTACCTTCCAACTTTGAATTCCTCGTAGCGCCACATCGGCCTGATATAATACCACTTAATAGGCTTCTTCATTGACCTATCAGCAGCAACTAAGCGTGCAATTGGTACAGTCGGATCGAAAATCAACCCGTAACCAGGCTTACCCGTTCCTTTATCAAGAATTCTAAAAACATCTTTAACAGCATCCCCGCCAATCGCGCCTTTTGCCTCAAGCAGCTGCAAAGTCTCAATGGCAGGCGTCATTACTTCTCCATATCCATATCTCTCAAGAACAGCGCGAGCTTTCTCAAAGTAAGCGCGCCTCCTAGCCCACTCTGCTGGAAGAAAATCCCTTGTACCTTTAGGTGGTTGGAACATAGTCTGAGAATTAGTTTTAGGGCTAAATAAATCTCTACTGTCCGGCCTTTCCTGTGCTTTTGTGAACACTACCGCCCATTTCAACACCTGCGTCGTATTCAGGCAAACGATCTGCTAGCAAGTCGCGAACAGCCTCATGATAGATCGCAGTACGGCTGCCATAACCGCCAGTAACCATTAGCGTGTTAATTCTAGCCGCTTCTTTCTTCGAAATTCTTATTGTCATCTTCACTGTACTTGACATAAAGAAACCAACTTGTCTAACCCTTTTAAAGGTTTTAAATATGGTCCTGATAATTAAGTGATTATTCTTGTTAGAGGTATTGAAATGGTATTCGATCATAAAAAGGTTGAAGCAGAAGTTGAAAAGCTTTGGGCTAAAAACAAAAAGCAAATAGAAAAATCTATACAAAACGACAAAAAGAAAAAGCTATTTAGTTTTCTAGAAGGTCCTCCAACAGCAAACGCACCGCCAGGCTTGCACCACTTAGAAACAAGAGTCTTCAAAGATCTGTTCTGCCGCTACAAATTTATGAATGGATTTTCTGTACCAAGAAAAGGCGGATGGGACTGCCACGGCTTGCCAATAGAAGTTCAGGTTGAGAAAAAGCTAGGACTTTCATCAAAGAAAGATGTAATAAACTACGGGATTGAAAAATTCTGCGCAACGTGCAGGAATGATGTATTCACATTCATAGGCGACTGGAATAAATTTACAGAAAAGTCCGGATTCTTAATCGATTTGAAAAATCCGTACATAACTTTTGACAATAACTACATAGAAAGCGTTTGGTGGAGCTTGAAGCAATTATGGGAAAAGAAGCTTCTATACGAAGGACACAAAGTTGTTCCTTACTGTCCGAGATGCGAAACAGCCCTGTCAACCCATGAATTGGCACTAGGCTACGACACAGTTGACACTCAATCATTTACAACAAAATTCAAACTGAAAGGTGAGTCTGACACCTACTTCCTTGTATGGACAACAACACCATGGACCACACCATCTAATGTTGCACTGGCGATTAACCCGAAAATAACTTATGTTTTTGTAAAGCGCGGACATGAAACATTCATTCTTGCTAAAAATAGAGTCGAACACTACTTCAAAGACAACTTTGAAACCGTAAAAGAAGTAAAAGGTAAAGATCTTGAAGGAATAGAATACGAACCTTTGTTTGACTATTTCGTCAACAAGTTTAAGCAGAAAATGTGGTATGTAATATTGGAAGATTACCCAACCGATACGGACGGAACAGGCATTGTACATACAGCGCCGGCTTTCGGCGATGCGGACTACGAAAGCGGAAAGAAATACAATTTACCTTTGATCCAACCGATAACAAAAGATGGAAAGTTTACTTCAGAAGTAAAAGATTTTGAAGATAAGTTTGTACTTGATGCAGATCCAGACATAGTTGAACACTTAACAGAAGATAACAAAGTTTTCTCTGTAGAAAAAATCAGCCACGAATATCCATTCTGCTGGAGATGCAAGACGCCTTTGATTTACAATGCGATGATCTCATGGTTCGTAGCTGTCAGTAAATTCAGAAAACAGTTAGTAAAGAACAATGAAAAAATAAACTGGTTCCCAGAACATATCAAAGAGGGAAGATTTGGAAATTGGATCGGCGAAGCCAAAGACTGGGCATTGAGCCGAAGCAAGTTCTGGGGAACGCCTTTGCCAATCTGGCGCTGCACTAAATGTAAACACGATATCTGCATTGGAAGCATTGCAGAGATGAAAAAGCTTTCCTACAATACAGTTGAAATCTCTAGGATTTCAACGTATCGACAACTCAAGGTTGTCAATAAAGTAAAAGACATAGATTTGCACAAGCCGTTTGTAGATAAAGTCGAATTGAAGTGCCCCAAATGCAAAGCGCTAATGGTTAGAATTCCAGACGTAATAGACTGCTGGTACGATTCTGGTTCAGCTCCGTTCGCACAGTTGCACTATCCATTTGAAAATAAGGAAACGTTCAAGAAAAGTTTCCCTTACGATTTCATTGCAGAAGCAATTGACCAAACGCGCGGATGGTTCTACACGTTACATGTCTTAGGAACACTACTGTTCGGAACAAATGCTTACAAGAATGTTGTCTGCGCTGGACACTTAGTCGACGACAAAGGAGAAAAGATGTCTAAATCTAAAGGCAACATAATCAATCCATGGGAAATGTTCGATCGCTACGGAGTTGATGCAACAAGATTACTAATGGTTGCAGCAGCACCAGGCAACACAAAGAAAGTCGGACCAAAAACAATTGAAGAAGTATCCGTTCCTTTCCTAAACATCTTATGGAATAGTTTCATATTTACAAACTTATTTGCGGAACAGAATAAGATAACTGCGCAAGCAGCAAAATCCAAAGAAAAGTTCAGACAGGAAGATTACTGGCTTTTCTCAAGAATAGAATCAACGATAGCAGAAGTAACAAAGAATATAGAAGCCCACGAATACCAAAACTGTTACGCATCGATACAGAAGTTTATAGTCGAAGACCTTTCGCACTGGTACATCAAGCTCGCAAGAGATCGCTCAGACAAATCTGCTTACGAAGTGATGCGCGCAGCCCTGATAACATCTAGCCTATTGCTCGCGCCTTTCGCCCCTTATGTTTCTGACTATATTTTCAGCAAATATGACAAGCGTTCAGTTCATTTTGCATCATGGCCCAAAGGAAACAAAAAACTACTAAACAAAAATCTGGAGCAGCAAATGAAAATTGTTAGAAGCATTGTAGAAGCAAGCAACGCATTGCGCCTGGAAAAAGGAATCAAACTAAAATATCCTTTGAAGTCGTTAACTATATTGGGTAGCCCAGAAGTAGCAAAGGCGGCAAAATCATTGGAAGATATTTTGAAAAGCATGGCTAACGTAAAGGGATTAACATTCGGCAGATCAGAAAAGAAATATTCGGCCAAGCCAAACTGGTCAGTTGCAGGCAAAAAATTCGGACCAAAAGTAAAAGAACTTTCTGCAGCACTGGAAAAGCAGGATGGAACTAAACTAAAAGCCGAATTAGAAAAGAAAAAGAAGGTTACAATAGCTGGACTAGCATTGACAAAAGATGATATTATTTTCACAGATGTTGTTGAAGCGGAAGGAAAAGATTTTGAGGGCGGAAAGGTTATACTTGATACATCAGTAAACAATGAGTTGAAACATGAATGGCTTGCCAGAGAATTGGTGAGAGCAGTGCAAGATAAGCGAAAGATCCTGAAGCTTAAGTCGCAAGATAGAGTAACACTTTACCTAGCCGAAGAGAAGGCCTTTAAGAACCTTGCCAAAATGATTGAGTTAGATACTGGAAGCAAGATTCGCTTTGGAGAACTTGGTGGATCGGAAGGCGAATTTGTTTTCGAAGATAAAAAATATAGGTTTGGTGTTAAGAAATAATATGACTGATTTGCTTCGCAAATCAGCAAAAGATATAACTGAAATGCGAAGCATTTCAGCAATCGGTGTGAAGAATGACAAAAGCAAAATTTTCAATGAAAGATGCAATTGATTTGGCTAATCAGATTAAGGACAAGAAACTGCGCGAGAAAGTTGTTAAGATTTTGAAGAATCCTGACGCAAAGAATCCAGAGTTCGTTTATCCAGCAACACCGTTCGACAAAATCCCTGCATGGGCAATGGGTGCTCACCACCATTACGAGGGCGGAGAACTAGACCATACAATAATGGTTGTTAAGATTGCACTTTCAATGGCTGAGAATTTAGAAAAGGTTTACAGTACAAAGCCTAACAAAGATCATATTATTGCTGGTGCCTTGTTACACGACATAGGAAAGGTCTTCCTGATTAAGAAAAGCGGCAATGAATGGGCATTTACAGGATGCCACTTGGATCATGCCGACTTATCCGCTGCAGTTCTCTATGCACATGAATTTCCAGAAGAAGTTATTCACATTGTTGCTGCACACGGCGGAGACCAGGGCTTCCCGGCGGCTCAGCCAAGAACATTGGAAGCAATTCTTGTAACGCATGCAGACTTCATTGATGCAACTGTAGAAAGCAGCACAAACCCTCAACCACAATCACCATTCAAATTCTTTATGGTGCAGCCTGATGAAAAGTGATATGACCAAGTTGCGAAGCAATTTGGCAAAAGATGATATTCCTGCTTCAAAAATTTCATCGGCAGCAAAAGACGGACCAAGTAAAAGGGTGAAGACAGCAAAACTAATGCACGCCAAGGAAGCTGTTAATTTTCTAAAGAAAATTAAAAAAAGCGATAAGGTTGCAATATTTTTTGACGGCGATGCTGACGGAACTTGTTCAGCGGCTATGGTACTAGCCTATTTGCGCGGGAAAAAAGTTAAGGTTGAAGCAAAGACTGGTGAAAGGGATTTAGAAACCTTTAACACTTTCTCAAAGGTAGAAGCTGATCACTATATTTTCCTTGACTACGCCGGGCTTGACGAATCGCCTGAAAGATTGGCAGGCTTCGAAGGCAAATCTGTTTTGATAGTAGACCATCACCCAATCAATAAAGACCTCAACACGGAAGGCTACATTTTCATTAATCCGCGCTTTACTGACCCAAACCTTTATTATTGCACAACGCATCTTGCTTACGATTTAACAAAGGCGGCAGGGCTGAAAGGTTTTGAATGGCTGATGCATATCGGCGCAATTGGTGACCATGAAATTGAAGGAACAGAAGATGAACGAGAGGGTACAGAACTTGTTTACGCTGTGCAAGCTACTAAGAAAGATGATTTAGAGAAACTTGCAAAATTCTTAAGCCAGTGTAAAAAGCTTGACGATTTTCTATACAAAGAAAAATATGTTTCATTGAAAGAAATTGTTCAAAAAGAGATTGCAAAGCAGATTTCTCTCTTCGAAATCTCATCGTCTGGTGATCCTGTATTTTTTGAATTGAAGAGCGGACTCTCAATCACAGGCATACTTTCCACTAAGCTGTCGGACCTTTATCCAAAGAAATCAATTATTATTTACAGCAGAAAGAAAGATGGCTGGGGCGCGAGCGGTCGTTCCTTGAAATTCGACATGGGCAAGGCGTTCAAAGAAGCTGCCAAAGGAATCGGCGGTGGCGGCGGTCATAAAGAAGCTGCTGGCGCATTTGTAACAGATATGGAGCAGTTCAAAAGTCGCTTGATGAAGATTTTGAAGTAGACTACTTCATCCTTGCCAAAGCAAACCCGTGGTCTTTTTCCCAGGGATCAAGCATGATGACCTGCAAAACATCAAAACCTTCTTTCTTTAATTTCTCAACTTCGCTGTCAACAATTTGCTTTGGTGGGGCTGTTACGTCAATACTGCGCGCCTTTATTGCTAACATCAAAAATCCGTCAGGCTTTAGGAAAGCCTTGCAGTTTCTTGCAGCAACTTCGGTCATTTGCGTATCTGCAATATCACAGAAAACAACATCAACTTTCTCAATCCAAGAATAAAGTTCAGTCTTGCGTGCATCCGCTTTGATAGGAACAATGTTCCCATACTTCTCGCATATTGGTAGCGCTTCTGTAAAAGGCCTCTCGGAAAATTCAACGCCGTAAACAATTCCCTGTTTGCCAACTATATCGGCGACATAACTTGCTGAAAAAGCATGAGCGAGCCCAAGGTACAAAACTTTTGCCCCAGGAAAAATTGGCATTTGTTTTAGCCCTTTCATTATTGCCGCACCAAGCTTCGATCTATTAGGATCCCAAAGTCTGTAGTCGCCTACAATAAGTTCTCCAAAAGGTCTAAAGTCCTTAAAAGTTGCTTTCGTTGCCAACTTTCCATCCACTAAGAAAACTCCAGGAAATTTTTCCTTGACGTCCACTCTAACCGCCCTTCTTTACTTCAATCAACTTCCTCTTGTAGTCATCGACGAGATCCTTGCTTCCATCTTCTTTGGTATAGAAATCCATGCGAGAAGCAATACTTATTTTAGCAGCAAGTAAGCGCGCAATCTTTCCTCTTTGCTCATTGGGTGCACCAGAAATATCCGGATGTGTGAAAAGTATTCCAAAGCGTGGAACGCGTGCCTCTCTTGAATTCCTATCTCCTCTCCTTTGTTCTTTCAAAGCACGAAACAAAGATTTCTCTGCACCAAGCAATTGCAAGGTTGAAGAAGGCATCTTTGCCATCCTTTCCAATCCGCCTGCCAATGCGAGCAGACGTGCAGCCAGCATCTCTCCAACAACAGCAGAGACGTTTGGCATCTCTTCTTTGCAAGCCTTAGTCAAATACTTTTCCATCGCTGCACGCCCTTTGTAAAGCCTCGATAAATTATCAGCATACATTTTCAAGGTTTCAATGTCTTCATCCCTAAGCTGCATTCCCATGCTCTGGGAAAACTTTTCAAAATTCTCTCTTTTACCAAACTTTGCTACAGCTTCGGCAAATTTTTCATGATCAGCTATTTTGATTTCGGGATAGTGCAAACCGTACCATTCTCTCAATCTTTCGCTCATTGTATTCAATATTTTATCAAAATCATTAACTGCAGAAATTGTTTGCATGATCAGCTTGTCTCTTTTTTCCATTTTAGAAATACTAATCTTTGTCATCTCTGCACCAACCTGCGCCAAAAACTTATTCAGTTCAATATCATCTTTAGAAAATCCTTTCTCCTTTGCAAGTGCACGCACATTTGCCTGTAGAAATTCTGTAGCCGGATTAGGCTGCTCTATAGAAAAATCCTTAAGATCGGAAGCAAGCTGTTTGAACTCTTCAGAGGTCTTAAAGTTCTTTAATCTAACTGCAGCTTCTTGCGGATTCTTTGGAAAAAGCTTGAAAGCTACAACTTTCTTGTCCTCAATTGCAAATACGCCTATTGGACAGGCTGCTACATATATGGTCATAATAACCAACTCATCATCTTGAGATCAGATATCTAAGTTCGTGACAGTATCCTTTTTAAACCTCACAGTTCTATTAGCAGAACTGTGATAAGATGGGACGAATAAGAACACATTTCATTAAGCGTTTAGCAGAAAAGATAGCTCATGCTTTCCCTGATAAGTTTTCTGGAGATTTCGAACAAAACAAAAGGGCTCTCGATGCATTGAAGCTCATTGATGAAAAGTTTACACGCAACAAAGTTGCCGGCTACATGGTACGCGTAATCAAGAAAAAGAAGTAAAGTTCTTAAAAATCCGTAAATGGATCTTTAGTATGAATTTCTATTTTATCAGAGCCGTTATATCTTGTACCAAATGAGCCTTGTCTTTCTATATGACCGTAAGCCCACGGATTTATTTTGACGCTAACAGTTTTTATTTCGTCCCAACCACCTGCATTTGGAGGTAAATATTGGAAATGAAACCCATCAGGACCATCATTTTCGACCAATTCGAGTATAACGTTTTTCCCCAAGTCGCCTTGTTGGCCAAATACACCAATTAAGTTAGCTTCGAGTTTTTGACCGCTCTTTAATCTCTCTAGTTCTTTAGATTCCTTTTCAAGAACAAGTATATAGTCGCTACCGCCAAACATTGCTTTCATAAAATAATTATAGTTAGTTAAAGATTTAAACGCTGAGTAACTTAATCGCATTCACTGCGGGAGTTGCCAAGCCTGGTCTAAGGCGCGGGACTCAAGATAAACTTGAGTGTTGAGCATTTTTGCAATGACATGAGAAATCCCGTCTCGTAGGAGTTCGCAGGTTCGAAATTGATATGAACTGCATGCTAAGCATGCAGCAAAATCAAAGGATGTCCTGCCTCCCGCACCAATAATAAAAAGAAATCGTGGGGCGCGAAGCCCCAAATTATTAAATAACTGAGGTTTGAAGAAACTCAGCAAAATCATAACTTAGCCGCTTCGCGGCTAAGCAAAATGTTTTCCTACAGATCTTCCGGTCTCAATGTTTTTCGGCCGTTGGCTTTTGCCCTCTTTCCTGCCATTTCTATTTTTCTTTGTACTGTGGCATCAAGAGCCTTCCAGAATTCTCCGCCTACTCTCCAGCCTTTAGCCATTTTTTTGACCGCACTTTTTACAACTAAACTTTTGCCCATTTTCAATGCACCTCAATTATTTTGGCTTAAATCTTGGTTTTACAGCAGTTTTAGACAGAACCATAAAACCATTCTAATATGCTCGCAGCGGCGATATATAAAGTTTTATGGCGTTGTGCCACCGTTCAGGTCGCCGCCGTCAACGTTCATTAATAAACCTGTAATAAAACTGGCTTCGTCAGATGCTAGAAACGCGGCTGCAGATGCTATCTCTTCTGGTTTACCAATGCGACGCATGGGTACATCCTTCCCTAAATCGCGATATTCTTTATCAGAAGAAACTACACTGCGAAGCATTTTAGTATCGATGGCTCCTGGTAAAATCGCATTTACCCTGACACCGAGCGGTGCATATTCGGCAGCTAGAAGTTTAGTTAACATAATTACGCCTGCTTTTGATATGCAATACGCTGCAGCATCTGGTGCTGGCTGTATCCCTACTATAGAACTTACGTTAATAATATTGCCTTTGCTTCTCTTGATAAGCGGTAAGGCATATTTACACATCCTATAAGGGCCTTTGAGGTTTGTTTCAATTGTTTTGTCAAATTTTTCTGTAGATTTTTCAACGGTTTCTAGAAATACAATCCCAGCATTGTTAACAAGAACATCTAACTTTTTAATTTTCTTCATCGCAGCCTTAATTTCCTGTTCTCTTGAAACGTCAACCTTATAGAATTCTGCATCATGGTCAGGCTTGTTTCTGCCAAAAACTATTACATGCGCACCTTCTCTCTTAAAGCGGAGCGCGATTGCTTTTCCAATTCCAGTAGAAGCTCCTGTAACAAGAGCGGTCTTGCCTTTCAATAACATAATTTGGTATGAAGAAGGCTACTTATAAAATTATGGTGCCTCCCATGGGATTTTCTAAAATAGCTGAATGCAAGCATTCAGCTATTTCTTTGAACCCATGTCAAGAGCTTTCCTCACTGTCATCGCTTTCGCTCAATTCCTTCATAAAACAAATCGACGACCGAAGGTCGTCCACCTGCGCTCGAAGGGCTCTGATCCTTGACCGGACTAGACGAGGGAGGCTTTTCAAATAACTGCGCGTAGCGCAGCAATGGCTAATTGTTCTCAGAACCTTAATAAAGATTGTTGGTGGGTCTGCCAGGACTTTCAGCCTTGCTGAAAGTGTGTACGCCTTCAGCAAACTTCAATTGAACCTGGTTCTTAACCGTGTGAGGGTTACATCCTACCGGTAGACTACAGACCCGTAGTTGATGATCAAAGTTATTTACTTTTATGCTTAATCAAAAACGCTCCAACTATAGAACCAATAGTATCCAAAGCCCAATCCACAGGATCCACCTGTCTTCCTGATACAAAAAGTTGATGCAGCTCGTCGCTAACTCCATATGCAGATGCCAATAATATTGCATAAAGCAACGCCTTTCTTTTATCGTAACCCAGTTCTTTGAATGCTAAAAACAATAGAACGCCAAATGGGAGATACAAAAGAAAGTGTCCGCTGTTGTAAGGCAAAACGCCTGCGCCAGGCGGGCTGGACAAAGATGAAAGCCAGAATATAAACACAGCATAGACTATGGATAACAATACAAATTTTTTCATAAATGTCGCCTTAGTAATATAACTGAAACACGAAGTTTCAGCAATTTTATTATAATGGCGCTGGGGACGAGATTTTCTAAAATTACTCGCGCAGCGAGCAATTTCTTCGAACTCGCGAGGGTCTTGCGACCCACTAACTTTCTGCACATTTTACTGTGCATAGCAGGCATGCACGCATGCCGGCGTCCTTTCGGACCTCAGCGCGCTTAGCGCCGTACCATTACCATACCATTAGTTAACTATTGGTATCTTGGCTACCCCAGCATTAACTTAGCAAAGTTTGTTTCAACTTTATATATCTGCGACGCAGTTATTAATATACAGTTTTTGCAGCAATCTGTCAAAATTTTAAAAATGAGGTGGAAAAAATGGGCATAACAGTAAAAAGCATTTCTGAAATGTTCGGCAAAGAGGTTTTCACAAACAAAGGAGCCTATGTTGGAAGAGTTTCTGACCTAAAATTGCATTTAGGAAAGTTCCGCATACACTCAATTGCTTTGGATGTAGACCGCAGAAGCCCGTTGGCAGGCATGATAGGAGGAAAGAAAGGATTGATCATACCATATCAGTACGTGGACAATATTGGTGACGTCGTAATTATAAAACACATCACAGCACCAGTACCAGAAGACATGCCAACAGGCGGACAGCAGGAATCGGTAACAACAGGACTGCCGTTTTGAGCGTTCAGTTAATTAGAAGTTTAGTTGGAAACCCCAACTAACCTTTTCTACTCTTAGCTATTTCAGCAATTACTGCGTAGACTAATTTTCCAGCTACAGAATTCCAAAGTTCGGTATCCTTTTCCGTTGGAGTCAATTCAACAAAATCAACAGCAATTGTTTTATCTGCGACAGCAGCTATTACATCAACAATCTCCTTGAAAGTTAAACCGTCAGGTTCTGGATTTCCAACAGCTGGCATCAGTGAAGGATCGAGCGCATCATAGTCAATTGAAACATAAACTGGTCCTTCAATTTCTTTCAGGCCTTTTTCGCTGATGACCTTTACATTCTTACTGCTCTCAATAAAGTTTTTCTCCACGACAGACATGCAGCGTGGCTTGTAAATGAAAATGTTATATCCCATTTCAGCTAAACGGCGAGCAAAACCATCATGCCCATCAGAATCTTCACAATCCGGATGCGCATCAAAAACCAAAACGGACTTTGGTTTGTTATGCGGCTGCGAAGCAGCAATTGCTGGTACTGTAAATCGTGTTATAGAATGGTCGCCGCCTAAAATTATCGGAAATTTTCCGCCCTTCAAAGAAAATTCTTCCCTTTCAAAATCTCCGTAATCGTCAATAAACGCTTCTTGACTTAAATCAACGCCAGAAACGAAGGTTTCAAGTTTAGGAAAAACTTTTCTAAGGGCTTCCGGCCCTTTTGCTGCGCCTTTACGAAAAGTCTGCGAGCCGTCATATGGCATTCCAATAAGTACAAAGTCCATATTCACACCCTCTTCAAAACGTAAATTGTTCCTAACTTCTCATTGAAAGGCCCGAAGTAATCAATATCTTTCATGGAGGTGTAGCCGTTTAGTTTGCTATAAGATATAACATATTCATCGCTTAGACTGTACGCCCATCCATGCCAATTCACAGCACCTTCAGGCAAAACACACTTAACAAAAAAACGTGCATCATATTCCATTCCGCCGTCTATTTTTTCCTGTGGGACACCGGACTGTAACAGATAGTTTATTCCTTCCCATCTGGCAGTATTCCAGCTAATATGGTCATAGGTTCCATAATAAGCCCAGAAGCCAAATATAGCTAGAGACAATATCAATATAGGTTTGAAGAGTTTGTAGTCCTTAGATGCTTGGAATATGTACAAAAGCAAAATTGGTATAAAAATCAAGTAATACCTATCAAAAAAAGATCTGTAAATAAACATTGCACCAATTGTAAAAATTAGAACGGTATTGAGAAATAGTTTATCTTTCTCAAAGACCCGTTTTAGGAACTGAACTGAAAAACAAGTAACCGCAATAAAAGACAGTATGGTTATCGGGATCCAAATTTCTTCAGGAAATAGGAAAGGCTTTACACCGGAAATATTATCGGCTCCTACGCCATTGGGTTTTATCATGCTTGTAGCATAAGGCATTATATCAATACCATAGAGATATCTGGCAAAAAGAAATAGGATAAAAATTATTGGAAGAGAGGCTACTATGATCTTCAGCAGCTTATGCAATTCTGAAAAGTCTGCATAAATTTTCTTGTAATTTACTAAGTAGAGAAAACTGAATGGGAATATGAAAAATCCGAAGTGTATAAGAAATTGTACAAGGTTTTTTGCCGTTGTCGGTCCAATAGCAAAGGAATAAGGACATGCAGAAAAGTCATGCAGCGAAACGTGGAGAAGAAACGCTGGTATAATAAAAATTGCCGGAAGTACAATTAAAATCATAACGTTTTTCAAAGTGAAAAAACTTTTACGTTGTGTAAAGATCAAATATGCTATTGTAGCTGCCAATGGCATTACAGCATACTGCCTTACTAGGAAACCTAAAATTGACGATACGACACCGAAAAATAAGTAAGTGTTGTTTTTGTTCTCAACGCCTTTGTAAAAGAACAATATCGATGCTACCATGAACAAAAATGTTGGAATGTCTGTCATGAAAGTATGGCTCAAGTAAAAGAATATTGGATTGAAAAGAGTAAACAGTGCTCCAGCAACAGAGAGTTTTTTGGAAAGCCAAATTCTCAAGAAAAAGTAAATAGTAACTATAGACAAGGCAGACAGTATCATTGTTGACAGGGCTAATGTGTTGTGGCTTAGACCAAGGATCTTTGATGCAAAGGCTCCGTAGAATATAGGGAGAATAAAAGTAGCAGTTGAAGCCGGATGTGATGTGATGTTGCCACTTTGTACGAATTCCTTAACCATAATGTAATAGGCATAGTCATCTTCGAGGGGAAAATTTCCAATAGGCAGAGCAAAAATAAAAACTAACGCTAGCAAAAAAAGTAGTATTGGTAATTTGTATTCCATAATCATGCCTTACATGCACAGCGTTAAAAAGCTTAAATGCTTTGCTTATTTAAAATTGGAAGATTCTATGAGCGATCACATCAGGGAACATTTTGATAAGATGGCACCTATGTACGATACGTACAAGAAGAGAAACAGCTGGTACTATAACAATCTAAAAAAGATTTATGCTTCCATAATTCCTAAAGGGAAAGACGTTATAGAAGTTGGGTGCGGAACGGGAGAGATATTGAATTCTCTATCGCCAAAATACGGACTTGGTATAGATATCAGTCCGGAAATGATAGCAATAGCACAGAAAAAATTTGGGCATCTGACATTCCAAGCATCTCCAGCAGCCGATCTTAATGTGAACAGGGTTTTCGATTACATTATATTGCCAGACGTAATTGAGCATTTGGACGAGCCGGTCAGGCAACTTTCAACTCTTAGGATGCTTGGCAATGATAACACAAGATTAGTCATGACTTACATCAATCCTAGATGGGAATGGCTTTTGGATGTAATGGAGAAATTAAACATGAAGATGCCCGAAGGTCCGCACAACCGTATTTCAAACGAATCTATCAAAGTTATACTGTCGCATGTAGGATTTGAAGTGGTTGAAGAGAAGAAGTTCCTCAATACGCTTGTGCAATTGGTTATAGCAAAACCAAAAAGATCTGTTAAATTGAATGTGATTTGATGGAAAATATTAGATTGAGCGTAATAATTCCGTGCTATAACGAAGAAGGCAATGTAAAGGAATGTGTTGAAAGAGTTCCAGAAATGGAATGGCCCTACGAAATAATTGTTGTCAACGACGGCTCTAAAGACAACACATTGAAAGTTGCGCAAAGTATTAACAGGAAAAATCTTAGAATAATTTCTTATGAAAATAATGGTGGGAAGGGTTATGCTTTTAGACAAGGATTGGAAGCTGCGAAAGGCGATATTGTAATAATCTGCGATGCGGATATGGCAACACCACCCGAGGAAATACCGGATGTGGTCAGACCAATTTTTGAAGGCAAAGCAGATTTTGTAAATTCTACTAGGCTTGTCTATCCAATGGAAAAGGGTGCCATGAAATTAATTCACATACCAGGAAATATGGCATTTGCGTTGATGGTTTCTGCTATTATTGGGCAAAGACTGACAGACACTTTATGCGGCTTCAAGGCATTCAGAAAAGACGTTCTAAAAGGCAAGCTAAAAGAAAACAGCTGGATGGACTTTGAATTGCTGATTACTGCTAAAAGAAATGGGATGAAAATAACTGAAGTTCCGATACATTACAAAGCTAGAAGAGCGGGCAAATCTAAAATGAAGACAGTAAAGCATGCAGTCAAAATGTTCAATATGCTTATGAAAAGCCTATGATTAAATTTTAGTCGTTTCTGAATTAATTATTTCTTCAACTATTTGTTTAAGGTTTTTTTCTATTTTCCAGTTCGGATAGTGCGACTTGAATTTGGACATGTCTGTATAATAGCAAATATGATCTCCTGTTCTATTCTTGTCTGTCATAGTAAAATTCATCTTTAAACCGAAATCTTTTTCCAACATGTTTATAGTTTCCAATACGGAAGCAGAGTTTTCGTAGCCTCCGCCTAGATTGTATGCCTCACCTTTTCTTGGATTTTTTATGAATTCCCAGAAAACATTCATGACGTCAGCGCTGTGAATTTGGTCTCTAACTTGTTTTCCCTTGTAGCCAAAAATCGTATACGGAATTTTATTTACTGCGCATTTCACAATGTAGTTTAGAAATCCATGTAGTTCTACACCTTGGTGTTGCGGTCCAGTTAAGCAGCATCCCCTAAAGACGCCGACTGATAATCCTAAATTTCTCCCGTACTCCATGGCGATTTGATCCCCAGCAGTTTTAGATACGCCGAAAAAACTCTTTGTGGTTCTAAATCCTCCATCGCTTATGTGATCTAATTGCATATTTTCTGATATGCCTCGTTTGTACTCTTTTGAATCGTAAGGATATTCCCATCGCGTTGCCTCTTCTACAAAATTAAAATCATTCGGATTGTCGCCATAAACTTTATTAGTAGAAAGTTGAATGAAAACTGTATTCGGAGAAAATCTTCTAGACGCCTCTAGTATATGCAATGTCCCTAAGGCGTTCACATTGAAATCCTGAATTATACCATTTTCATTTCCTTTCTGTATTTGGACGACTGGCCAATCATGCGATGGTTGTGCAGCCGCATGTATAACGACGTCGAATGGCCCATTATCTTTGAAAATTTTTAGAGCGTTTTGAAAATCTGCAATATCAACAGAAAAATTCTTGAAGTTATTATTTTTTGACAAATTTTGGATTACCGAAGACGTATCGCCTTTGTCACCGAAAAAGGTTTTCCTAGAATTATTGTCAATTCCGTATACTTCGCAATCTTTGTTCAAGAAAAATCTCACAGCCTCGCTTCCTATAAGTCCGCCAGCTCCTGTTACGAGTACTTTCATATAAATCAGAATCTTTGCAAGAGCTTAAATGCTTGATTTATCGACATCAAAATTGCTACCGATTCTCTGACAGGCGAAAGCTTTTATAGAATTGGCTACAATAAGTGGACAAGTGAATTTTATGGTATTTGGCTTATTCGGTAAAAAGGGCTCTAAAAAGGCTTCTAAGCCTAAAAAGAGCCATAAAAAGGCTCCTAAGCATAAGCCTGTTAAACACGTCAAAAAGGCTGTAAAACATGCCAAGCCGATGAAACCTGTTAAAGCGAAAGTACATGTATCGGCACCAAAGATGCCAGCCGGTCCAGAACGAATGGACGACATCAAGGCTTTTGAAATGTTGAGGAGCGCACGCCTGCCTGTTGCGCCTTATTTTGTTGTAAAGTCAGAGAAAGATTTGCCAGAAGCGATGAAGAAAGTTGGCATACCGTACGTGATGAAAATTTCTGGAAGCAAATTCGCACACCGCTCTGAAGTTGGTGGGATTGTGAAAGACGTTTCACAAAATGCTGATGCAGTCTTCAAACAATTGTCAAAAATACGTGGTGCAGAAAAAGTTTTTGCACAAAAACAATTGGGCGGAGTTGAACTGATAATAGGTGCAAAGGCACAGGAACAGTTTGGCTACATCGTTTCGATTGCATTGGGCGGAACTTACACAGAAATTCTGAAGGATGTTGCATTTAGGGTTATGCCCCTTGACTTAGCGCAAGCACAAGCAATGGTTGGGGAACTAAAGGGCAATGCAATTTTGGAAAGTAATAAAGTAAAAATTGAATCGTTGTACGAACTTCTAATAAGAATAGGAAGATTCGCATCCGACAACAAGCTCAAAGAAATTTCGTTGAACCCAGTTTTCTGCAATTCGGAAGGATGCTGGATTGCAAGTGCGAAGATTTTGAAATGACTGCCGAAGGCAGCAAAATGTGAAATAGACGCACTCATAAGGAACATTTAAAACGGTTGCCAATGCCTTCTCTAATATGAAACTGCGCACAATTCAGGAAACCCCAGGAGAAAGCTTGGCAGTAGGAAAAATATCTCAGGGATGC
>CAYJQM010000003.1:0-23620 GCA_964372405.1 uncultured archaeon | reverse complement strand
TGGAATTCAATCAGGTAGAAGGAATAGTTTTAGGAGAAGATGCAAACTTCAGGAAACTTTTAGGATTGTTGAAAGAGTTTGCCAAGAAGATTGTTGGAACGGATAAAGTAAAGTTCAAGCCAGGATATTTCCCGTTCACGGAACCTTCGGTTGAATGCTACGTTTGGTCAGAGCAGCATAAGAAGTGGCTGGAGATTTTGGGCGCTGGAATATTCAGACCGGAAGTAACGTTGCCGTTGGGCGTTAAGGTTCCTGTTCTCGCATGGGGAATTGGACTTGACCGTTTGTTCATGTTAAGAGAAGGCTTGAGCGACATCAGGCAATTGTTTAGCCAGGACATCAATTGGCTGCGCTCTGCAAAAATATTATCTATGTGATACTATGAAAAAATTACAAAGTAATTTTAGCATCCCGCAAAACCAGAGGTTTTGCTGATGCCAACAATAGAATTATCATTAAGCGACCTTGAAGGATTACTAAAGAGACAGCTGCCACACAAGGAGGACGACCTTAACGAAGTGCTACAATATGTCAAAGCTGCTGTTGAAAATATGCAAGGAGATATTCTTACAATAGGCTTGGAGGATGGTAACAGACCTGACTTATGGTCAGCAGAAGGTATCGCAAGAGCGCTGCACGGATTTTACAAAACTCAGAAAGGGTTGCCTGTGTATAAAACAAGAAGCGCTGGCTACCAAGTAATTGTCGATAGGAAGATTAAAACCGTTAGACCTTACATAGCATGCGCTGTTGTGAAAGGGGTGAAGCTTAACGATACTATAATCAAGCAACTAATGCAGTATCAAGACAAGATCGATGGAACATTTGGTAGGAACCGAAAGAAAAGTTCTGTTGGATTGTATAATTTTGACTTGCTGAAGTTTCCTTTGCACTATAGCGTTACAAAGCTGAATGACAGTGCTTTCAAACCGCTTGGATTCGAAAGGATGATGACTCCTGGAGAAATTCTAAAGGATCATCCAAAAGGAAAAGAGTATGGCGAGATATTGAAAGGACAGAAAGAAGTTCCAATATTCAAGGACAGCATGGGCAAGATATTGTCTTTCCCGCCTATAATCAATTCTAATGATCTGGGAAAAATAGGTTCTGAAGCCAAGAATATTTTGGTTGAAGTTACAGGGACGGATATCAAAACAGTTAATGCTGTATTGGAAATGTTTGCATCTGCTTTGGCAGACAGGAGGGGAGAAGTCTTTGAGGTTAAAATTAATTATCCTTACACTGTTGACAACGATTACAAAAACACACCGCGCTTTGCAAACAAGCGGATGATGCTGGACCTTGAAAGAGCTAACAAGTTGATTGGAATAACAATTAGACCGCAGGAAGCTGCAAGGCTTTTGGAATCCGCAAGGCATGGCGCAAGCGTCAGGGGTAGCAGCATTGATATTACTGTGCCTTTCTATAGGAATGACGTGATGCACACAGTTGACTTGATTGAGGATTTAGCAATAATGGTCGGCTACAATAAGATAGAGCCAATGCAGCCTGCACTGCCAACGGTTGGCGGGTTAAGCAATACTGAAAGAATATCTGACAGAGTTCGCGAACTTGGAGTTGGATTGGAGTGCCAGGAAGTTTTGAATTTTACTTTGAGCAACAAGCGCGACCTCTTTGAAAAAATGAATGCGCCTGAGCAGAAGTCTGTTGACATTGAAAATCCTGTAAACTTGGAGTTTACAACATTCCGCAGTTGGCTTTTACCAGGCTTGATGAAATTCCTGTCCGAGAACCGCTCAAATGAGTTCCCGCAACAAATCTTTGAGGTTGGAGGGTGTGCTGATTTCGATGCACTTTCAGAAACTGGGACTAAAGTTACAAATCATTTTTCAGCCGCGCTTAGCTACGACAAATGCAATTTCACACACATCAAATCCTATGCTGAAGCTTTACTGAAGCAACTGCATGTGAAATATGAAATAAGGGAATTGAAGCATCCTAGCTTTATTGAAACCCGCTGCGCTGAAATCTTGGTCAGAAAGAAACCTGTTGGAATATTCGGAGAAATCCATCCGCAGGTTTTGCAGAACTGGAAATTGGAAATGCCTATTATTGCTTTGGAAATAGATTTAGAAAAGCTAGCACCACCAAAGGAATGAGAAACCTCGATCTTCTTTGTGCTCGTCTCCCATTATATTTGCTGCAAGTTTTTTGAAGGCTCTAGCTGACTTGCTTCTTGGCTTAAACTTGACAACTGGTGTTTTAGCAGCTATCGAAGCTGGAATGTTTTTGTCTTCTGGAATTTCTCCAAGGACCGGAATGCCAAGCATTTCTTCAACTTCTTTCCTGCTCATTTCATAGGCATGGCCATTGACACGATTAAGAACCACTCCGAAAACAGGCTTGTCTGTAATCTCTGCAAGCTTTATCGCCTTCAATGCGTCTGCAACTGCCGGCATCTCAGGATTGGTAACTATTAGCAAACCGTCCGCCAAAGCCATTGACGTTCTGGCTTCCCTGCCCAAACCTGCTGCACCGTCAATTATAACAACACCTTCTCGTCCGAACAGTTGCTTAATTGCAAGATAGAATTTCTCTGGCCTTACGTTTTTTGTGTCATCAACAGAAAGCCCAGCTGGAACGAAGTCAACTCCGCTTGGATGTTTATAAATTGCCTTTCCAACATCCACCCTTCCTTTGATTACATCGTGCAAAGTTACTGGGCAGATCGGCATACCAAAATGAATTCCTAGATTTGGTGTAGTAATATTGCCGTCAACTGCTGTTACTTTGTAGCCATTGTCAGCAAGAGCTATAGAAAGATTAGCAGAAGTAGTTGTCTTGCCGCATCCGCCTTTGCCAGAAACTATTCCCAACACTGCTGTCATGTGTAACAATCCTGAAGACTAATAAACAAAACAAGAATAAAAAGGTTGTAAAATGTCGCCTTAATCTACTTTTGCAGGAATCCCATAACCAGTGCTATTATTGTTGGAACAAGTGAAATGCCAGTTACCATCAGGAAGTTGGCATTGTTAAAAAGTCCACCAAAAAAAGCAGCCGCAAAATAGGCGCTTGTCAGAAATACTGCAGCCACCAATTTTTTATCAATTGCCATTTACATCACCAAAATTAATAGTGGAGGCTACTTAAAAAGCAGGATCATAATATCAATATGGCAATATCCGATATTGTTTACATTATTGCCGGCTTTATTACGCCACTAATATCGATATTTATTTGGTACCTTTTGCATAGGACGCTTTCCAAACTTAAAGTTCCATCGGGGAAGAAAATTTCAATAACAGTATTGTTATTGCTGTTGGCTTGGATTTTACTGTCGCAGTGGTTAGGTTCACTAAATTTTTTCCGAGTTCATTCATACTTGGTTCCTTTTATTGCCTTTGGTATCCCATATGCTTTCTCGCAAATAGTTTCAGGTTCGCAAGTATTGAGTAAAGCTATTGATTCGCTGCCGAACCACGTGATCATCGTGGCACAGGTTTTTCGTTTGATTGGAGTACTTTTCCTAACACTTTATTGGGCTGGTCTAATGCCTGGGGAATTCGCTATACCTACCGGCGTTGGTGACGTAATTGCAGGCATAACCGCGCCAGTTGTTGCTTACTTGTATTACAAAAGGGCGGCTGTAGCCAAAAAACTTGCTTTGTATTGGAACTATTTTGGTATTCTGGATCTTATCATTGCAATAACATTGGGCGCTTTTACTGCACCAACTTTAGTTCAGACTCTCGCTTTCAATAACCCAAATGAATTGATACTTTTGTATCCTATGGTTACAGTCCCAACTTTCGCAGTGCCGTTTTCACTTATTTTGCACGTAATTTCCCTGCGCTTATTGAAAAAGAAATAATGGTGCCCCCGACGGGAATTTCGTGAAGCGAAATTGTGTGAATATATTTCACTTCATTTGAACCCGCGACCCCTTGATTTCTTCTGTTCATCGGACCGAAGTCCTCAAAACTTCTAATTTCTATTAGAAGTCAAGTGCTCTATCCATTGCAGGAAGCGAAGCTTCGTGCAAAGCGCGAAACTTGTTTCGCTTCTAACTGAGCCACGAGGGCATGTTAGTGTTTTAACTAAGCATAACTTATAAATATGGAACTAAAAGGTGCCTTGATGCAGTTGACTGGCGTCATGCAGGAAAGTTCGCTTTCCTGTCACGTGCGAACTAAAGTTCGCACAGACGCATTTTCGCTATATATAATTGGTGACGAAAATGGACTTTCGCAAGATTGAAAAGAAGTGGCAGCAAAAGTGGAAAAAGGCTAAGCTGTTCGAAGCCAATCCACAGAAGGGTAAAAAGAAGTTCTTTTCTTCCATCGTAATTCCTTACGTTAATGGCAATGCCCACATCGGACACTGTTTCACATATACAAGGACAGACATCTATGCACGATACAAAAGGATGCAAGGCTACAACACTCTTCTTGCGTGTGGATTCCACGCAACCGGCGAACCTATTCTTGGAACGGTTGAAAGGTTGAAGAAAGGCGACAAATCTCAAGCAGATACATTCAAACTCTTTGGGGCTACCGATAAAGACATAAACAATTTCAAGAACAGAGGACCGGAATATGTGGCAGATTTCTGGGCAAAGAAAATGGAAGAAAGCTTTAATCTTATTGGATATTCTTTTGACTGGCGAAGGAAGTTTATACTTTCAATAACACCGCAGTTTTCAAAATTTGTGCAGTGGCAGTACAATACTCTAAAGAGCAAAGGCTTCGTTGCACAGGGGACACACCCAGTAATCTGGTGCCCGCATGACAAATCACCGACAGGAGACCACGACAGATTGGAAGGCGAAGGAGAAAGCCCTATTGATTATGCTTTAATTAAATTTGAATTGAAAAGCGAGAAGACTTTTCTTCCTGCTGCAACATTGCGACCGGAAACTGTTTACGGCGTTACCAATATGTGGGTCAACCCTGATGCCGACTACGTTCTAGCGCAGGTTGGGAAAGAAAAGTGGATAGTGAGTGAGAGCGCTGCAGCAAAACTTTCAGACCAGCAAAAAGTTGTGAAAGTCCTAAAGAAAATAAGCGCCCAAGACCTTCTTGGCAAAAAGCTTATTGATCCTGTTGGAAACAGAGAAATACCAATTCTTCCTGCGCGCTTTGTTAATGTTGACACTTCTACAGGAATTGTAATGTCGGTTCCTGCACATGCACCATACGACTGGATTGTGCTAAAAGAGTTTTTAGATAATTCGAAAGAAATGGAAAGGTATGGAATAGAGAAGCAGGACTTGGAACCGATATCTCTAATTAAAATAGAAGGCTTTGGAGATTTTCCTGCCATAGAAATTGTAAACAGGATGGGAATTAAGAGCAGCAAGCAAACTGACCTGCTCGACAAGGCAACATCTGAAATATACAAGAAAGAGTTCCATAAAGGTATTTTGAAAGACGTAACTGGTGAATACGCGGGAAAGAAAGTTTCTGAAGTAAAAGATGAAATTATTAACGAGTTGGAAGAGGCTGGCGTTGCTGATAAACTTTGGGAAACTACTGGAACGGTTGTTTGCAGATGCACAACAAAATGTCATGTTAAGATTCTTGAGAACCAATGGTTCCTTAGATATTCAGATCCAATGTGGAAAGGCTTTGCTAGAAAATGTTTAGAACAGATGAAAGTATACCCGCCAGAAGTTAGGAATAATTTTGAAAATACAATTGACTGGTTGAAGGACAAGGCATGTGCACGCAAGTCTGGTCTTGGAACGCCTTTGCCGTGGGACAAGGATTGGATTGTTGAAACTCTAAGCGACTCAACAATTTACATGGCATTCTACACAATCGCAGGAATTATAAGCAAAAATAAAATCAAGCCACAGCAGCTTACAGAAGAAGTCTTTGATTATGTTTTCTTAGGAAAGGGCAAGCCGGAACAGGTTGGCAACAGAGCAAAGATCAAGCCTAAAGTTTTGAAGCAGATGCGAGAAGAGTTCAAATATTTTTATCCTGTTGACATGAGATTAAGCGCCAAAGACCTTGTACAAAACCACTTGATATTCTATATGTTCCATCACACTGCACTTTGGAACGAAGACAAATGGCCAAAAGCAATCGGAGTAAACGGCTACGTTAATATCGAAGGGCAAAAGATGAGCAAGAGCAAAGGAAATGTAATCCCGCTTAAAGAATTGGTAAAAGATTATGGTGCAGATTTGGTAAGGCTTAACATTGCTGGCTCTGCCGAGGGATTAGATGATGCCGACTGGCGCACAGAGAACATCAAAAGCTATCGCTCGCGATTGCTGTTTCTTGAAGATACAATAAAGCAAATGAAGAAGTTCAAGAAGGGCAAGCTTGGGCACGATGAAAAATATTTGATGAGCAAGCTTCAGGGCATTGTAATGAATGCTGACGAGTCTTATGAAAATCTTAACTTCAGGACTGCGATTACAAAAACACTTTTTGATGGAACAAACTTATTGAAGTGGTATCTGGAAAGAAATGGAAATAACAAGGATTCTGTTAAAGAATTTGTCAGCACAATTGTTAGGCTGATTACGCCGGCTGCACCGCACGTATGCGAAGAGCTCTGGTCCATGCTTGACGGAAAAGGTTTCGCAGCGACTGCACCGTTTCCAAAGTCTAATGAGAAGCTAATTGATGATAAAATCGAAAACGAAGAGAATTACCTAATGAAAGTTTCCGAAGACATTAAGTCTGTGGTAAACATGCTTTCTAAGAATGCTGGCTTCAAGTTATCAAAAGTAACGCTGTTTGTTGCCGAACCTTGGAAGATTGAAGTCTACAACAAAGTTAGGGAAGGACTGCAGGTAAAAGACCTAATGAAAGAAGAGAAGTTCAAGAAGCATGGAGCTGAGGTTGTTGCATTGGTGCAAAAGCTTCAGAAGAGGCAACCACTAGATGAAATTAAGATGAGTCCTGATGAAGAGTTGAAAATTCTAAAAGACTGTTCTAGCGCACTTGGAAAAAGCCTTGGAGCTAAAATAGAAATTATTCAAGCAGAAAAAGGCAAACATGCGAAAGCATATTCTGCTGAACCTGGCAAGCCTGGAATACTTATTGAATGAAATTATTGCGCAGACCACAAGCACCCAATTTTATTTTCAATAGCGTTCTGCTCGGCTTGCTGGATATCTAATTTGTATTTTGAATCGCCGTAAAACCTTGAAATTGCCAAGCCTTCAGCAACAAGTTTTTTGTTTACAGAATTTCCATCAACGGATATCCATCTTAGAAGTCTATCGTATTGATCCTTATCATCACCTTCTGTTTCAAGAGAAACTTTTTTCATGTATATCAAATTGGAAATCCTTTGTTTGGCTTCAGAATAGCATTTCTCTCCGCGCTCTGATGAGTCGATTCCGAGAAGCCTCACGTGCTCCCCACCCTGAATTACTATGGTATCGCCGTCAATTATTTTTGTTACAATCATATCTTGGCTTTGCGGTGCAACAATATTCGCCACTGTGCTTGTCCCAGAAAACTTGTAGCCGAAATAAAGTATTGTTATCAAAACTGCAGCTATTATAAATGACTTCATAATTTTTCTCCCTCGTTCCAATATTTTTCGAACTGTTGTTTGTATTGGTTATTTTGATTCATAAACCACTCGCCAGCATTTGGGGATGATTGTATTATTCCACTGCTGCCATCAACCAAAAACATTTTGCTTGCTATTCTGCCCAGCCTTAAATCGATGCCAATGTTGCGTAACTTCTCAGCACGAACAGGATCGATCTGCTTTACGACTATCCGTATCTTAATATCGCGGGTGGCGGCGCGCTTTATCGCCTCGAGAAGAATAATGTCCTCGGGCATTTTATCTGCTGTTATAAGAATTTCTTCATGGGCTGCATCCATAAGAAATGCCGCCTTTTGCTCAAAATCGTTTTCATATTTTTCGTGTATTTTCTCCCCGAGCCAAATATGTCCGTTGCTAGGAACAAAGTTTTCATAAGTCTGCTGGACTTTTGCAAAAAGCTCTTTCTTTTTTAAGTACTCCTTCGCCAAAAAACTTTGCAATCTTGGAAATGGGTTTGATGTATTGCTGAGCCAAAATACTTTGTTCTTATCCTTGTTGCTTTCTACAAGACCCTTTGATTGTAAAGAGTAGAGATACTTGTAAGCGTTAGTAACTGAAATTCCTGCTGCACTAGAAATCTCGGATGCCGTACACTTAATATGCTTGCCACCCCTCAACGAGAGCAACGCTTTCAGAACTCTAATCTCAAGCTCGTCAAACATACCGGTATTGGAAAGCATCGAACAGAAGTCATCTAGTCGTTTATCCATAGTAGGAATACTGGTTTCACATATTTATATTTTGGTTTATAGGCAACTCCCTATAGGGTTGTGCTACGCAAGAACTTTAGTTCTTGCAGTAACCCGATTTTTTGAAAAGCTTATAAGCATTGGCACCATTCTGTCCGTATGCAAAAGTTTGATTTCATAAAAGTTGCCTACATAGCCAAAATTAAAGAGGAGGGCAGGGTTTTTGATAACACGGAAGCTATCCTACCCATAGGTGCAGGCTTCGTAATCAAAGGCTTGGACGAGGCTTTACTAGGAATGAATGTTGGCGAGAAGAAAACCGTAGAAATTCCTCCTGAGAAGGCTTTTGGCGAACGCATCAAGGATTTGGTTAAGCTGGTTCCAGAATCAGAATTCAAAAAACACAATGTCAACGTTAAGCCTGGAATGGCTGTTGATGCTGACAATGCACGCGGTCGCGTTCTGAGTGTTGCAAGCGGGCGCGTTACAGTTGACTTCAATCACCCACTGGCAGGAAAGGTTTTGGTCTATGAGGTTGACGTCAAAGAGAAGGTTGAAAATCTTCAGGAAAAAGTCGAATCTGTGGTTTCATTCTTCGGCGGAATACCAAAAGGAAGTCTGGCTGTAAAGGAGAGTGGCAAGGAATTGGAAATAACGATGCCACCTATAATGCACCCGGTTTACAAAAAGAAGATTTCTGATGTTTGCTTTGCAATTCTTGGCTTTGAAAAGGTGAAGTTCAGCGAAATTTTCGAGAAACCTAAAATGACAGAGCAGAACGAGGCAAAAGAATCTTCAGTCCAAGAAGAGACGAAAGTTTAAGCCATTATATTCCGTCTTATAAAAAAATGCAAACCATTAAATATCGCTTTACTGGTTTCTTTAAGATGGCAGTAAGAGCGGTTGAGGGGGAAAAGAATATTTCTAAAGCGTCTTCAATAGACGAAGACTTGAGAAAGCTTTTGGAAGCAAGGCAAGCCGACATAAAAGTGATTGGAGTTGGCGGTGCCGGGAACAATACTATTACCAGAATGATGCAAATTGGTGTTGTTGGTGTTGAGATAATTGGAATCAATACCGATGCACAGGATTTGCTTTACACTGATGCTGACCATAAGGTTCTGATTGGAAAAGAATTGACAAAAGGTTTGGGTGCAGGTGCTGACCCGCATATTGGTGAAGAGTCTGCCAAAGAAAGTAAAGAAGAGATCAAGGATGCGCTTGAAGGAGCAGACATGGTTTTCATAACTTGCGGACTTGGCGGTGGAACTGGAACGGGGGCTGCACCGGTTGTTGCAGAGGTTGCAAAGAAACTTGGCGCATTGACAATAGGAGTAGTATCTTTGCCGTTCTCGATGGAAGGGAAATCGAGAATGGATAACGCAGCAGGCGGTTTGGAAAACATGCAGAAGACCGTTGACACTTTGATAATTGTTCCTAATGATAAATTGTTGGAAATAATTCCTGATGCTTCTATTGTTACTGCTTTCAAGGTTAGCGACGAAGTTCTTGTGAATGCTGTTAAAGGTGTTGCCGAGTTGGTAACTAAGCCTGGTCTTGTTAATTTGGACTTTGCCGACATCAAGGCTGTAATGGGCAACAGCGGATTAGCAATGATTGGAATGGGCGAGAGCGATTCTGAGAATCGTGCTCTTGAATCTGTCGAGAAAGCATTGAACAATCCTTTGCTTGATATTGATATCGAAGGCGGGACTGGTGCTTTGATAAATGTTTCCGGTGGCGTAGACGTTTCAATAAAAGAATGCCAGCAAATTGTTGAAGCAGTTTCGAGTAAGCTTGACAAAGATGCAAAAATAATTTGGGGGGCTCAGATAGTCAAAGAAATGGGCGACATGGTTCGCGCAATGATAATTGTAACCGGTGTAACTAAGGTTCCAGCCTACGGATCGATGAAGCCCTTTACAAAAGAGAAGGAAAAAGAAATCGGCAAGATTTTGGGAATTGATTTTGTATAAATCCTTTTCTCACTGATTATTATGACAAAAGAATACGATCCGACAAAACCATTTAATGAACAGACAATTAAGGCAATACGAGAAACGTGGATTCCTAAATATAGATCTGGAGACATAATACCTGCTGGAAAGCGATCTGCATACAAAAACTCTCCACATAATACCGACAAATATTTAATTGATGCTACTGATGGCATAGGAACAAAAGCGTTGTTGCATTGGCGAATGCATAGAAGCTACAAAAGAAATTTAGGTGCAGCAGCTCAAGATGCTGTGGCTATGGTATTTGATGATCTCATAGAACAAGGCGCTACGCCTTGCCGCTTGCAGGATCATATAATCATGCAGGAAGAGGATGAACGTGCTATATACGAACTAACACGCGGACTGGTTGATTTATCCAAAGACCATCGCGTTGTAGTTACGGGTGGAGAGACTGCCATATGCGATACCATGCGTGGTTTCGAGATGGGCATAACTGCAACCGGTATCGTTTATGATAATGAACCGCGTGTATCTCAAGTAAATGCTGGTGATGTCTTAATTGGATTGCGCAGCAGCGGGATACATAGCAACGGACTTACATTTGCACGACAAGCCTATGGACTAACAATTGACAAAAGCGATGAGGAACTGGATCGTGCTTTAGGTGCACAATTGCCATGGGGTCGAACAGTTGGGGAAGAGTTAACTATTCCAACAAAAATTTATCTTCAGGAGCTTTCTAATTTACTTGATGATAGAGGGGGTAATGTAAGCGGTTTAGTCCACATTACGGGTGGCGGATGGACAAAATTACACGAACTTAACCACAATAGTCCAACTGTTGATTTCAAAGTAGATGGACGCGCCCAGCCACCACATGACATATTCAAACATATGCAAGAACAAAGTAAGCAAATGGGCAAGCCACTAGACGACAAAGCAATGTATAAAAAATTCAACTGCGGTATTGGGTTTGTAGTCGCAGTTACCGAAGGTTATGATGAAGACGCACTAGAAAGCTTGAAATTACATGATCCAAAAGTTATCGGTTCTGTAGTACCAGGAAAGGGGCGTATTGAAATTAAATCTGCTTTCAGTGACAGGGAAGTTGTTTACCAAGTTTAGTAATCCCTTTAAATACTCTTCTATTGTTATAGAAATTATTCTAGGTGAATTTAATATCTAGGCTGACTTCGTCAGCCAAAATGCACATAGGTCGGCTATGCCGACGGTGATTTGAATGGGTATATTGGCAAAGCTATCGCCGCATGCAATGAAAGAGACACTGGCGCAGTACAGGCGCGTCTTAGACGTAGCCAGGAAGCCCGACAAGGATGAGTTTATCCGCACTGCGAAGGTTGCGGCTGTTGGAATCGGTGTTATCGGCCTACTGGGCTTTATAATTTTCTTTGCCTATAATTTGATATTCTGAGTTGAGAGTTGATAAAAAATGATTTTCACAATAAGAACAACTGTTGGAAGGGAGAACTCAGTAATGGAAGCTTTGGGAAATAAAGTAAAGAACACTGCAGCCGGAGTGCAGGCAATGCTTCATCCTGATGAGCTTAAGGGATATATTTTCATTGAGGGCGAAATAGCTGAAATAGAAAAGGTTACAGGAGGCATCCCGCACATTCGCGGATTGATCAGGAAAGAAGTTCGATTGGATGAGATAAAAAAATTCCTTGAGTCCAAGAAGGTTGAAATCAAAATTAACAGGGGCGACACGGTTGAAATTATGGGCGGACCTTTCAAGGGTGAGAAAGGAAAGGTAACAAGAGTAGACGAAGCAAAAGGCGAAGTTACAATTGAATTGCTTGAGGCTGCAATCCCAATTCCTATAACCGTTTCAACAGATTCTATCAAAGTTATTGCAAGCGCTGAAGCGCCTGCAGAAGAGAAAAAGGAAGGCGCATAAATAGTTTTGCATTAGAGGTTTTGTTATGGGAAAAGTTTCAGTAAAATTAATGGTTGACGGCGGAAAGGCAAGCGCAGGCCCGCCTCTAGGTCCGGCCTTGGCTGTGCATAAAGTAAACATCCAGCAAGTGGTTGGAAAAATAAACGAGATGACAAAGGACTTTGCTGGAGTTAGCGTACCGGTGGAAGTTGTTGTTGATACAGCCACAAAAGGCTTTGACATTAAAGTGGGAACACCGCCTGTTTCACAATTGATTAAGAAAGAGCTTAAGGCTGAAAAATTGGCAAAGAGCGCCTGGAAGGAACCTGCCATTGGAAGCATAAGTTTGGAGCAGGCATTGAAAATTGCCAAGTCCAAAATGGATTCTTTGGGAACAAGAAATCTGAAATCGGCAACGAAAGAGGTCGTTGGCGTCTGCCTAAGCTGCGGTGTAAATGTTGAAGGCAAGAACCCGAAGGAAATCCTTAAGGAAATTAATGAAGGCAAGTGGGACGCTCAACTGAAATGAAGTTTGCCGAATCAAACACATTTTCATGACATTAAATTGGCGAATGAAAATAGCTTTAAATCTATATACAGCAGTCTATATGCCATGGCATCAAAGTTGTTTTGGCTGATGGTAATTGTTACTTTGGGAATAGTTGCAGCATACTTCAAAGGCTATCCTAACTTACTACCGGCAGCTTTGGTTTCTTTGGCAATTTCAGCAGTTCTTGCAAAAGATGCTGGTGATGCAAGCAAGAAAGAAGTTGTTGCTGTTCGCAACGATATGCATGCGAAAATTTTCCGCCTAGATAATGTTGTTAATGATTTGACAAAATCTTTCAAGGAACAAAGCCAGAACAATTTTACTTTGGGAACACTTTCTACAGTCAAGGATGAATTGAGAACGGAATTCAAGAATAATATTGACAAATTGGCTGAAAGGATGATTGACTTTGAAAATTCTATGGGACAAATGAAAAGGACTTTCTCGGCGGCATTTGCAAGCCTTGACGACCGCGTGCGCGTAATTGAGCCGAAGCAATCGTTGGCTCCGCAGATTTCAGTTGAAGAAGGCGGTTACGTAGAGCTGGACAAGGCAGCTGAGTAAGTTTTAAATACCTTCTGTTAGCATTCTTTAAACACTTCTTAGGAAGTAGCACGGTGCGCAAAGATGTCTGAGAAAACGTTAGCAGCTATAAAGAAAGCTAGAGAAAGCTCGAAAAGAAACTTCAAGCAGTCATTCGACTTATCGATTAATTTGAAAAATGTTGATCTGAAGAGGCCAGAAAATAAAGTAAAGACTGAAGTAACTTTGCCGCATCCAGTTGCAACGATTGCAAAGGTTGGGATTTTTGCTGACCTTCTTATTCCGAAGGCCAAGGACATCAACGATTTAGTTTTGATTAGGAAAGACCAGATTGATTCTTACGCACAAAACAAGAAAGCTGCAAAAGCTTTAGCCAACTCTTGCATTGCTTTCGTTGCCGAAGCGCCGCTCATGCCACAAGTCGCAAAAGTATTAGGTCCTTTTCTTGCTGTGAGGAATAAAATGCCAAAGCCGATTCCGCCTGCAATTGCCGACTTGAAGCCTATTGTAGAAAGAAGCAAGAATTCTGTCCGCTTGATTTTGAAAGACAGTCCTGTTGTTAATTGCAGGATAGGCTTCGAAGACATGGACGATAATAAAGTTTCTGAAAATATTGAAGCAGCAATTGCCGCCGTGGCAGCCGCATTGCCAAAAGGAAAAGAACAAATCAAGAATGCTTTCGTAAAATTGACAATGGGCAAGCCTGCAAAGATTTTAATGTGATTATTATGCAGAAAGTAAGAAGAGAAGGAAAAGGAAGGGCAAGTCCACGAGGTGAGAAAATAAAGGCAGTCGATACGCTTGTTAATCAACTGCAGACATCGCCAGTAGTTGGAGTGCTAACTCTACACAAGATGCCTGCATCAGCTTTGCAGAAAATGCGAAGAGCTTTGGATGGAAAGGCTACGATTAAAGTTGAAAAGAAGAACATGATAGCGCTTGCACTCGAAAAGGCTGGCAAGAAAGAGCTTGTAGACAAGCTTAGCTCGCAGCCTGCACTGATGTTTGCATCGGAAAATCCGTTCAAGCTTTACAATTTCATTAACAAGAACAAGACAAATGCATCAGCAAAGCCTGGAGATATTGCACCAGAAGACATTACTGTTCCAGCTGGACCAACTGACATACCGCCAGGACCTGCAATCAGCGCATTATCAAAAGTAAAAATCATAGCTAAAGTGGAAGGCGGAAAACTTGCAGTTACTAAGGATTGTTTGGTTGCTAAGGCGGGAGATGTCATATCTTCAGATTTGGCTTCAGCACTAAGCATGGTTAAGTTGAAGCCGATGAAAATCGGTTTGGATGTTGTTTCACTTTGGGAGAACGGCACCATTTACAATAAAGATGTTTTGTTTGTCGATGATGTAAAGATAGTGAGTGACTTGGCTTTGGCTTACAAGCAAGCGTTCAACTTGTCATTCAATTCAGGATTCCCTGTAAAGGAAACAGTGGAAGTTATGCTCATTAAGGCAGTACAAGAAGCGAAGAGCCTTGAGACTGAAGTTAGCGCGAAGACTGTTAAACCTGCTGAAGCACCCGCTCCAGCAGAACAGCAGACATAATCGCCATGATAATGCTCATGTAATATGAGGGATAACTATGCAAGAAATGTACGCAACTTTGCTTTTGCATGCCAACAAGCAGGCCATAAACGAGAGCAATCTCGAAAAGGTCTTACAGGCTGCAGGCGCTACAGTTGACGCGACCAGATTGAAAGCATTGGCAGCAACTCTGGAAGGAGTCAACATTGATGACGCTATAGCTAAGTCGGCTATGGTTTCAGCAGCACCTACTGGCGAAAAGGCAGAGAAGAAAGAAGAAAAGAAGGAAGAAGACACAGCAAAGAAGGCAGAAGAAGCTGCAGCTGGTTTGGGCGCATTGTTTGGCTAGATTTTTATTCTAGTCCAACTTAATTTATGCGCTAAGCTAGCGGTAAGCTTTTCTACCCATATTTCTATAGTATTATAACTGCGCACAGCGCAGCAATATGCAGGTGTCTTTATGCCCGCGGGTAAGAAGGAATTGTTAGGTCAACTGCAAAAGGATTGGAAGAAATATTGGGAACTTGAAACGCTGAAGCAGGTAGGCTTCAAGAGATTTCAGTGTGGAAAATGCAAAAAGTTTTTCTGGTCGCTGCAAGAGCAGCAGACTTGCAACGATTCTAGTTGTCGAGTTTATGATTTTATCGGTAAGCCGCCGACAAAAAAGAAGTTTGAATATTTTGAAACCTGGAAAGAGATTCAAAAATTCTTCGTCAAGAACGGCCACGAGCCTTTGAAAAGATATCCGACTGTTTGCCGCTGGTATCCATTATACTTTAACATTGCAGGGATTGTTGACTTCTATAGGATGGATGGGAAGAAACTTACTTTTGAATTTCCTGCAAACCCATCAATATTGAACCAGCCGTGCTTAAGATTTAATGATATTCCGCAGGTTGGAGTTTCTGGTAGGCACTTTACTTCTTTCAACATGGTGCAGCAAAGTTCTCTCTTTGATGGAAAGAAAGGCTATTGGAAAGACAAATGCATCGATTTGGATTATCGTTTGCTTACTGAAGTTTTTGGAATAAAGCCAGAGGAAATAAATTTCATTGAAGATGTATGGTTGGGCTATGGGGCATTTGGATACTCTCTTGAGTATCATATACGCGGACTTGAAGTTGGCAATGCTGTTTTCACAGAGTTTGAAGGGACGCCACAAAATTTCAAACCAATGAAAGAAAAAATAATAGATATGGGCGCAGGCCATGAAAGATTTACTTGGTTGTCGCAAGGAACGCCAACTGCTTATGATGCTGTGTTTGGAAACGTTGTTGGGAAGCTGAGAACAAGAGCAGGCGTCAATTACGATGCGGACTTCTTTCAAAGGTATTCGAAACTTTCTGGTATTTTGAATATTGATGAAGAGCCTAACATAGAAGCTGCGCGAAAAAAGATTGCAGACTTCCTGAAAGTCGACGTTGCTGAATTAAAAGAAAAGTTGGAGCCGATGCAAGCGATCTATGCGATAGCAGATCATTCACGAACTTTACTATATGCAATTGCTGATGGCGGCTTGCCAAGCAACGTCGGCGGCGGGTACAACTTGCGTGTTATATTGAGACGCGCCTTGGGTTTCATTGAACGGTTCAATCTTCCGATCGATTTGTACTGGGCATCAGAAAGAATGGCCGAATACATGAAGCCTGCCTATCCGGAATTAACAGAAGCGCTTAACAATGTTCATAAAATACTTGATGTGGAAGAGAAGCGCTATAGAAATAGCGCGGAACGTGCTAAGAGAACAATAGAAACTATCGTGCAGAAGAAAGACAGCCTAAACGAAAAGAAGATGATTGAACTTTATGATTCTCATGGAATAACGCCCGAATTATTACAAGAAACCGCAGACAAAATGAAAATAAAAATTGACGTGCCTGCAGACATCTATTCAAAAGTTACTGAAAAGCATATGCAGGAAAAGCCCGAGATGGAAAAGAAAGCCGTCAACATTACTGGCTTGGCACCAACACTCAAACTTTACTATACCAAACAGCATGAATACAAATTCAAAGCCAGAGTCTTGAAGATAATTGACAAAAAATATGTTGTGCTAAACCAAAGCGCATTCTATCCGCGCGGCGGCGGACAGGAACCTGACCACGGATTGCTTGGCGGAAGCAGGGTTTATGATGTGGAAAAATATGACGATGTTATTGTTCATGCTGTTGAAAATCCTAAATTCAAGGAAGGCGATGACATAACTGGAGAAGTGGATGCTGCACGGCGCAAGCAGATAACAATCCATCATGATGCAACACATGTGATAAACAGCGCCGCAAGGCAAATTCTTGGACCTTGGGTGTGGCAGGAAGGCAGCAAGAAAGATACCGACAAGGCCCATTTGGATGTGGACCATTACGAAGCCTTAACAGAAGAACAAATAGAAAAAATAGAGGAACTTGCAAACAAAGTTGTGAAAAGCGGCGGGAAGATTACAAAAGTTGAAATGGACAGGACTGAAGCTGAAAAGAAATACGGATTTACAATTTATCAGGGCGCTGCTGTTCCGAGCAAGAAGATTCGCATTGTCAACATCAAGGACTTTGACATAGAAGCATGCGGAGGAACGCACGGCGATCGGGTAAAAGACATGTATCCTATAATTATTACAAAAGTTGAAAGACCTGCTGATGGTATTGTAAGATTCATTTACAGGGCCGGGTCTGCTACAGAAACTTATTTGAAAGAAATGGATAAAATTGCAAAAGAAAGCGCCAAACTTTTGGGAACAAGCCCTTCTAAATTGTTGCATGCTTCAGAGAAACTTGTTGATGAATGGAAGAGCACTCATAGCGAGCTAAAAGAAATGCGCGCTAAATATGCGGAGAAAACTTCAAAGAAAGTAGAATTTGAAGAGCGCAACGGACTAAAGATTCTAATCAAGAAGATCCAAGGAGCAGACATAAACCAGTTGCAGCAGCTTTCAAGAACATTAAGCAGCGACAATACGGTAATAATATTATTTGGGGTAGCGGAAACCGTTTCCATATTTGGTTCTGCAGGGGATGCTGCAGTTAAAGATGGTGTAAATATTGGCAAGCTTGTTTCACTGGCATGCCAGAAGCTCGGTGGCAAAGGCGGCGGTAGGGAGGGCTTGGCACAGGGGGTTGGCACAAATAAAGAATATGTTGATGCTGTAATTGGAGAATTGAAAAGTAATATTGAGTTGCGAAGCAACCAAAAGACGAATACCTCGCTTAAGCGAGAGTGATTTAATCATGAAGACAGAAAAATTGGTTAGACTGACAGCAGATTTTTTGAAAACCGAACCTGAAAATCTGACAAATGTAATAAAAAAGTTCCAGAAGGAAATAGCCGATGCTGATGCAGAAATAAAGAAATTGAAAGCCGACTTGAAGAAGCGCTAGCCAAATGCACATTCATCTATCGGTTGAATGTAGGCATCGCAAATGCTGATAAACAAATCATTTGAACTCTTGTATTCAAACTTTTGAATATTTCTGCCTTTTAGATAAAAGTATGGAACGTTTGTTACTCCGGCTGACTCCGCCTCATCAGGATAAGACGTTGTTTCAATTTTCTCTATTATTATTTTCTGCCCCAAGTCATTGAAAATCTTATCAAGCGACTGCGAAACAAAGTTGCAGTTTAAGCACGAAGAATTGTAAAAGTATTTTACAATTACAAAATTTTGCTGCAGAAAAGTAGATTCCTGCGCTACGCTAAGCGGGTATTCGTAAACCCTTGATTGCTCCACAGGCTTTTCCTCTTCACCAAATAAAGACGGCGCAAAACTTATAGCAAATGCAATCGTGCTGCCTACGAAAAGCACCAGCACCAATCCTGCAAAAAATTTTCGCTTCGTTTCCCTATTCACTGAATCAACCTATAGCCTTATTTATTTTATCCCTAAACTCAGATTCTTTTGGTAAGCCAACCACAGCTACTTCATCGTTTACCAAGATTGTTGGAACTGACATTACATTGTGTTTAATTGCAATGTCTCTGTTAGCATCATCTTCCAAGTCTGTTATCTTGACAGTTACTTTGCTTCCGAACTCTGCTGCAACTTTCTTAACAATTTCAATTGCACGCGGACAGTAAACGCACCATGTAGTTTTGAGAACATTAATTTCTACAGCCACATTAATCACTTCTTTTTCTTAACTGGCTTAGCACTATGCTTCATCGATTCTAAGAATTCTTCAGCTTCCAATGCTGCTTTGCAGCCTGCACCTGCTGCAGTAACTGCTTGCATGTATTTTGGATCGTGAACATCTCCGCCAGCAAAAACACCAATGTCGCTCTTGCTTGTTAGAACTTCATTCTTTACAACGATGTACCCCTTTGGATCCAAAGCAATCTGACCTTTCAAGAATTTTGTATTTGGGCTGTGACCAATAGCAACAAACATTCCTTGAACATTAAGGACCTGAGTTTTTCCAGTGTTAACATCCTTTATCTTCACACCTTCAACTCTGTCCTTGCCTAAAACTTCTTCTACAACGTGATTCCATACAACTTTTATTTTTGGGTTTGCTTTAACACGGTCCTGCAAAATAGGGAAAGCCCTGAACGCATCACGCCTGTGGACAATTGTTACAGACGAAGCGTACTTGGTAAGGTGCAGTGCTTCACGCATTGCGCTGTCTCCACCGCCAATTACTGCAACTGCTTTTTCTTTGAAGAATGCTGCATCACATACGGCACAGCTGCTTACTCCGCGGCCAATTAATCGCTTTTCGGATTCTATTTCTAACCATCGTGCTGATGCACCTGTCGCTATTATAACCGTCTTTGTTTTGTAAGTTCCTGAATCGCTTTTAATTATCAAAGCCTGTTTGGAAAAATCAGCAGATGTCGCATCTTCGTTTATTAATTCTGCGCCGAAGCGTTCTGCCTGCTTTCTCATTAGTGCGATTAGTTCTGGGCCTTGTACACCTTCAGGAAATCCTGGATAGTCCTCAACGTCAGTTGTTAGCATTAGCTGTCCACCTGCTTGATATCCTGCCAGAACCAAAGTTTTCATTTTCGCACGGCTTGCGTAGATTGCTGCCGTCAAACCGGCCGGTCCAGAACCAAGAATTATTAGGTCGTATTCTTTTTGCATAGGTATCATTCTTCCCATCAGATATTTATATATCACAGCTTTGCGGAATAATTTAATGGTAAAAGAAGAGCCTGTAGTTTTCAAAAGCAAAGGCAAGAACTGTTTTGGGATTTTCCACTGGAGCAAACCTAAAGCTCCGATGATAATAATGGTCCATGGGTTTACCGGTACCAAGCTTGGTTCCAGTGCTGGGCTTTTTGTTAATGTGGCAAATGAATTGGCTAAAAGGGGCTTCAATGTCTTCAGGTACGATTCTAGAGGCAGCGGTGATTCGGATGGAATTTTTGAAAATCAAAATCTTACAACATGCATTGAAGACTTCAAATCTGCAATAGACTTTGTTGCAAAGAGAACTAAATCTCCTATAGGTGCTATTGGTCATAGCAGAGGCGGTGAAGTTGTTATAATTCAAGCGTCAAAAGATAAAAGAATAGAATGTATTTCGTGTTGGTCCACTGCAGGAATTGGCACATGGAAAAGAGAACTAGACGCAATGGGACAAGAAAACTTCTACTACTGGAAAGGCTTCAAGATAACTAAGGAAAATGTAATGGACATGATGTCTTACAATCCGGTAGAATATGTTAGAAAAATTAAGATCCCGATACTTTTCGTACATGGTGCGAAAGACGACGATGTAGAACCTATCTATTCTGAAGATTTGTACGAAGCTGCAAAGTCAACCAAAGAATTTTCTCTAATAGAAGATGCTGACCATATATTTTTCAAAGCCGAAAATCAAAAAACTTTAACAGACTTGAATGTTAGATGGTTCAAAAAGCATCTATCCTAACACAGCTTTGGCTTCCTGCGCGAGTGCGCGAACTTTTCTTTCTGAAACCCCGGACGATGCACTTACTTCGGCGGGTGATTTCTCAACCAAATCTTTGCAGAGCATCAGACCTGTTTCGGAAAGTTTATTTAGAGAGTCTCTGTCAAGAGTGCGCAAGACAGTAATGGGGTAAAGTTTCTTATTTTCGATCATCGCCTGCAAGCCTTCCTTTGGTGAAGGAAAATTCCATCCCAAGAGTTTCATGCCTTTGCATGTTCCGTATTCAATTGCATCCATGGAGAATTTTGTATTTGTGGCAAGCCACACTTCTGTGAATGCGGGGCACCTTCCCATTTTAGCGCCTTCCTTCAAATCTAGGAACCTCGCATAAATATACAGTGCATCTTTAGCACCGGTGAAAATTCCAGGCGCATTGTGGTATTTTGCCTCTATGCAGGCCACGTCCTTCCCTTTCTCTGCAACCACATCAACTTCATGTTTGATGCAAGCGCCTGCGAACATCTGCCTTTCTTTTACTCTGTATCCATACTGTTCAAGAATATCTGCAAGCAGATCTTCGAAAACGAAACCTGCCGGACCTAAATTCATTATAGCACTTTTCAAACTGTAGCGGGCTGCGACGTTGGGTTTGTATCTGTCCAAAAGCTTAAGTGTCAAATTAAGAATTTCTTGCGTTGAAATCCCATCCTTGACCGCGCTCTCAACTTTTGTGGCTACAAGATCGGCCAATTTCTTGTCGGCACCAGCGCGCATCACGGTGTTCACAATTTTCCTCTTCTCGAAAGGAACCAATTCGCCCGAGGCTTTTCTGACGTAAAGCATAAAGAAAGTTGTAAAAACTAGTAGATAAATCAGCACGTATCTATCATTCTGGAACGCGGATACCTGCCTCAGCAGGTAGCATGCAAAACGGCTATGACCTTCTTGCGCGTGCGCGCCAAAGAATTAAAATGCTTGGCTGCCTCTGGAGTCTTTGCAACTATCAGCTCTGTGCCATTTAGATTTGCAGAAACTCTTAACGCCGGATCAACCTGCAGCAAGCCTGAATTGCCGGTCCCCACAATTATAGCCTCCGGCTCTTTCATCATTAATTCTGCAAGGTCGTTTTTGCTGAAGTTGTGGTTCCTTTCCCTCTCCCTAATTTCACCGTCCCAGCTTACAATCAAATCGTTGCTATACTTCTGCCCATCAATAATTATTGAACCGAAGAAAGCATTGTCAATGGTTGGTATGCGAGGCATGTTAATTATTTGCGTTACCGATATAAAAGCATTTTGTAACTCTAAAATATGAGTTACTCCTTCATTAAAACATTCTTGTAAAGCAAGCCTGCAATCAACGCTCCTAATATAGGACCTATCCAGTAAACCCACTGCGCAGTCCAGAAGCCTGCTGCCAATGCGGGGCCGAATGCACGCGCCGGATTCATTGCCGCACCGGTCAAGGCGCCTCCTGCAAGTATGTCAAATGCCAAAACCATTCCTATTGCTAGACCTGCATGATGTGCGCTGCCTTTCTTGTCAACTGCTGTTCCGAAAATTGTAAACACCAAGAAGAATGTTAGCACAGCTTCGACTGCAACGCCTTTCAATTCGTTTACTCCGCTTCCCAAAGCAGGTGCGCCTAAGTTGTTAAGATTGGAAACCGCACCGGTGAAAATTGCTGACAGTAAAAATCCTGCAATGGCTGCACCAACTAACTGCGAAACAATATATCCGATTCCTTTGAAAATTCCTATTTGTTTTGTTGCCATCATTGCAACTGTTACAGCAGGATTAACGTGTGCACCAGAAATATGCCCAAGTGCATAAATCATTGCCATTAAAACTAATCCGTGTGCAAATGCCACTGCAACTATATTGCCAGGATTTGCTATCACAGCACCTGCACCAATGAAAACCAAAGCAAACGTTGCAATGAGTTCAGCAAGGTATTCGCGCATGGTATAGTGAGTGCTCACAATCTATTTATAGTTCATCAACCTAATTGGTTGTGGGTTTGTGGTATTAGGTTGGATGAGTCCAGAAGAACGCGAAAAGGAAAGCCAATTGAGAAAAATTCTTTTGCAAAAGGCTAAAGCAAAATACGAAGGAGAGTATGAGGTCTTCGTTGGGCACGAGGGCAATGACTACTGGGTTGATCCAGAGACAGGCAATTATAGACGGGCAAGTTCAGATTAATTTGGTAGCCCCCGCTGGATTCGAACCAGCGTATCGAGGTTTCCCTTTTTGATGAACCTTTTAATTAAAAGGTTCTTCAGAGCCTCGCATCCTTGGCCATTGTCTGCCTGAGCTGACAATTCTTTGACGTCAGTCAAAGGCTCTAGACGAGGGGGCTATGAGAAATAGTTTCTAATTGAAAGCTTATTAAAGATTTACGCTACAACTTCCACTCTTAATTTGTCGGCTGCTCCGCGCCCCTGCAATTGCTCAACTATCTTTAAACCAAACTCAATTGCTGTTCCCGGTCCTTGAGAAGTAATTATGTTTCCGTCTACAACCACTTTATCAGGTCTTGGCCTGTCCAATATTTTTTCCATACCGGGCGCGATGGTTGCACGCTTGTCTTTTAGTAATCCCAGCTTAACCAGGACTTTTGGTGCAGCGCATATAGCGGCAACCAGCTTTCCCTGCCCAGCAAAATTTCTAACAATATCTTGAATCGTTTGGTTGTTTTCAAAATTCTGAACTGCCCCGCTTCCGCCTGGCAAAACAACGGCATCAAACTTTGCCGTTTCCATATCCATTAGAACCTGGTCTGCATAAAGCTTAATTTTATTTCTTCCAGTAACTATCATTCCTGTCGCGCCGGCCGTTACCACATCAATGCCCGCTCTGCGTAAAACATCAATTGTTGCAACCGCCTCAGTTTCCTCAACGCCGTCTGCTAAGAACATCAATACTTTTGGCATGGCAGCTATTCGCAGAGCCTCAATATAAAGTTAGCGTTAACTGCGGAAGGAATGTATTTTGATTGTACCCCGATGACCTTTTTAAATGTTAACATTCTTTGATGAGTATGCCAATT
>CAYJQM010000002.1:0-25317 GCA_964372405.1 uncultured archaeon | reverse complement strand
GACTACATTATTTTAGCTGTGCTTGTTATTCTCGTTGCGAAGTTTCTGCTTAAGCTGAGACGAAAGTAGGTACTGGCGACTTGCTTGCAATTTCTTCTGCTAGATGTTTTGAGAAATCTGCAGTCTTGATCTGGTTCTTCTGCTTGTCGTTGCAGTCGCGGATAGAAATGGTTTTTGCTGTTAACTCCTTGTCTCCCACGATTATCATATAGGGAACTGTATCCTTATGAGCATTTACAATCTTCTTGCCCATGCTTTCATTTGAAAGGTCGGCTTCTGCACGAATGCCTTTCTTCTCAAGTTCTTCTGCAACTTGCATTGCATACTCATTTTGTTTTTCTGTTATTGAAAGAACTTTAACTTGCAACGGTGCAAGCCACACAGGAAATTTGTCTTTGTAATGTTCAAGAAGAATTCCCATAAATCTGTCCAATGTTCCGAGCATTGCACGGTGAACCATTACAGGCCTTTCCATCTGGTTTTTTTCAGTCATGTATTCCAGCTTGAAGCGCTCAGGTAAACTGAAATCAAGCTGAATAGTTGAGCATTGCCACCACGTTCCTACAGAATCTAAAATATCAACGTCAATCTTTGGCCCGTAGAAAGCGGCTTCGCCGGGCTTTTCTTCAAATTTTATTCCTTCAGACTGCAAAGCCTTTTTCAAATCTTCTGTTGCCTCTTTCCAAAGCTTTTCATCGCCAATATATTTCTCGTCTTTCTCTTCGCCTTTCTTTGCGCGTGTGCTTAATGCAAAACGCAATTTTTGGAAGTTGAAAGTTCCAAGCAAAATACTTTTGATAATTCTAATTAAAGTTCTAACCTCGCCTTCTATCTGGTCTTTTCTCAAGAAAGCGTGACCGTCGTCCATAGTCAAAGCGCGCACACGCAAAATTCCTGTTAGTTCTCCGGACTGCTCATACCTATAGACAGTTCCAAATTCAGAATATTTTACTGGAAATTCTCGATAGCTCCAAGGCTTTCTCTGGAAAAGTAGAACATGCCCAGGGCAGTTCATTGGCTTTAGTCCATACTCTTCATCGTCCTTTTCAAAAATATACATGCGGTCCAAATAGGCTTCCAAATGTCCGGATTCTTTCCACAACGTAGTTTTGAAAACATGTGGAGTCCACACTTCTTTGTAGCCAGTCTGCTTATTCAATTCACGAATATAATTGATCAATTCATTTCTAATTGTCATTCCGTTTGGCGGATAGAAAGGAAATCCTGGTGCATGTTCAGGATACATTACAAAAGCGTCAAGTTCCTGTCCTAGCCTAATGTGCTCGCGCTCTTCCTTAGGTGCGTGAGGCTCTCCATGGGTATGCTTAAACTCTGTTTTCTTTTCGGTTGCCTTTGCAGGTGCCTTTTTCTTTTCAGGTTTCATGACTTTACTATTAACAAAACGAATATAAAAACTATGGTACGATAATGATTTCTCATAGCCCCCTCGTCTAGAGCCTTTGACTGACGTCAAAGAATTGTCAGCTCAGGCGGACAATGGCCAAGAATAGGCCTCGGAGTACGAGGCTGATTGGTAAGATGCGAGGCTTTGGTGAGGCAAACTGACGATGCTACGCATCGTCGGGTTATCAAAGCAATGAGGAGAAATCCTGTGATCGAAGAAACCTCGATACGCTGGTTCGAAGCAATAGGCTCTAAGGAGCTTATTTTAGAAAATCCGGCGGGGGCTACCATTTTAACAAACTTTAAATAGGTTGTTCAATTAACAAAAACGATTGATGGTGAACTAATGGGAGAATTCGGCGGACGAAAAATGGTCCAACAAAGGAAATCGCGCAGGTGGAAGAAGAATAAATTCAAAGTGCGCATGCTAAAGTTAAAACTAAAGAAAGATCCTTTGGAAGGAGCTCCAATGGCTAAAGGCATAGTTCTTGGCAAAAGAGGAATCGAACAGAAACAACCGCATTCTGGAATAATCAAGGCAGTTCGTGTTCAACTTTTGAAAAATGGAAAAGAAATTACAGCATTTGTTCCGCGCACAGGTGCAATTGATTTGATCAACGAACACGACGAAGTGCTGGTTTCAGGATTAGGAGGATCGCAGGGCGGACCAATTGGAAGCATGTGGGGCGTTTCTTGGCAAGTGGTTAAGGTTAATGGTAAATCATTGGAAGTTATGCGAAAAGCAAAAAGAAAAGGCGGAGTCGCCGCAGCACCGGCTGCGCCAGCCGCACCTGTAGCTCCAGCAAAGAAGTGATTAAATGGCAGAAATAAAATTATTCAATAAATGGGAAACCAAAGGCATTGTTGTCAACGATCCAGGTTTGAGAACCTACATCGGTCTTGAGCCAGTTATGGTTCCAAGAAACGAAGGAAGGATGGCTAAGCAGCAATTCCATAAATCAAAAATGCATATTGTTGAAAGGCTTATTACTCACATGATGGGTCCTGGTCATAGAGGAAAGAAACATCATATTTCAAGCGGGCAGACTGGGGGAAAATATGCAACTGCTGTCAAGGTTTTGAAGGAAGCTTTTACTGCAGTAGAAAACAGAACGAAAAAGAATCCTGTAGAAGTTTTGGTCAAGGCAATTGAGAACTCAGCTTTAAGAGAAGAAATAACTTCTTTCCAGGTCGGTGGAATGATGGCAAGAAAAGCCGTCATAACTGCACCACAAAGACGCGTCGACTTGGCTTTGCGCTTGTTAGTACAGACGGCTTACCAAAAAAGCACAAACAATCCAAAGAAAATGTCTACAGCTTTGGCTGACGAAATCGTTGCAGCTTACAATAATGATGTGCAGTCTGTTGCAATCAAAGAAAAGGAAAGAGTAGAAAGGGAAGCAGCTGGTGCAAGATAATTTTTTTGCTGATTTGTGCTGCAAAGCAGTCATATGATAAGTTTTATTAACAGCCTTTCAGAACTCTTTGTATGCGTGACAAAGTTCAAACCAAGTTCGGCATTGAACACTTCAGAGAAATGTTTTCTATTGAACTAGTTTCAATGACTGGTGCATTGCTGGCAGGCGTGGTTTTGGCAATTTACAAACAGAGTTTTGAAATTTTGCCTGCATTGTTTATTTTGTTTCCCGGGTTCTTGGAAATGAGGGGCTCAATTTCTGGCAGCTTGTCAGCTAGATTAACATCAGGATTATTTTTGCGTGCAATTAAGCCAGAACTAAAAATTTCCAAACCGATAATTGGAAACGTGATAGCTAGTCTCGTTCTGACTTTGATAACAAGTATCGCTTTAGGTATAGTGGCTTACTTTGCAACGTCTTATTTTATGGGTGTAACAAATTTCGCAATTGTGTACATAGCTGTTATGGCCGGATTGATTTCCAGCGCCATAGAAATTCCTATTACAATAGCTGCAACAATTTTAATTTTCAAAAAAGGCCATGATCCGGATGACATAATGGGACCTTACATAACCACGCTTGGGGACATAACAAGCGTATTTTCCTTGCTCGTTGCAATGTGGGTGTTTCTATGAGGTATGTACACTTAACATCGGCTGAGAAAAGAAAATTGAAGAGTTTGAAAAGGCACGAACATCACGCGTATACGCATGAGCTTCATTACAAAAAACATATTTCAAGAAAAGCGCTATTCTATATGAAGGAGTATGGGCCACACTCGCATGTTGCGCACAATATCATAAGAGAAAGTTTGAATATACTGATATTCGCATCAATTTTGAGCACCCTGGGCGGGGTCGGCTTGCAATCCATTTCAAAGCAAATAGTAACTATACTGCCCCTGATAATTTTGCTGCCCGCACTTAACGACATGATTGGAGATTTCGGAACAGTTGCATCGTCAAAAATTTCTAATGCAATTTTTCTGGGAAAAATAAAAGCGGACGGATTATTCAAATCTGATTTTGTCCGCTCGCTGTTTAGCGTTCATTTGAAAGTTGCAGTCGCCTCTGCGGCCTATATTTCTATTGCGTCTTTTATTTTGGCAATATTCCAAGGATTTGCTTTTAACCCATCTATCTTTTTACAGGTGCTCGGCATCACTTTGACAGCAAGCGTGTTTTTAGTCACAACGATATTCCTTATTTCTTTCTACGGCGGGGTGTTTATTTTTAAGAGGAAAGAAGATCCGAATAACTTTTTGATTCCGATGACAACGGCGATAGCAGACTTAGGATCCATGACGATATTCGCAATTGGCGTTTCTCTGATGATTTAGATAAGCTTAATAACCTTACCATATATTCATTTTCAAAACAAATGAACAAAAAACAATTTAAAAAACAAAATAGGTGATAAACAATGGCATTCGGAGAAGACAGAGAGAACGTAAAGTTCGAAACAATAAAATCAGAAGAAATGAAATTTGGAGCAAAGAACTTTGTAGAAGTTGCACGCAAGAAAGCAGTTTCTGAAACAGGAGAGAACGAATTTATCTCCATTTCGAGAGGCTTTTTCGGGCAAGACGGAAGCAAGCGCTTCACAAAAAGCATTGCAGTTCCAGCAGAAGTTGCCAATTTCATTGCAGACAAATTGAAAGAAATGGCAAAAGAGTAAGTAGAACCAATTAAAATTTTTATTTTGGTTTTAATTGCTTAGCGTTAGCTATGAAATTACAAAGCTTAAATAACATTGCTGAGGATTTAGACAAGGTAATTTAATGATGTTGACTTACGTCAACATATTTTTGAATTTTGAAATTGGTGACAAAAATGGTAGCAAAAGAGGAACATAGTGAAAAAGTGCAGCAGCTGATGAATAATCCGAAGAATATTAGAAATATCGGCATTATCGCGCACATTCACCACGGCAAAACAGCTCTTACTGATAATCTTGCAGCCAAAGCCGGTCTGATTGCTGAGAAATTAGCTGGCGTAAAAATGCTCACTTGGATTGACCCACAGGAACACGAAAGATTGATGACAATTTATGGTGCTACAGTTACGATGCCTTACGAATACGAAGGCAGCCCCTATCTCATAAATCTTTTTGACACCCCTGGTCACGTTGACTTTGGTGCGGACGTTACGCAAGCTATGCGTGTTGTAGACGGTGGAGTCGTTGTAGTTTGTGCTGTTGAAGGAATAATGCCGCAAACAGAAACAGTTTTGAAGCAAGCTTTGCAAGAAAGAGTCAAGCCAGTTCTGTTTATCAATAAAGTTGACCGTGCAATAAAAGAATTAAAATTGGGTCCAGAGGCTTTGCAAAAAAGGCTTGCAAATATTGTAGTGGAAGTTAACAAGTTTATTCAAGCTCATGTAGAACCACAATTCAAAGACAAGTGGATTGTAAAAGTTGAAGACGGTTCGGTTGCATTTGGTTCTGCAATAAAACATTGGGCAACATCCGCTCCAGCAATGAAAAAATTTGGAGTTTCTTTTAAAGAAATTATTGATTTATGCTCACAGGACAAGGACGATTTTCTCGCAGAAAAGACGCCAATGCATGCTGTAGTCATGGATATGGTTGTAAAACATTTGCCAAATCCAGTCGAGTCTCAACCTTATAGAATACCAAGAATATGGAAGGGCGACATTAACAGCGATGCAGGCAAAGCGCTGGTAGGATGCGATACAAATGCAAAGATGCTCGGTACAATATCAAAAATAGTTTATGACCCACGCGCTGGAATGATTTGTACAGCCAGAATTTTTGCAGGAAAATTAAACGAGGGCCAGGATGTTTACATGAACCTTGCCGGACAGAACGTTAAGATTCAGCAGATTACAACTTTCATTGCCAACACACGCATACCTGTTAAGATTGCCCTTGCAGGAAATATTGTAGGACTTATTGGAATAAGCAACCCGGTTGTTGGCGAAACAATTTCAGAAGTTGGTCAAAAAGTTGAAACATTTGAAGCTATCAAGCATGTTTTCGAACCAGTCGTTACAAAGTCAATTGAACCAAAGAATCCGCAGGACTTGCCAAAGCTTATTGATATTCTAAAAACTTTGAACAGGGAAGACCCAACATTGAAAATTCAAATTAATCAAGAGACTGGTGAAACATTAGTTTCTGGTTTGGGAGAATTGCACTTAGATGCTAAGGTCGAAAGAAAAATTAAGGAGAAGGGTGTTGAGATAATTGCATCGCCACCTATTGTTGTTTACAGAGAAACAGTTGTCGGAACATCTGATGTAATAGAAGGAAAGTCTCCAAACAAACACAACAAATTCTACTTGTCTGTTGAACCAGTTCCAGCAGAAATTTACAAGGCTATGATAGAAGGCGAAATAAGAGATGGAGAAGTCAAAGGCGGCAAAAATGCAGAAGTTGTAAAGAAGATGCAGGATCTTGGAATGGACAAAGACTTGGCAAAGAATGCTTTACTTATTTTTAATCACTGTATTTTGTTCGATACAACAAAGGGAGCACAATATCTGAATGAAGCAATTGAATTAGTCAAAGACGGTTTCCGCGAAGCGATGGAGAGCGGACCTTTGGCCAAAGAGCCATGCTCTGCAATCATTGTAAAACTTTCAGATGTATCACTTCACGAGGATGCTGTACACAGAGGTCCAGCACAAGTTATACCAGCCGTAAGGCAAGCTATACAAGAATGTATGCGTGCAGCCAGTGCGTCTTTACTAGAACCAAAACAAATTGTGCGCATCGATGCGCCGCAGGAATATATTGGCAATGTAACCAACGAGGTAAATAACAGGCGCGGAGAAATAATTGATGTTGAACAAGAGGAGCAGTCAGCTGTCATTACAGCAAAGATTCCAGTAGCAGAAATGTTCGGCTTTGAAGGAATGTTGAAATCAGCTACAGGAGGCAAAGGATTCCAAAGCATGATGGACGTCTTGTTTGAAAAGATGAATAAAGATGTCTTGCAGCAAACAGTTCCTAAGATCAGAGAAAGAAAGGGCTTGCCTAAGGAAGTTGCATAAAACTTTTTCTAGTTCGTTGGACTTTCACGATTTCTGCCAAATATTTTCCTCTCGGAGTTAAGTTATAATAAAGACGCCCAAATTCATAATTCATCTCTACATATTTTTCATTTGAAAGCCATGTCAAAGAATTAAGTCTTCTGCGCCTTTCCATTATGTAATTCATTTCTTCATCAAGCTTAGAAATTTTAAGCACATAGGTCGCACTCTCTTTTTTGCGCAGAGACAATCTGTGCAATACTTCGGCTTCGTACCAATTCAATAATGTTGGTTTGAATTTTGGCTGTGCTGTTGTTTGAACTTTATGATGATCTCCAGGTGATGGAAAACCTATTTCAGACTGCGCGCTAGCCATACGACTGCCTGCTGTGCTACTATCCTGAGATTCATATGCCATAGGAACCCTAGTGCAAGGTAAACCTTTAAATACCTTCACTCAACCTATTAGCAAAGAAATTAAAGTGATAATATGGCAAACAAACCACACATGAATTTGGTAACAGTAGGACACGTTGACCACGGAAAGTCAACTCTAGTCGGAAGACTTCTTTATGATACTAAGAATTTCTCTGAGGAAGACATGAGAAAGCTTAAGGAGCTTGCAAAGGAACTTAAGAAAGAGACTTTCGAGTTCGCATTCATCATGGACAGACTTAAGGAAGAAAGAGAACGTGGTGTAACCATAGACATCATGCACCAAAAGTTCGATACTCCAAAGTTTTATTTCACTCTTATTGACGCGCCGGGGCACAGAGACTTCGTCAAGAACATGATCACAGGTGCTTCACAGGCAGATGCAGCAATTGTTGTTTGTTCTGCAAAGGAAGGAGTTCAGGAACAAACAAAGGAACATATTTTCTTGATTAAAGTTTTAGGTGTAGGACAAGTTGTAGTTGCAATCAACAAGATGGACTCAGTTGGCTACGAAAAGGCCAAGTATGAAGCAACAAAGGCTGATGTTGAAAAGTTGCTAAAGAGCGTAGGCTATGACACTTCTAAGGTACATTTCGTTCCAACTTCTGGTTATGTTGGCGACAATGTTGCTAAGAAATCAGACAAGATGTCTTGGTACACAGGACCGATCTTGCTTGAAGCATTGGATACGTTTACCGTACCAGTGGCACCAACAGACAAGCCATTGAGATTGCCAATCCAGGACGTTTACACAATTACAGGAATCGGAACAGTTCCAGTAGGAAGAGTTGAGACTGGAATCGTAAAAGTTAACGAGACAATAATTTTCGAGCCGGCTGGTGTAAAGGGAGAAGTTAAGACAATCGAAATGCACCATGAGCAGGTTCAGCAAGCTGGTCCAGGAGACAACATCGGTTTCTCCGTCAGAGGCGTTGACAAGAATGCAATAAAGAGGGGAGACGTTGCCGGTCCAGTAAATAATCCTCCAACAGTTGCAAAAGAATTCACAGCACAAATAATCGTTTTGCAGCACCCTAACGTAATTACAAAAGGTTACACGCCAGTTTTCCACGTTCACACTTCACAAATCGCTTGTAAGATAACTGAGATTCAAAAGAAAATTGATGCAAAGACTGGAGCAACATTGCAAGAGAATCCAGACTTCATTAAGACCGGTGACGCTGCAATAATCAAGTGCGTTCCAACAAAGCCTGTCGTTATCGAGCCTGTAAAAGAATTCCCACCCTTGGGAAGATTTGCAATCCGTGACATGGGTATGACAGTTGCTGCTGGTGTAGTTCTTTCTGTAGTGAAGGCTAAGTGAAGTTTACTTGTGTAAACACACTTTCGTCAAAAGACGAAAGTAAATCCTAATCCAAGTTAACTACGGGTTTTAATTTCTTTTGAGCCAAACATAATCATGCCAAATCCAGCTGGCGCTTATCCTGGAATGCAGATTTTTGTAGGCGCTTTGGAAAGCGGGGAGCCAGCCTTTGCATATTTTATATCGGGCCGTTCTCCAGAAAGCCAGCAAAGATATGCAAGTCATGTTCGCGGTCAAAGTGTTGTAAAAATAAATCCACTAAATTCAAGAAAGCCTTTCGATAAGTTTAGACATTACAATGCTGTTAAGATAGATACCGAAACCGGTACTCTTGTTGTTGGAAACAACGAGGGACCAATTAATCTGGCTCTAGAAGCCTTTTCCCATAAAGAAGATAAAAAAGAAGCTATAGAATATTTGAAAGGAGTTTTGGGATCAAGCGGACCTGAGAACGATGGAAAATCAACTCCGAGAATTCTCGGAATTATCAGACCAGGCAATTCGAATAAACAAGAATATGGAATTTCTTTATTGGCAATAACAGACAGGCCAAACCATGCAAATGCTAAGGACTTTCCAAGAGAACCAGGAAAATTAGATTGGGTATCCACTTTTAATGGAGATGTAGAATATAGAAATTTCAACGCGTATGATTTAGACAATGTAAGACGGGTTATTGATACAAGTGCTTCCGATGCGCTAGAATTAGCTGATGAAATTTATAGCATGTCCGATTACAAAGATGGGAAATATGGAGAATTAAGAGCCTGTGCAATTGCCGGCGTAAGAACTCGCAAAGGTCCAGGCGGTTGGGATATAGCAATAAGGAACAGGCACAAAGTTAAGTGAGTCGAAATCGTATTCTTTAAATACCTTTAACTTAGCTATTTCTACATCAGTGGGATGAAAAATTCCTGTTGAGTAAATTGGTGAATATAAATGGTACAAAAAGCGCGCATAAAGCTTACGTCCACTGATACGACTAAACTTGATTCTATTACCGGCGAACTGCGTGCAATCACAGAAAAATTTGGTGTTACAATGCGAGGACCAATTCCTTTACCAACAAAGCATCTTCGCATAACAACAATGAAGACGCCTTGCGGCGACGGAACAGGACACGGAAACGCAACTTGGGATCGCTGGGAAATGCGCGTCCACAAACGTGTAATTGATGTTTCTGCCGATGAAAGAACTTTGAGACAAATAATGAGAGTTTCTGTACCAGAAGGCGTTCAGATTTCTATTGAGCTTAAGGATTAAATCATTTTAAATTCTCTTGTGCTTTCTATTAATCAGGCCGAGTTCGCTTAGTGGTATAGCGCTAGCCTGGAACGTTTTGCCACGCTTCGCGTGGTGATATGAGAAAGCTAGTGTCCCGCAAGGGGCTCGAGAGTTCGATATAGAAATTGCCGAATGCTTCGCATTCGGTTATATGAACAAATCTCTCACTCGGCGCCATTCATTTAAATGCCTTTTGCATGAAATAAATTTTATGCCTGCTGTTGTTTCGTTGCGCATTAAACGGTATCTGGAGAGAAGAGGAAGAGTAACTTTACGTCAGCTAGAGCACGATTGTGCCAAAGGAAAAGTTGGCGTATATTCAGATTTCCGTTCAGTTCTGAAACTCATGGAGAATGATGGAATCATTTCTTCAGAAATGACAGATGGGTATAAGTTTTATTCCCTTGCCTGAATCCAGCCTGCTGTAAATGCTTCTTCTCGTGTTGGATAATAATTTCTCAAAGAGAGCTGATCGCCTACAACGCTTATGCTTGAGGCACCCAAACGCCTTCTTACATGATTTCCAATGCGCATGTTAACTTTGGTCCATTGCTTTGGCAATCTGTTTGCAACTCTAGAAAGTTCTTTTAAGTTCAAATTCAAGTCTATTATCTGCTGATTAACTGCTGTTCGAATATCATCGTTATATTTATCTCTTTCTTGCTCGTATTCATTTCTAAATCCAAGTATGCGCCAAAACAATCTATAAGGAGAAGCTTTCATGCCATGAAAATCATAAACATCTTTTGCTGCGGCCCACATAATCTCTTCGTTTTCAAGTAAGCGTCCTGAAATTGTTGTGTCGTTGCGGGTTACATAGTATGACTTTTTAGGATTTTCGCGACTTCCGTATGGTAATGGGAGTACAAAGAAACCAGCATCCGGATACTTTCCAAACAGCTTTTCGTAGTTTTGTATGGTCTCGCTAATGTCAGCTAAAGGAAAAACTGTTCCTGTAGAGAGGGTTACATTTCTCACTACAGACTTATCATGCAGCACGCTGATGTCCAAAGATTTTCTAAATGACATAAAAACCACCTCTAAAGCAACCTTTAAATACCTTGGCACAGTATGAACGTCGGAAAGTTTTTCAGCAAATGCTGAAAATCTGTTAACGTACAGTGAAAACTTTTCAAGTTTTCACGTATCGTTGAATGTAATTCAACAATAAGTTAACTTGATTTGCGTCGAAGTGTGCTACGTGTTCTGAACGGGGACGGAAGATGTAAATATAGAAATAGTCGCAATGAAATGGCTGAAGCGATTATAAAATCCAGCGAACTTGGCCAATCAAAATATCAAAATGAGATGAGACGCAAATGCCTGCAGTAAAGAGACCATTAAAGGGAAGTCGAGCATTCTATCCTAGAGTTAGGGCTAGACGCGCTTATCCAAAAGTAAAGTCATGGGGAACTTCTAATGAGGTAAAGCCTTTGGGTTTTGCAGGATTCAAAGCAGGAATGACTCATGCAATGATAGTCGATACTAATACTAATTCCAAAACAAAAGGCCAGATTATTGTAAGGGCTGTAACAGTCCTTGACTGTCCACCGGTTTCTGTTTTCGGTTTCAATGTTTATTCTTCTACTCCTTATGGATTGAAAACCGTTGCAACAATTCTTTCAGACAAACTTGATAAAAATTTGGAAAGAAAATATGGTGCAAAGAAAATAAGGCCGGCTGAAGATAAATTAAAGAAGGTAAATAAATTTTCTTCTGTACGTTTGCTTGTGCACACAAAACCCGGATTTAAGAAGACTCCTGAAATCTTTGAAATTGGAATAGGTGGTGCATCAGAAAAACAATTGGAATATGCAAAGGGAGTTATTGGAAAAGAATTGAAGGCTTCTGAAATTTTAAAGGCCGGCGATTATGTTGACGTTTTTGCTAACTCTAAAGGAAAAGGATTCCAAGGACCAGTTAAAAGATTCGGTGTAAGAATTCTCGGTAGAAAATTCCAACAGATGCACAGGCACGTAGGTGCGTTAGGAACAACCGAACCAGGAAAAATTCGTCCAACTGTTGCAGCTGCAGGTCAAATGGGTTGGCAGTCAAGAATGGAATTCAATAAGAAAATTTTGCAGATTACTGAAGGAAAGAAAGTTGCACTCGCGGGTGGATTTTTGCGATATGGAAACATTTCTGGCGAGGCAGTTGTTATTGATGGTTCTGTCGTTGGAACAAGTAAACGATTGGTGCGCTTGCGTTTTGCGATACGTGGACCACAGACAAGATATCCAGTTGATTTGAAGACGATTTCGTTGACAAGCAAACAGGGTGTATGATTATGGCAAAAATTTATGATTTGAACGGGAATGCAAAGGGCGAAATGAAATTGCCTAAGGTCTTTTCTGGCGCTTACAGGCCCGACTTGATCCAAAGGGCTGTGCAGGCTTTGCAATCAGCACGCAGACAAGCATATGGAACCGATACGCTTGCAGGACAAAGGTCAAGTGCACACTACCACGGCGTAAAGGACACGAGATATGCAATGAAGAACAGGGAAATTGCAAGAGTTCCTCGTGTTCATAATTCTAGCGGACAGCAGCAATGGAGAGTAAGACTTGTTCCACATGCACGCAGCGGACGAAGGGCACACCCGCCGAAGGTTGAGAAAATTTTCATGCTGAAGTTGAATCATAAAGAAAATATTCTGTCAATTGCAGCAGCGATCGCTGCAAGCGTTATGAAGGACTTGGTTTCCGCACGCGGACACAAGTATACTGGCGAATTGCCATTGATAGCTGTTAATGATGTTGAGAAACTTTCAAAGGCAAAGGATGTATCAAAGTTTTTGTCTGCTCTAAAACTTGACGCGGAAATTGAAAGGGCAACTGAAAAGAGAGTCCGAGCCGGTAAAGGAAAGAACCGCGGGCGAAAATACAGGCACAAGAAATCAATACTGTTTGTTGTTGCAAGCGAAAGCAAGTTAGCAAAGGCCGCAAGAAATTTGGCAGGCGTTGACGTAGCAACTGTTGCACAATTGAATGCAGAGTTGCTTGCTCCTGGCACGCAGCCTGGAAGGCTTACAATTTGGAGCGAAGATGCGATAAAGAAAATAGGTGAGAAGTTTGGCTGAAGAGAAAAACGCTGTTGGAAAAATTGGCGAAGCAGTGAATATAACTAAGATTTTAAAAAAGGCAAAAACGGCAAAGCCGAAGGTACCTAAAGATGCGGCTCCTTTGCAGGACCCGTACTCAATAATTGTTCATCCGTTGCTTACAGAAAAGTCAATTGGAATGGTGGAAAGGAACAATACATTGGTTTTCATAGTTGACCGCAGAGCAGAAAAGCAGCAAATAAAATGGGCTGTTCAAAGAGCATTCGAAGTAAAGGTTGATAATATTAACACATTGATTGACAGGCAAGGAAGAAAGAAAGCTATAGTAAAACTTTCGAAAGACAGCAAGGCTATTGACATAGCCACAAGATTTGGAATGTTGTGATGATATGCAAAAAATAAAATATTTTTTGGCATCCGAAAGCTGCAAGCAACTTTCAGGACACGTGAACATAAAGTTCACATTGTCTCGCAAAACGGAAATTGGTAAGAGGTTTTGCTGATGGGTAAACGAATAGTAGCAAGAGCGAGAGGAGCAGGCGGGCCACGATACCGTGCACCATCGCACAGGTACGCAGGCGAAGCAAAGTATCCGAGACCTGGTGTCGTCACTGTTGTAGATATTATTCATGATGCTGGAAGAGACTCGCCGTTGGTAAAGTTGAAGAGTGCTGACGGAACAGAAAAGCTTACAATTGCTGCCGAAGGAATTGCAGTTGGAGATCAGATAGATGTAGGAAATCCAAATGCAGCTGCAAAGATTGGAGCGATAATGCCTTTGTCTTCAATGCCAAAGGGAGCTTACATTTTTGCAATTGAAAATTTGCCAGGTGGCGGACCAAAGTTGTGCTGTGCATCAGGAACTCGTGCATTGATTGTTGCACACGAAAAAGATAGAGTCATTGTTCAGATGCCTTCAAAACAATTCAAGAACTTCAATCCAAACTGCTTGGCAACTTATGGAATTCCTGCAGGCAGCGGGAGAATAGACAAGCCTTACGTGAAAGCAGGACAAGTTCATTTTGCTACTTCAGCAAGAAACAAGTTGTGGCCTCGTTCATCTGCAAACAAGATGAATCCAGTGGACCATCCATTCGGTGGACGAACAAAGCCTGGTTGGCCAAAGTCAGTAAGCAGATGGGCACCGCCTGGTGCTAAAGTTGGTTCACTTGCATCGCGAAGAACAGGGAAGAGGAAGAAGTAAATGAGCAAAAATTTAGAAGTAATAAAATATTGGGAGTATGCGTCTAAAGCGTCAGGCATAGACAGACCAGTAGTAGAATTTCCAAAAATTGAAACTGAGCAAGGCATATTGCTTTCTACAATATATTGTGGTTCTAAGTTTTATACAATTGTATCTGATGGTAAGGTTGTCGGTGCACAATCATACGATAGCATGTGCCAAATAAATGCAGCCGATATGGAAAACCCAGCTGACAACTACATTAGGCTTAGAAGTTTCTTGAGAGATGCTGGTGAACTTTACAAAATGCAGATGCGCGATTCTAAAGCTCATCTAGAGCAGACAATTCCGCATGGTACATTCGATGGATTTGAAATAGGAGAGGATGCTCGTGGCTAAAATTTTCACATTCAAGGGGAAGACGATTGAAGAGCTGCAGAAGCTAAACATAGAAGATTTTGCTAAGCTATTGCCATCGAGACAGAGGAGAACTCTTGTGAGAAGAGGAATGACGCCTTTGGAAAAGAAACTTTTGGAAAGAATGAGAAAGAAAAATGTTGCATTGAAGACGCACGCACGTGAAATGATAATTTTACCAGAGATGGTTGGCAGAAGATTTTTGGTGCACACAGGTAAGGAATGGTTCCAAGTTGACATCAAGGCAGAAATGCTTGGTCACAGGCTTGGTGAATTTGCTTTGTCAAGAAAGAAAGTCATGCACAGCGCACCAGGCGTTGCAGCAACAAGAGGATCAAAGTTCCTCCCATTGAAGTGAATATTATGTATACAGTTCCTATTACAAAAGAAATGGCATGTGCACACACCGATGTGCGAGCTAGCCACATAGCTACACTTGCAGTTTGCAAAAGATTGAACAGGAAGCAGTTCGCATTCGCAAAAGAATTGGCAAAGAGAATTGTTGAGAAGAAGGCTGATGTTAACGGAAAGTATTACACAAAGGCTTCGAAGGCTGTTTTGAATTTGCTAGAGAGCGTTGAGCACAATGCAAAGCAAAAGAACTTGAATGCGGATCAAATGATGCTAAACATTTCATGCCACAAAGGACCAAAGATGATGCGCGGCAGGCACAAGAGCAGCATAGGAACTATGATGAAGCTCTGCAAGGTTGAAGTAATTTTGATGCCAACAAAAAAGAAAGTTGAGAAGAAGTAGTGAATGTTATGGAAAACAAAATTGATATGTGTTGCTTTGTTTTACACGCAAACACACAAGTTTGTAGAAGGTGTTTGCAGTGGTAATTGAGAAAAAATTTGTTGGTGAGAATATCAGAAAGGGACAGATAGAGACATTTTTGTCTAAAGAATTTGCTCGCGCTGGATACTCACATGTAGATATTGCAAGAACTCCGGCTGCAATGAGAATAACAGTTTGGGCACAGAAGCCAGGAATGATAATTGGTCGCGGCGGAAAAACAATCGATGCTTTGACAGAATCGTTGAAAACAAAGTTTGGTGTTGAAAATCCGCAGCTTGATGTCAAGGAAGTTGAGAGCCCGTTCCTTGACGGTCACATAGTTGCACAGCAAATAGCCGAATCTATTGAGAGAGGATTGAACTACAAAAGAGTTGTTCAGTTCATAATTGAGAAATCGATGAGTGCTGGTGCAATTGGAATAGCAGTTAGACTTGGTGGAAAACTTAGCGGAGAAATGTCTCGCACCGAGAAATTCAATTCAGGTTACTTGAAATATGCTGGCGATCCGGCCGAAAGATTGAGCAAAGGTTATGCAACTGCCAATTTGAAATTGGGAACAATTGGAATACAAGTTAGGATAATGACGGAGCGACCAAAAGAATTCGAGGCTATGGAAAAATTGGAAAACTTGGAGAAGGCAGAACAGTGATTTTTTATGGCGATAGTCAAGCGAAAAGAATTGAATGAAATGAAGACGGATGATCTGAAGAAGAGACTTGTGGAGCTCAAACTAGAATTGTCAAAGAGCAGAGCTCAGATTGCCGTTGGCGGTTCCGCACAAAATCCTGGACGTGTTAGAGAATTGCGCAGGACGATTGCGAAGATGCTTACAAAATTAAACAAGAAACCAGAAGAAAAGGTAAAAGGAGGTAGTAAAACTGGTTGAAGTGTGTAAAGTCTGCGGACTTCCAAAGGACATCTGTGTTTGCGGTGCAATGGCACGCGAAGCTGCAAAAGTAAAGGTGTATGCTGTGAAGCGTTCATTCGGCAAGTGGGTGACAGTTGTTGAAGGCGTGACGGAAGGAACAAAGGAGCTCACCAAGAAACTGAAAACCAAACTGGCTGCAGGCGGAACATTCAAGGAAGGAAAAATTGAAGTCCAAGGAAACCACAAGGATAAAGTAAAGAAGATTTTGCTCGATTCAGGATTCAGTCAAGATCAAGTAGAAGTTGAGTGAATGATAACACCCCGCACATTGGTCAAGCACGAACTCATCGGACTTGATGTTGAAACTGGTGACATCAAAGGAAAAGTGGTTGACGAAACGAAAAACATGATCATAATAGAAACAGAAAATGGAGTGAAAAAAATGGAAAAGAAATCGCATGAATTCACATTCACATTGCCTGATGGCAAGCGCGTTAAGGTTAGTGGCAAGTATCTTGCTGCGAGACCAGAGGAACGCGTGAAGACCCGCGTAAAGAAGTGGTAATATGGCTTACACTAAGAAAAAAAGAAGTGCAATGAAGCAAAGAAACATTGGAGTTAAAGCTAAAGCCCCTGAGCAAAGCTGTAGCGATGCAAAGTGTCCATGGCATGGAAACCTCTCGCTAAGAGGACGCATCTTTGTTGGAGAAATAAAGAATTCACGTGCATCAAAGCTTGCTTTGATCGAATGGACACGCTATCATTATCTTCCAAAGTATCAGCGATACGAAAGAAGAAACACTAGAATTGTTGCTTACAATCCCCTTTGCATCAATGCAAAATCTGGAGAGAAAGTAAGAATTGCAGAGTGCAGGCCAATCAGCAAAACAAAATCATTTGTAATCATTGAGAGGCTATCGGCATGAAAGCTATATCGTCAAAGATTTCAAAGACATTGCAGGTTGGAAGTATGTTAAATTGCGTTGACAATTCCGGAGCAGACACAATGGAAATAATTGCGGTTAAGGTTTACAAAGGAGTCAAGCGCAGGAAGCCACGTTGCGGTGTTGGCGATGTGGTGGTTGCTGCTGTAAAGAAAGGTAATGAAAAAATGAGGCACGAAGTTGTTGAAGCCGTCATAGTCAGACAGAAAAAAGAATACAGGAGACGAAGCGGAATGAGAATAAGATTTGAAGATAATGCTGCTGTGCTTGTCAATGAACGAGGCGAGGCAAGAGGAACAAGATTGAAAGGACCAGTTGCAAAGGAAGCCGTTGAAAGATTTTCAACAATAGGCAAGATTGCAACAACGGTTGTGTGAATAGCTGTGGTGAAGTTTGAGAAACAGTGATATTATGGTGACAAAGAAACCGAATAAGCAAAGAAAAGCGCTTTACAATGCTCCGCTGCACAGGAGACAGAAACTTGTAGCTGCACACCTATCAAAGACTTTGCGCAAACAAATCGGAAAAAGAAGCATGCCATTGAGGAAAGGCGATGAGGTTACTGTCATGAGAGGATCATTTGCTGGAATTTCAGGAAAAGTTTCCGAAGTTGATGTGAAGAAAATGATTGCTTTCGTTGAAAACGTAAAGAGAAAGAAAGTTAGCGGAAAGGAAGTAAACGTTCCACTGCGACCATCAAACTTACTGATTACCAATTTAAACCTTGATGATCCGAGAAGGAAGGACATCGTATCGCGGGCGAAGAAGTGATTAGATGAAATTGAAAAGACTAAATGTTTCATGGGCATCAGAGAAGAAGGCTAAGAGGTTCATAATCGCACCTAGAGGTTCCCATAAACTGCAATACAGCTTGCCTCTTTTGGTGGTTGTAAGAGACTTGCTTAAGATTGCTGACACAGCGCTTGAGGCCAAGAAAATAATTACTTCAAAGAAAGTGAAGGTTGATGGTAAGATTTGCAGGGATCCTAAACATGGTTTGGGATTGTTTGACGCTGTTCAGATAGGTGAGCAGGCTTACAGAGTTTTACCACGAGCAAAGAAGCTGGTTCCAATAGATAACAGCGAAGCTTCACAAAAAATTTGCCAAGTAATTGGCAAGAAAGCTGTGAGGGGCGGGAAGCTCCAAATAAGCTTGCATGACGGGAGAAATATCCTTTTTGACAAGAGCGACTACAAACCTCTCGACTCGTTGCTCATATCGGTTCCTGATCAGAAAGTTAAGGATCATATTCCTTTCAAGGAAGGCGCTGCCGTTTACGTTAGAAGCGGTGTGCACATCGCAGAAGTAGCATTGCTAAAGAAAATTGAAAGGGAAAACAATCGCGTGTGGCTTGAGGTTGATGGAAAGCAGTTTGAAGCGCCATTGAATGGTGCAGTGCCGTTGGGTGCAGGAAAATCGCTGATCAAGGTTGAGTAAAATGAATGCAATGAAAGAAATTCGTATTGAGAAAGTTGTTGTGAACATAGGATGCGGAGAAGCTGGAGAAAAGCTTGAGAAAGCAAAGAAATTACTAGCCATGCTCACAGGAAAGACTATCATAGTTACAAAATCAAAGAAACGTTCAACATTCGGAGTTCCTAAGGGAAGAGATATGGGAGTTGTAGTGACTTTGCGCGGCGAAGATGCAAAGAAGTTTTTGGAACGTGCACTTGATGCTAACGGACACAAACTAAAGCCAACAGTGTTCGACAGGCAAGGAAACTTTTCGTTCGGGGTTCACGAACACATCGGTTTGCCTGGCGTAAAGTACGATCCTGAAATCGGAATTTATGGAATGGATGTTGCTGTGCGCTTGGAGCGCAGAGGGTATAGAGTTTCAAGAAAATCGAATCCATCAAAGGTTGGTCATGATCACAGAATAAAACCAGAAGAAGCCCGCGAGTGGGCAGTGCAAAAACTTGGAATAAAAGTTGGTGAGCAATAGCTCATGTGAAATTGAATAAGAGTGATATTATGAAGCCAATAAAAAGGATACACAAATTTGGAAAAGGACTGTATAAATGCAGGAGATGCGGACGCACAGGTGGAGTGATAAGAAAGTATGGATTGATGTATTGCAGACAGTGCTTCAGAGAAGTTGCACGTTCAGTAGGGTTCAAGAAGTTTTCGTGATAATTATGAGATTCGATTTGCTTTCGGATATGATGTCCGGAATAAAAAATGGAGACAACGTTGGAAAGAAAGATGTAGTCATACCAGCATCAAAACTTTTGCGAGACGTATTGAAAGTTTTGCAGAAGCATGAATTTGTTGGAAATTTCGAGTTCGTTGACGACGGGCGCGGTGGAAAGTTCAAGATTCAGTTGAAGGGAAGTATAAACAACTGTAGAGCAATAAGACCACGATTCGCTACCCGCCTTGATGAATTTGAAAAGTTCGAACATAGGTTCCTGCCTGCTGCAGGATTCGGATTACTAATTGTCAGTACATCAAAAGGCGTTATGACGCATGATGATGCCAAGAAGCACAAGATAGGAGGAAAATTGCTAGCGTACGTTTACTAGGTGATTATGCTTATAGCTACAAAGAAATTTGTGAAGTAGTGATTTTATGGAAAAGATAATGAAGCTCAAAGATGTTGAAGTTACGATTGACGGGTTGAAAGTTTCGGTTAGCGGCAAGAAGGGTTCGCTTTCAAAGGACTTTTCAAGTCCATTGTTCAACAAAGTTATCAAGGTAGAAAAATCTGGAGATGAGATAAAAGTTTCTACGCAGGAGACCAGGCGCAACATTAAAGCAGCTGTTGGAATGATTGCAGCCATGATACAAACTTTGGCTAAAGGCGTTACCGACGGCTACCAAGAGAAGATGAAAATCGTTTTCATGCACTTTCCGGTTACAGTGAAAGTTACAGGCAAAGAAGTTACGATTACAAACTTTTTGGGAGAAAAATCCCCCCGTTCAGCGCCAATAATTGGCGACACGAAAGTTGAGATCAAAGGCGATGAGATATTCGTATCGGGAATTAACAAGGAGGAAGTTGGACAGACGTGCAGCAACTTGGAAATCGCAACAAAGATTTCTGCACGTGACAGGCGCGTCTTCCAAGATGGAATTTTCAAGTTTAGTGGTTGATCTATAGCTACAAAGAAATTTGTGAAGTAGTGATATTATGCAAAGAAAAAAGTTTTTCAGACAAGAATGGTTCCGCATGGGCAATCGCAAGAAGAAATGGGAGAAGTGGAGAACTCCAAGAGGAAATCAAAGCAAGCTAAGAATGCACAACAAAGACAGGGGCTTGATGCCTAAGATTGGGTATGGCAGACCAGCTTCAATGAGAGGAATGCATCCCAGCGGACTGAAAGAAATTATTGTTAACAATGTTGATCAATTGACTGTAGCAAGCAAGAATTACTTGGTAAGAATCGCTGCTAGCGTTGGGAAGTTCAAGAGAAAACAAATACAAGACGAGGCGGAGAAATTGAAAGTCAGAATTGCAAACCCGAAGAAAATAGAATTGAGAAAGAAGGAGAAGAAAGTAGCAGTTGGTGAAATTGCTACAGAGAAATTGGTGAAATAGTTATGTCGAAAGCAAGCAGGCATGGCGGATTGCAGAGAAGGGTAGCTGCAGTTCTCTTGAAATGCGGAGAGAGCAGAGTTTGGATGGACTCAACTGCCGGTGCAAAAATAGGCAGAGCTATTACAAGATCAGATGTTCGCAGGCTGATCAAGGAAGGTTTGATAAAGGAGCTTTCTGCAAAAGAAAATTCGCCCAACAAACATGGAAGACGAAACACGGGAAGCAGAAAAGGTGCCAGAGGCGCAAGAACTGGAAAGAAAGAGCCATGGTTAAACATGGTAAGACCGCAAAGAAAAATGCTTCAAGAAATTAAGAAAGAACTGCCAAACTTCCAATATAGAAAACTTTACAGGCTTGTTAAAGGTGGAGTATTCAGAAGCAGATCGCACTTGCAAGCCTACCTAAATGAAAAAGGATTGATGAAGAAAAAGTGATTTTATGCCAAAAGTAAAAAATTCATACAGGACTGTTCACAGAAGACGCGCTGAAAAGAAAACGAATTACAAGAAAAGACTAGGCCTGATTAGAAGCGATAAGATTCGTTTAGTGGTAAGAAAATCGCTAGACAATATTATAGTTCAATTTATTGCTTACAATAAAGACGGCGATGTCATTAAGGCATGTGCAACTTCTGAAATGCTGAAGAAGTTGGGGTGGAAGGCAAACGGTGGAAACGTTCCTGCCGCCTACTTGACAGGATTGGCTGCAGGTATTTTGGCAAACAGGGTCGGAGTAAAGGAAGCTGTTTTGGATTTAGGATTACAACGCAGCACAAAAGGTTCAAGACTTTACGCAGCATTGAAAGGTGTTTTGGATGCAGGCGTTTCAGTTCCGCATGATGCAAAGATTTTGCCCGATGAAAAAAGAATTTCCGGTCAGCACATTGCGGCTTATGTTGAATCATTAAAAGATTTACCAAACCAGTTTGCTGCAGCGAAAGCTGCTATAATGAAAGCGTGATTGTATGGCAGAGAAAAGAGAACCGACAACGAAGCGAGAGTTGCCTAGAGAGGAAACTAAACAGGAAGCTACAGCTGCAGCAGCCATTGATGTTTCTGATACAGTAACTCCTGTAGAAGTTGTTGAGGCTGCTGCCAAGGCAGAAACGGCAGTAGAATTAGCAGAGAAAAAGGGCTACCAACCAGGCGAATGGAAACCAAAGACTCAATTAGGCAAAGATGTTTTGGCAGGAAAAATTCCAAGCATTGACTATATTTTCGAGAACGGAATAAAAATCACAGAGCCTGCAGTAGTTGATATGCTATTGCCAGGTTTGTCAAATGAAATAATTTTGATTGGAGGAAGCGCTGGAAAGGGAGGAGGCATACGCAGAACGCCATCAAAGAGAACAACACGTATGCACAAGTCTGGACGAAGATACAGAATTTCAGTCTTTGTAGTCGTTGGAAACTCGAATGGCTATGTTGGATATGGATTGGCCCATGGAACCCCAGGTAGACACAGGGAAGTCGTCGAGAAAGCAATGAAGCATGCAAAACTAGGCATAATGCCGGTTAGAATGGGATGCGGAAGTTGGGAGTGCAAGTGTGGAACAGGTCACAGCATACCGGTTGCTGTTTCTGGCAAGAGCGGTTCTGTTATAGTTAACCTGATGCCTGCACCAAAAGGCGTAGGTCTTGTGGTCATGGACGAAGTTAAGAAAGTTATGAAACTCGCAGGAATCAAAGACATTTGGTGCAAAAGCCGTGGACAAACTGCATCACGAATCAATTTTATCAAGGCAATATTTAATGCTTTCAGGAAATTGGATGCTTACAGAATAAGCGATGAGGAAGAAAAAACTTTGGGAATTAAACATTAGGTGTGAAAAATGTTAGCAATTATTAGAATTAGGGGAACAGTAAAAGCAAAGCAAGATGCTGTAGATACTTTGAAGCTTCTAAGGCTAAACAAAAAAATGCATTGTGTGCTTCTCCCAACAAATAATGATTCTTACAATGGAATGTTGCAGAAATCTAGGGACTATGTAACGTGGGGAGAAATTTCAGACGATGTTTTATTGAAGCTCCTAGAAAAACGCGGAAGGAAAGTTGGCGATATAAGATTGAATGATAAAGAAGTTGCATCAATAGTTGCTGAATTGAAATCGAAAGGTAAAGTACCAGAAGGTGTTAAGCCTGTTTTCAGATTGAATCCACCAAGCAAAGGATTTGATAACGGAATAAAGCATCACTTTCCTGATGGGGAGCTTGGCTATCGCGGGGAGAAAATTAACGAATTGTTATTGAGGATGATTTAATGCCAGCAAGATTTAGAAAAAAGGTAAGAAGATTCAGAGGAAGTCATACTCATGGATGGGGCGCGAAGAAGAAGCACCGTGGTGGAGGTTCACAGTCAGGTAAAGGTGGATCCAATAAATTCTATGCTAAAAAAACTTCTGCCATCCTTGCAGGCCAGTTTGGAAAGAAGGGTTTTGTATCACTTTCTAAGACAGAAGTAAAGACGATTGACGTTCAAGACTTGGACCAGTTAGCCCGCAGCAGAAATGTGAAGGATGTTGATGTCACTGCAATGGGATTCGAAAAGGTTCTTGGTAGTGGAAGAATTACAGTGCCTTTGGTTGTAAAGGCTAAGAGTTTTAGCGCTGGTGCAAAAAGCAAGATAGAGGCAGCTGGCGGAAAAGCTGTTGCGCCGCAGGCTGAGTGATATGGCATTTCAGCTCTATAAGCTAGCAGATTATTTGCCTTCGGTTACCAAGCCGGACCGCAAACTAAGCTTCAATGAGAAGTTGAAATGGTCCGCACTGATGCTTGTTCTATTTTACACTTTAGGAAGCATTATAGTTTGGGGAGTGGATCACTCACGAATAGCTCAGTTTGAATTCTTAGAAATTGTTTTTGGTTCCAAGTTTGGTTCTTTGATTACATTAGGCATCGGACCAATCGTCACTGCATCTATAATATTGCAGCTTTTGGTTGGAAGCAAAATTTTAAGTTGGGATACTAAGACGCCCGAAGGGAAGATGAAATTTCAAGGTACGCAGAAAATTCTAGCGATAACATTCAGCATTTTGGAAGCGGTAGCTTTCGTTTTGACTGGTGCCGTGCCGCCGATAGGCGGGGAAGCCATATTCGCAGCAATTTTGATTTTCCAATTAACACTTGGTGGAATAATAATAATTTTCATGGACGAAGTTGTGAGCAAGTGGGGAGTAGGAAGCGGAATATCTTTGTTCATAGTTGCAGGAGTTGCTAAAACAATTATTATCAGCTTGATTAATCCGCTTTCAGCAGATGGCGCTTTGCCAACCGCAGACAATCCTGCAATAGGTTTGCTGCCCTCGGTTCTTACATACGTAGGCGGCGGCCAGCCTTTACAGGCATTTGTGATACTATTTCCGTTAATTTCAACTTTAGCTGTATTTACAATAGTCTTATTTGCGCAGGGAATGAGAATTGAAATTCCGATGGCAATAACAATGCCTTTTGGAAAATTTGGTTCCCGACGCTGGCCTTTGAAATTTATTTACACTTCAAATATTCCGGTTATTTTGGTTGCTGCAGTTTTAGCTAACCTACAAGTTTTATTTAGAAGTTTGTCCAGCAGTGGACTAACATTTTTTGGAACTTATGATAGGTCTGGTGCTGTATTAGGCGGACTGGCTCTGTATGTCCAGGCTCCAAGCTCGCCTGCATTAATGGTTACTGCAACCATAGGCGGCATATTCGCACTAGCGTTTGCACTGATAGCTGCAAAAATTGTTAAGAAATTTATTCTACGACTGATAGTACTAGGATTTGTACTTGGTATAATTGTAGGAACTTTGGCTCTTGGTGTACTTGGCTTGCCAGCCGTTGCTGGACAAGATGCTTTACGCGCCTTAGCCTATACAAGTGTAATGATTTTAGGCTCAATTCTGTTTTCAATATTTTGGGTTGGAACAGCAGGAATGGATGCGAAATCTGTTGCCGAACAATTCAAATCAAGCTTTTTGTCTCTACCAGGCTTCAGAAGAGACCCGAGAATAATTGAAGACGTCTTAAGCAGATACATACCAGCCGTTACAGTAATGGGCGGTGCTTTTGTTGGGCTTTTAGCAGGATTTGCAGACATGACAAATGCAATTGGAACTGGAACCGGTATTTTGCTTACAGTTATGATATTCCAGCAACTATACGATCAAATAATGCAGCAGCATTCGGAAGACCTTCCACCCGCGCTTAAAAAGTTTATAGGGGAGTAAGAAACAATCGTTGATAAAATTCACGAAGTGATATTATGAGACAAATTAAAATAATCATGTTGGGTGCACCAGGTTCCGGCAAAGGAACTTATTCCTCAAGAATAGCTCCAAAGCTTGGAGTGCCGCATATTGTAACAGGAGATATTTTTAGGGCAGCTCTTAAAGCTGGAAGCGATCTTGGAAAGAAAGTTGAAGGGTTCATGAAGGCTGGCAATCTTGTGCCAGATGACATTACAATTGAAATTGTAAAAGAGAGGTTGAAACAAACTGACGCACAGCAAGGCTTTGTTTTTGACGGCTATCCAAGAACAATTCCACAAGCTGAAGAACTCGATAAGATTACAAAGATTGACATTGTTGTTAATCTTGTAGTGCCTGAAAGCATAATCATTCAAAGAAAAACTACGCGCAGAAAGAGCAACAATTGTTCTGACAATAAC
>CAYJQM010000001.1:0-44763 GCA_964372405.1 uncultured archaeon | reverse complement strand
AATTCAGGAAACCCCAGGAGAAAGCTTGGCAGTAGGAAAAATATCTCAGGGATGCGGATCGTGTATAGCCGGAAGAAAGATGGTTCTATTTGTAAGTGGTGTATGCCCTTTGGATTGTTGGTATTGCACAATATCTCATAATCGCTGGCAGAAAGACGACATTTACGCGAACGAAAGACCTGTAAAAACTGATGAAGACGTTATTGCAGAAGCTAAAGCCTGCGGTGCAACAGGAGCAGGAATAACCGGAGGCGAGCCTGCTGCATTCTTGGATCGCGTCATACATTACATCAAACTTCTGAAAAGCAATTTTGGCAAAAATTTCCACATTCACATGTACACAAGCGGATGGCAACTGGATGAAGCAAAAATGAAAATGCTTTACGAAGCCGGATTGGATGAAATTCGCTTTCATATTTACAAAGACAAAGTTCCAATAGCAAGAAAATTCCCCTGGAAAGTAGGAATGGAAATACCATGCATACCTGGAGAAGAAAAGAAAGTTTTTGAACTTATAGACTTCCTTGATGCAAACAACGTTGATACGCTAAATCTCAATGAGCTGGAATTCAGCGAACGCAATAACGACAGGATTGAAATGAAAGGTTTCTTCCAGAAAGATGGAACGCTTACAGCGATAGACGGCAGCTACGAAGCTGCACTGAAAGCCTTGAAGTATGCACGCGGCAAAAGCCTTACTGTTCATTTTTGCACTGCTGCACTGAAGCTTAACTACCAGCTGCGAAATCGTTTGATTAATCGTGCAACAAATGTGAAGAAACCTTTTGAAGGAGTAACTGACAACGGCTTCCTGCTTAAAGGAATAATTTTTGGTGACGACCTAAAGAAAATTAGCAGCGAAATGGAAAGATTAGTAGGTAAAAATAATTTTGTCGTCTACGACAATAAAAATCGAATAGAGCTTTCAGTAAAAGATGCGGAAGGACTGGCAAGCAAAATCCCATTTAAAGTGGCAATTGTTGAAGAATATCCAAGTGCAGAGCCTTGGGATTTTGAAGTAACGCCGTTAAATTACAGGTGATGCTATGAGCATCATTTTTGCGCTGTTTGGAATTGTTGACATTCTAGGTGCATTAACTTTACTTCTTCCAGAATTTTTAGGTGGGCTTGCAATAATTCTTGGTACGATAATCCTGATAAAGGGCGTTTGGTCGGCGCTGTCGTCCTTGCTGGCTGGCTATTTTTTCATCTGGATGGATTTGGTTGACATTATAATAGGGACAACGCTTCTTTTCTCATTAACATTACCCAGTTGGTTGTTTTGGATAACTATCGTACTGATGTTTTTCAAGGCCTTAAGGTCTTTGATTGGAATTTGAAATCCTCTTTCGACATAATACAAAACTATTTATTTATGTCTTAGCATAATTGCATATGCCCAAATACATATTTGTTCTTGGTGGAGGATACTCAGGACTCGGAAAAGGAGTGCTGGTAGCATCGATCACAAAACTTCTGCAAAATTATGGACTAAAAGTAAAACCGATTAAAATTGATCCCTATTTTAATTTGGGTGCAGGCGACATGAACCCGAACGAACATGGGGAAGTGTTTGTAACAGAAGATGGTGGAGAAATTGACCAAGACTTTGGTCATTACGAAAGATTTACTGCACAACCATGCCAAAAAATCCAAAACATAACTTCAGGAAAAGTTTTCCTTTCTGCAATTGAGAAGGGTAGGAAAGGGCAATTCTTGGGTAAAAGCATACAGGTAATACCTCACATAAGAGACGAACATAAAATTTTCATAAGAGAAGCTGCAAAAGACGCAGATGTGGCAGTTGTAGAAGTCGGCGGAACAATAGGAGATGACGAATCGATAATTTTCTTGCGAGCAATTGAAAGTATGGTTCACAAGGACAAGGAAGAAGCCGTTATTGTTGTTTTAGTTCCATTGGTTTTCAATGAAAGCGTTGGCGAACCGAAAACCAAAATCGCACAAAACGCTGTGCGCGCATTGAACGAGTTTGGGCTTGCAGCAGACTTTGTAGTAGTAAGAGCTCCGCATGAAATGATGCTCGATACAAAAAGAAAGGAGAAATTAAGTTTATACTGCAACGTTCCTAAAGAAAACATTATTGCAGACCCAGACTTAGCATTTGTTTACGAAATGCCTGTTGTATTCGAACAGCAACTACTAGGACAAAAACTTGTTAACGCATTGAAAATTCCCGTTAGCACAGTTAATTGGAATAATTACGATTCCTACTTGCAAAAGTTGAACGCAACCGTTGAGAGAATTCCAATTGCCTACATTGGCAAATATGTCGCAGAAGGAAAAGGAATTCATAGGGATGCCTATATTTCTGTCGAAGAGGCTTTGACAAGAGCTTGTATTGAAATAGGATTCTTACCGGAAATACACAGAATCGATGCAGTAACAATTGAAAAGGATCAATCAGTTTTGAAAAAGATGGCAGGAATAATTGTTCCTGGTGGCTACGGGTCACGCGGCTTGGAAGGTAAAATTACCGCAATAAAATATGCGAGAGAAAACGGTGTGCCATTCTTAGGATTATGCTTAGGATTGCAAATGGGTGTAGTTGAATTTGCTAGAAATGCATGCGGCGTAGTAAATGCACACAGCGAAGAAATGGACGAAGATAAGGATTGCCCAGATAGAAATGCTCATGTCATTTGCAGGTTGCCCGAGCAGGAAAAGTTGAGACAAACACAAGGCTTCATCGGAACCCAACGACTTGGAGACTTTGCTTGCATAATTGACAAAAGTTCTTTTGTCCACGCACTTTACGAAAAGATTGGAAGACCTGACGAATATGAAAAACAAAAATTACAGAATTATGACAAACTTCGCCTAGGGCAAATAGCTCCTGCAGACTTTGTAATATTAGAACGACACAGGCATCGATACGAAGTAAATCCATCTTTTCATAGAGCTTTACAGGAAAAGGGGATGCTTTTCCCCGGTGTACACTACTCGGCAGACGGAACTATGTTGATAGAAATGATTTCTTGGAAGGACCATCCGTTTTCTGTTGCAACACAAGCTCACCCAGAATTCACAAGCAACTACAAATACCCGAACCCGCTGTTCTTAGGCTTCGCAGAAGCTTGCAAGACAGTAAAATTGGATTTACCGACCCCTCCATTTGTTTTCCAGAAGCTTGAGACAAAATAGTTACTGCAGGAAAATGAAGTTAACTTCGTTAACACACTTTCCTACGCTACGATTACCGTAGGAAAGTAAAAACTACAGAATACATATGCTTATATTCCTTTTTGACACATTAAATTCATGCCCGAACCGAACTTCGATGTAGTTTTCGAAGAAACCTTTTCTTTTAATTACGCAAATTGCGATGCCGACATGGAACCGGATATATTTCCTAAGAAAAGACGACCTAATCCAGAAGAAGGATTTCAGCTAAACTAAAATTAGCTATTTTTATTCCACGGTTCTCAATGAAGATGCCTCTGCAAACCTTTTAATCGGAGCGAATTCTATCGGATATTCAAAGAATTTGTATTTTAATCTAATAGCAGCTGTTGTGTGCAGCATTTTGTAGCCAACTTTGTAACCGATGTGAAGAAGCGGGTTGGATTTTATTTTCTTCGCCGTGCTTGGTGGCAATTCGAAAGCATTGGCGGCAAACTTTACAATATACCTCAAGGCTTTCAAGTCCAAGCCTTCCGGTATCCATTTGCAATGTCTTGTATCCAATGTCCAGTCTCCCCAACCCTGCAAGTCTGTGGGACATTCGAAACCATAAGTAAGTGCTGTTCCCCATAATTTTGTTCCCGGATACGGACAGTAGAAGTAAATGAAAAATCTGTTGTGATATTCGTATTTACTTTCACTTTGAATCTTGTTTATTTTGCTGATAAGATCTGTAGTATTAAGCATTTCCTTGTTGATATCCATTCCCGGCAGCCCTATCATAAAAGAGAAAGTTACACGCACGCCATATTTTGCAGCCTTTCCTGCAAAATTTACGGTGTCTTCAACAGTTGCATCCTTCTCAATTATTTTTAATGCTTCTGGTAAACCTGATTCCGCTCCGCAAAGAATACTGTAAAGTCCAGCCTTAACCATAAGCTCCCATAATGCATCATCGTATCGGACCAAATTCTCTGTGCGACCGTTGGCTTCGCCCCATTTTATATTTAATCCTCTATCAATAATTTCTTGACAAAATGTTCTGGTTCTTTCTCTGTCTGTAAAGAAATTGCTGTCCGAGAAAATAAAGGAATCTACACCATAATCTTTAACAAGAAATTCTAAATCATCAACAACTCTTTTTGCTTCTATTCCGCTCCACCTTCTTTTGGTTACTTGCGGTTCTGCACAAAATGTACATCGGAAAGGACATCCTTGGCTTGTTATGTAAGCCATAGTTTTCTTGCCCATTTCCATGTTTTCGTTGATATACTTGCTAATATCAATAAGTTGCCACGGTAACTTTGGAAAACTGTTAAGATTTTGAAATGGTCTGTCTGCATTTTCTTTTATTGTACCATCTTTCTTGAAAACGATACCGAGAACGCCATCAAGCGGCTTTCCATCGCGAAGAGTATTACAAAGTTCTTTGAAAGTTACTTCACCTTGTCCTTTAACTACAATGTCAACGAACTCGCTGGCGCAAGTTTCTTTGGGCATAAGCGATGGATGATAACCGCCCCAAATAATTGGAACATTTGGATTTTTTATTCGCACAGCTTTAGCAACATCGATGCCGCCTTTAATCTGCTCTCCTGTCATAGATGTGATGCCAACAGCAACTACACTATCATCTAAAAATGATGCAACTTTGTCTGCATATTCTGGATCAACAGAAGCATGGACAATTTTAACTTCATAACCTTCTTGCAGCAGAAACCCGGCAAGGGAAAGCACAGGATACGGCGGATACTTTACATCATTATCCAAAGGCTTAGGCGCAAACAACAAAACTTTATTCTTGGTCATTTTTGCTCACCAATTTCTAAATGCAAAAGTGTGTTGATGATTCAATTTCATAAAGGTCAACTTCATTTTTGCTCACCAATTTCTAAATGCGAAAATATGTTTAACGAAGTTAAACTTCTTTTTTTACAACTCAGTTATATTTTAATGATTTATATGTTCCTGTTAAACATTTAAACGTTCGCCATCACGAAACCTTTTTATTCTCTAGAAGCCTAATGAACTCATGGAAAAGACGTTGATCGGCAAGATAATTCATTTCTTCCCAAATGTAAGCGTTGCGGTTGTAAAACTTGATGCTGCGCTAAAAGCGGGCGATAAAATTGAAATCGGCGGCAAGACTGAACCATTTGAACAGACTGTTGCCAGCATGCAGATGGAGCACAAAGCTGTAAGCACGGGCAAGAAAGGTCAGGAAGTTGCATTAAAAACCGATAAGGAATGCAGAGACGGCGATATGGTTTACAAAGTGTAAGCCACACCAACCAAAAACCGTCAACATTAAATACTTGTTGCTACATTATACCGACGATGTCTAATATTGATTTGTTCTTTAACCCTCGCAACATAGCTGTAATAGGTGCGAGCAGGACGCCAGGAAAGATAGGATACAATATACTAGAAAACCTAAAAGGTACTTTTAAGGGACAAATATACCCTATTAATCCTTTAGCAACTGAAATCGCCAATATTCAAACGTTTTCTTCTATAGAAAGCATTCCAGACCAAGTTGATACAGCTATCATTGCTGTGAAGGCAGAATTAGCTCTAGAAATACTTGAAAATTGTATTAAGAAGAAAATAAAGGCTATTTCACTATTAAGTACTGGTTTTGAAGGATCTGAGAACAAAGAAAGACAAGAAGAGCTTAAAAAGCTCTTAAAAGGAAAAGATGTACTACTTTTAGGTCCATCGGCTTTAGGAGTCTATCAGCCTAAGGTAATAGATACGCTCTTTTTCACAAAAGAAAGGCTTAAAAGACCTTCTGAAGGTCAAATTGGACTTATTACACAGTCTGGTACAATAGGAAGCTCAATTATGGATAGAATGGGCTCAGAAGGCATTGGAATAAGCAAATTTATTGCATATGGAGCTGGCATAGGACTTAACGAAACTTCCCTTCTAGACTATTTTGGACGTGATTTAGGCACAAGAGCGATTGCACTATGCATTGAATATGCAGCAAACGTCCCTGATTTTATTAAAACGGCCTCAAAGGTGGCTAAAATAAAACCAATAGTTGTTTTAAAGGCTGGAAAAACTCAAAAGGGCTCTGAAGCTGTAGCGATGCATACTGGCATATCACCAGGTCCAGCAGAGGCATATTCAGCAGCTTTCAGGCAAGCAGGCATATTGGAAGCGAAAACGCTTGAAGAGTTGGTTGACTTTACAAAGGCTTTGGCATCACAACCACCTGCTGCAGGCAAGAACGTTGCCATTGTAACAGACAGTGGTGGCATGGGTGTCTTAGCAGTTGATGCAGCAACGCAAGCAGGCTTCGAAGTTCCTGAAATTTCAAAGGAGGCTACCAAGAGCTTGAAAAACATGTTACCAGAAAATATAAAAATTTCCAATCCTTTAGACCTTACATTGGCGGCAAACTTCGAATGGTTCCAGAAAGCAATTGAAGCTGCATCCAAGGACAAAAACATTAACGCGATTGTTGTTATAGTGCAATTGCAATCGCCATCCGTTGAGGAAAGTGTAGTAGATGTTTTGCGTGATGCAAAAATTTACGGCAAGCCAATGGTTGTTTGCGCAAACAAGAGCGATTATACACTAAAGCTAACAAGAAGGTTGGAAGGATTTGGAATTCCAGTCTACTCAACACCAGAGCGCGCCGTTAGAGCTTTAGCAGCCTTGCGCGAATACGGAATAATGACAGGCGCAAAGCCAAAGATGGAAGAAAAGAAAGAAGAGAAAAAGATTTCTAAAAAGAAAATAAAGCCGAAGCACGCAATGAAGATAAAGAAACGTTAAACAAAAGCTCTGGATGTTTTTATGCGCGCTCTGCGCAAAATTCTGCATGAGCTTCAGGTTGTTCTGCACTTTTCTGCTGGCACTGCCAGCACTAACAGGTGCGATACAGATAAACGAAATAATGTACGATCCTGCTGCGAGCGAATCTTACGCTGAATGGGTAGAGCTTTACAATAATGAAAGTGCAGAAATCAATTTAACCGGATGGTTCTTATGCGACAAGGGGATATTGCCAGGTTATGTCAACAAATCTGACGGCTTGACCTACGGTGAAACTAATCTAACATTGCCTGCAGGAGCGTATGCAATAATTGCAGACGGCGGTTCAGGCTCAACCGTTCTGAACAATTTTACTGTAAATGCCTCTGCATGGTTGTTCCACATCAACGGGAGCGAGATGTGCACAAACGGCCTAAGCAATTCTGGAGAAACTATAACTTTGAACAGAAGCGATAGAACGGTTTATGATAGTGTAACTTACAATGACATTGCATCGCAAAATTATTCTCTTGGGCGCCAGTCAGATGGCTCGCTGAAGCAATCCTCATTGAATGGCGGCACACCAGGAAGCCAGAATGGTGTTCCAAGTTCGCAAGTTGAATATAACGTTACGATTAATTCGTTCCCGACATCACTCGCCTTCGGCGCACAATCTTTTGTAAACATAAATTTCAGCGCTGGCAGTTACAATTTTTCTAAAATCAGGATTGTTGCTTACACGTTCGATCCTAAATTTATTGCTATCGATAGCACAGGAAGCAAAATCAGTCAAACTTTCCAAAATTCGGATACTGCAAAAGAGTTTTCCTATGTTAATGCAAGCGACAACATTAAAACCAACATTACTTTCAATATGGAAGCCAACTGCAACTCTGCCGATCCGACAGGAGGATATACCGGAAGGGTGCGAGTTTACAATCTTACCAACGCAACGAGCAACGACTGGGAAGAATTGGAACGGATAGATTTCACATTCACTGTAACGCCCAACCAAAACTGTCCGCCACCTTCAAGCTCTTCATCAAGCAGCTCAACTTCTGGCGGAAGTAGCTCCTCCACGATTTCCACATCAATTTCAGTCGATATCACAAAATATTTGTATATTAGAAATAATTTCGAAATCGAAGCACTTATTTTCAATAGCTTTGAATCTACAAAAGAAGTTGAAATTTATTCCTATATTTACAGGAGCGAAGGCAGCACAGAATATGCAAATACTGGCGGAGCAACCGCCAACAAACAAACCGTTACGCTAAAACCAAACAGCAAAACCACGATAAAATTAACAAATACCATAAAACAGGAAGCGCAAGGTGAGTATACTCTAAAAGTTAGGGTTAAAGACGGTACAAAAAACTATGATGGAACAGAAACTATCACGTTAAAAAGTTTATCGGAAACTGGAACAAAAGTTTCTGTTGAAATAGTGAGCAATGAAACCGTAAAAAATCCAGAACCATCTGGTCTAACAGGATTTTTCCTTGGTTTGGGTGGAAACAAAACTGGCGGATCAAATATTGGCGGTGCAATAATTGCAGGCGCAAGCAATTTCATTTCTTCACTGATCAACGGAATAATAAAATTATTTTCCAGCGTGCTTGCGAATTTTGGCATCAGATTTTAGCATCCAAGGCCTTCAAAAATCTTTTCTTGTCCCGACCTGGAACATCTTTGCCCCAAAGAACAAAAATCCTGTTTACTCTGCCCCAATATTTCTTGGGCACAATTTTCATTAGTTCTTGCTCTGTTTGCTCAGGAGTTTTTGTTTTAACCAAACCTAAAACATTTGAAAGCCTGTGCACATGCGTATCCACTGGTATTGCTTGATGTTTATGCACTTCTACCTTAACAATATTCGCCGTCTTGCGACCGACACCAGGAATTTTTACCAACTCTTCAATATCCTCAGGTACTTTTCCTTTGAATTCATTGCGAATAAATTTCGCAGCTCCTATAACATTCTTGGCTTTTGTCCTGTTGTAATTAAGGCTTTTGAAAATTTCAAGAACATCCGCATATTTTGCATGCGATAACTTTTCCAAAGTTCCGTAGTGCGCAAAAAGTCTTTCTGCAATCGGTATTGTTGTTTCATCTCTGCTTTGCGCAGACATTATTGTCGTGATCAAAGTCTGCCAGGGTTCTCCCCAAGCTTCCGAAGCAAGGCGCTTTGAAACCTTACCGTACCTTTTCTCGGCTTTCTTGAAGATCTCTAAGAAAATTCTCTTCTTCCCTCCAATTTGTCCAGCATTCATATACTAAAGTTACATGTGTCTTTTTAAAAGTTGATTTATAGTAAACCTCTGGGAGTAAAAATCTATCCCCAAATTATATAACAATGTTTTATTTAGTGGGAGAAATGACGTTCAATACATTATCAGAGCAAATGCAAAAGACTGTTGGTAAGCGTTTCAACACTTCTACAGCTCCACAAAATCTGGCAATACCTCCGATCATTAAAGGCAAAAATGTTTTGCTCATGGCACCTACAGGTACCGGCAAGACGGAAGCTGTTTTGATGCCAATTTTCAGTCGCTGGCTACAAGAAAAGCCACAGCCAACTTCGATTCTTTACATAACACCGTTGAAAAGTTTAAACAGAGACTTACTGGATAGAATCCTATGGTGGTCTAAAGAGCTTGAATTTTCTGTTGCTGTAAGGCATGGCGACACAACAGCGCACGAAAGAAAACTTCAAACAGAGTTCCCAAACGACATGTTAATCACAACGCCAGAACAGATGCAAGCAATGTTGGTAGGAGGAAAAATGCGTGCTCTCCTGCAAAATCTAAAGTATCTGATTATCGATGAAGTGCACGAATTGGTAGACAGTAAAAGAGGCGTTCAGCTAACACTTGCATTAGAAAGGCTAAGGGAGATTTCTCCAAATTTCCAAATCGTTGCTCTTTCAGCAACTGTGGGCGCTCCGGAAGATGTAGCAAAATTTATTTTTGCAGAACACCCATACGAAATCCTATCAGCAACTGCTGAAAAGTCAGTAGACCTTAAAGTCGAATATCCAGAACCTACAAAAGACGACAAGGTTCTAGCAGAGAAGCTTTTCATTGGGGATACGGTAGCAGCAAGGCTTAGAACAATTAGTGAGCTGATGAACAGCCATAAAGCAACTCTAATGTTTACAAATACCCGAGAGGCCTCTGAAATTCTTTCCAGCAGGTTAAGAGACCTTGATAAAAATCTAAAGCATGACATTCATCACTCTTCTCTATCAAAAGACGTTAGAATTAAAACTGAACAGGAGTTCAAAGAACAAAAGCTTAAGGCAATAATCGCAACATCTTCTTTGCAATTAGGAATAGACATTGGAGTAATAGATTTAGTAATACAGTACATGTCGCCTAGAGAGGTTACACAATTCTTACAAAGACTTGGACGCTCAGGTCACAGCTTAAGCAAGATTACAAAAGGAATAATTATTGCAGGCGATGGTGACGACATCTTTGAATCGTCTGTTATTGCAAGAAAATCTTTAGCCAAGGAGCTTGAAAATCCTAGGCTCCCAATAATGTCTCTGGATGTTTTGTCGCACCAAATTATTGGTTTGTCAATGAGCAATTACCAGATACAACCGGATGATGTTTTCAGGATAGTAAAACGTGCTTACCCTTACAAGAATTTAACGAAAGAATATTTTGACAAGATGTTAAAATTCATGGAGTCCATTCATCTTATCTGGACCGATAAGGGAATCGCAAGAAAACGTCGAGGATTAGAATACTACTTCAATTCTATGTCAACAATACCTGACAATAGAACGTACAGAATTATTGACATGACTACAAATTCTGCAGTTGGATCTTTAGACGAAACATTTGTAGCGGAACATAACCAAGCTGGTTCATCTTTTATTGTAAAAGGCAGACCGTGGAGAGTTGTTTCTGTAGAAAAAGACAAAGTTTACGTAGAGGCTACAAGCGGATTGGAATCTGCCGTTCCGGCGTGGGAAGGTGAGTTGATTCCGGTTCCATTTGAAGTCGCACAGGAGGTCGGAAGGTTAAGAAAAGAAATTGCAGATGGCGTAGACAATAAAAACCTTATTGAAAAGATTAAAGGAAAATATCCTGTTTCTACTGGAGCAGCAAAATGCATGATAGATTTGATCAAGAAGCAGGCAAAGTTTATTGTACCTGATAACAACTCAGTAGTATTTGAAAACTATGGAGAGTATACGGTACTACATGCCTGTTTCGGCTCTCTTGTAAATGAAACATTGGCTCGCTTCATTTCTGCTTTGCTTTCCGCAGAACAAGGTCGCATAATAGCAACAAAGTCCGATCCTTACAGAATTGTTTTTAACTCTGTTCAAATATCTGACATCAAGAAAATATTTAATAAGTACAGGCCTGAGGACATCGAACCGGTTCTTGCAGCCGCCCTGCCAAACTCTTCTCTTTTCAAACACAGATTTATTCAGATAGCAAAGCGTTTTGGTGCAATAAGGAGGGATGCAACCTTTGAGAACATAAGCATGGATAGGATAATCAAGACTTACAGTGATTCTCCTCTCGCCGATGAGACCCTAAATGAAGTATTCCAGCAGAAACTTGACGTAAGGAAAGCAGAAGAAATTTTCAAGAAAATCAAGAAGGGAGAAATCAAACTACTGGAATCCGAGAAGCTTTCTCCTTTAGGAGAATTGGGATTGAAATACGAGCTCCACGACATTGCAAAACCCGATAGGCCTGAAGGCGAGATCCTTAAACTTTACAAACAAAGATTGTTAGCTACAAAGCTCAGACTGGTTTGTGTGAACTGTGCAAAATACGACATTGTTCTACCGGTAGCTGACATCGATACAGAACCCCGTTGCCCAAAATGTACGAGCAAGTTGATTGCAGCAATTTCACCATACATGACCGAAGCAAAGAGTATTGTGCAAAAAAGACTGAAAGGTGGAGACTTGACAAAAGACGAGATGAAAAGACTTGAGCAAATCAAGCGTAGCGCGGATATGATTATTGTTTACGGTCAAAGGGGTTGTCTAACACTAGCAGGCCGCGGCATTGGACCTCAAACATGCTCCAGAATCTTAGCAAGAATGCACCGAAACGATGACGAATTCTACAAAGATATGTTAGACGCAGAGCGTCAATTCATCAAAAACAAAAAGTATTGGAGCAGTTAGCGCCCCCACTTTTCATCCTTAATGCCTTCTTCTTTGTTTGCTAAACGTGCAAGAACAAAAAGCAATGAGGACAATTTGTTAAGGTACTGCAAAATCTCTGGATTTATTACATCTTGATTTGAAAATGCGAATGCGTTACGCTCCGCACGCCTGCAAATTGATCTGCATACATGTAAAAGTGCTGATGACTGTGCACCTATCGGGTAAACGAAATAATGTATTTCTTCTATTTGTTTGGAATAATGATCTATTGCATCAGCAAGAAACTTTACATCGGAAGAATTTATTTTTACATCTTTATTGTATCCTATGTCGGCTCCTGCTGTAAATATTTTATCTTGAATATTTTTTAGTAAGTTATCAACTTCTTCGTTTCTTATGTTAACCCTAACCAATCCAACAAAAGAGTTTAGTTCATCGAGAGATCCGATAAGTTCGAAGATCGGATCAGTCTTAGGCAACTTCTTGCCATTAGCAATGGAATGGCCTGCATCGGCATACATAAGATAAGTGCTATATTTTACGTATAAATAAATTTGGCTTCTCTAGAAGCAGTTAACCGTTGACCATTCCTGTGACAACTTTTATGCCAGCTAAGTTCCTTTTCAATTCAGAAAAAGATTTTATTTTTGTTATTCTATTTAGAACATACTGAGGTCTGAAGTAGAATCTCCTGAAAGCTTCCTTATTCATCGCCATTAATTCTTCTCGGTTCTTGTAGCCGAAAGGAACGAAAACAGGAGACCATCCATGATATTCACTGAAATTCTTATCAAGCGTGCCGTATTTTTCGTAGTTATCCCACAACTGCGTTCCGGGAAATGGAGTTGTTATAGCAGCAATACCTACGAATTCTGGATTGAAGTTTGTAACTTCTTTCATTATGTCTTCTGCACCAAAATTATTGACCGGACAGTCCATAATGCGAACTTCGTGTCCGGCTTTTTCTAGGACAGCTGCCATGTAGCATAAGCCTAACGGTGGGAGAAAGCCTCCAACATTCCCGAAGTCACGAGAATATCTTTGATCCAAGTTTTGTGGAGGGAATATCAATAATACTTTCATAAAACATCACTTATTGCTTTTCTATCGGCTTTTTATTTAAATCTAATGGATCGTCTTGTATGTATTCGACGCCTAACTTAAGGGCTATTTCTGCTTTCTGAAGCTCGCTTCCTAGGTAAGCCGCATGCGCTAACGATGTTAGTAGCTTTTCCCTTACAATAGTATTGAATATGTCTTCTGCATTTTCCCCTTCTATCAAGACAGCCAATTGATACTCGCTGTTGTAAAATCTTACTCTTATTATATTTTCTTTTGGAAATGGCTTTATTGTAAAGAAGCCCATTGGATCCATAACCCACTCTTTCCTGCTGTCATAATGAGATTTAATTATTCTGAACTTAACCGACTTTCCACCTTTTATGCCGAGAATGCTATTACCTTTGTCGTCGAGAACTTCTATTGCATAATTCGGACATACGAGCGCAGATTCTTGTATTGCCTTCATAGTAGATTCGTCAGCATCCACTTCATAGGTGTCTTCTTTTTTCAAACTACCTTTCAAAAGCTTGGCTTTTCTATCAGTGACGGACCATAGAATTGGCTGTACAGATTGACAATAACCAATACCGGTACATTTCTTCTTGTCAAGACTTACGATGAGTTTTGGCATTTTAATAATGCGATAGCGAACCTATTAAAATATAGCAGTATCTATCGTACACACAAATAATTTGCTTAAGTTGATAAAATGCTAAACATATTCGAAGACAGGGAAGCCTTGCAGAAAATAAAAAGGGCAGGAGAAATTGCAGCGAAGGCGCGTGACTATGGAGCAAAGTTAGTAAAAGAGGGCACGCTAGCAGTTGAACTTGCTGACAAAATTGAAAAGAAGATTTTTGACTTGGGGGCAAAGCCAGCTTTCCAAACGTGTATAAGCATTAATGACATTGCAGCTCACTGCGCCCCTGTTTTGAATGATCCGCGAGTCATTCGTGAAAAGGACTACGTTAAGCTTGATATAGGAGCGCATGTTGACGGCTACATAGCTGATACTGCAGTTACAGTAAGGATTGCAGGCAAAGACGACATAATAAAATGTTCTGAAAAAATGTTAGAAACGGCAATAAAAATGTTTAGGCCTGGAACGGCTATCGAAGAAGCAAGCTCCGCAATGGAAGAGGTAGCAAAAAGTTTTGGTCTAAAATCAATTGGAAATCTAACCGGACATAGCATTGAGCAGTTTAACTTGCATGCCGGAATAAATGTTCCTGCAGTAAAAATGTCAGCTCCTAAAGTTCTTAGCGAAGGTGAAGTCTTTGCAATTGAACCCTTCTCAACAAATGGCAAAGGTTGGGTAAAGGACAGCCCACCCCCAACAATTTTTCGTTGGATAGCAGATTTTCCACAACGTGACGAGTTAGCGAGAAAAATATTACAAGCATCTAAAACCGACTGGTCAAAACTTCCTTTCGCAAAGCGCTGGGTCCAACAAAAGTTTGGTGCTAACGTGGAAAATGCATTGCGACAACTAATGCAAAGCGGCGCACTTTACCACTACAACACTTTGAAAGAAACTTCTGGTGGAATGGTTGCACAGACTGAACATACGTTAATTGTTGCTGATAGGCCTGTAGTAACTACAAAACTTTAACTCTAGATTTTAATCCTACTGGAAAGCCAAAATACTACAAGTCCAACAGCAAAAACGATACCAATGCCAGTGTAAATACTAGTCGTAAAGAATGTTAATAGGTAAACACACGAAGCTAATCCGAGAACCGGTACAATTGGTATCTTGCCTATTGAAAATGGCACCGAGAATGGCCTTGATAGTTTAGGTTGAGTAAGCCTCAAAACTATTACAGATAAGTTTACAGATGCGAAAAGTGTAAAGGCAGCAAAGTCTGTTAATTCTGCAACAACTTTTATGTCGCCTAAAGTTGCAAAGCCTATTGCAGCAAGTGCTGTAACGCCAATAGCAACCCAAGGCGTTTTAGTTTTTGGATGCAAAAGGCAAAGCTTCTTGCTAAACTCGTGTTCCTCAGCCATGCCATAAAGTTTTCTTGATGCAGCAATGAGTAAAAACAAAACGGTGCCACCAGTTGCAAATAGTGCGATGTACAATAGCAATCTACTTGCCCATGGAGCAACTGTGGAAAGTGTATCAGCAAGTGGTGCCTTGCTTGCTCCAAGTGCCTGCCAGTCCATCAAAGTCACAGCAGACATAGAAACCAAAATATACATTATTGAAGTTACTACAATTGAAATCAACAAACCTAAAGGAATATTCTTCCTAGGTTTTTTTGTTTCTTCAGAAATATTTACAAGGTCTTCAAAGCCAAGATAAGCAAAGAAAATTAAAGTAGCTGCAGTGAAAATTCCGGCCCAGCCGGTTGGCATTTCTAGAAGATTTACAGTTCCAAGATGCGGAAACGCGAAGAAGATAACTAATAACAAACCGAACATTTCTATTGCCGTAAAAATAATATTTAATGTTGCGGATTCCTTCATGCCCCAAAAATTAACCAATGAAGTCAAAATTATTAATCCGATAGCAGCAGCTACAATTGGCACACCAAAAATTACAGATGCATAGCCTGCAAAGCCAAGTGCAACGGCCGCACCGGCTACAACCATAGCAAAAATTGATATCCATCCTATAAGAAATGAAAATGTCCTGTTGCCAAAAGCCTTCTTGGTGTAAATGTATTCTGCGGCAGATTTAGGAAACATCGAAGAAAGTTCTGCGTAGCTTAATCCTGAAAACAGTGCTATTATTGCTGAGATGACAAATGATATCCAAACAGAATTTCCTGCTACTCCGGCAGCTTTGCCAAGTAAAACGTAAATACCGGCACCAAGAATTACGCCAATTCCATACATCGTAACTTCGAATAGTCCTATTTCGCGCTTAAGCTTGGGCATAAAAACATTTTACAAAACGTATATAAATAGGAAAATTCTAACCCAATTTATATGACTTGGTTCGTAACCAAGCAAAACATGTGATTAAAATGCCAAGAAAACGTTCCATCATACCTGCCGCACCAATGGCAGAAATTTTAAAGAATGCCGGAGCAGAAAGAGTTAGTGATGATGCTGCACGTGCATTTGCAGATGTTCTTCACGACATGGCCAATGGTTTGGCAAAAGATGCTGTACGCTTCGCTCAACACGCTGGTCGTAAGACTGTTAAGAGAGAAGATGTTGAGCTGGCAAGGAAGCAAGGATAATATTTACGACTGAACTGCGAAGCAGTTCAGCAATCAAATAACTGCATTGCTTCGCAATGCAGCAAAACTAACCAATATACCTGCTTGATGCATCCGTTGTTGATTTTTGCATCGAAGGTTTTGAAGATTTTTTTTGCTTGGATTGTTTTGGCATACTAACCTTCGCAACATTCTTCTCATACTTGTCCATATTTTCTGTAAGCACACGCACGAACTCTTTCACAACATTCGGATCCATTACAATTGGATTATGCTTCACGACCAAAGTTTGCTGCGGTTGGTCGCCTACAACGTCAAAACGTGGCAATGCCTGCGTAAAGTCTATCACAAACTTGTTTGGAAAGTGCGAAACCGTAACGCGGTCCGCAAAAAATGCCTGTTGTCCGTGGTCTATGTTCAAATTCACACGTACTTTTTTATCTTCTTCATTCATATTATCACCTACAATTATCCTATGTATCTACTTTTTTCTGCCTCATCAACTTTTGCTTTCTTTACGTCTTCAACAGCCTTTTGGTATTTAGCAAACATGTCCTGTGTTATGCTTGGTTTTATTTTGTTCAATGCATCATTGAAATCTTTTTTAGTTATTTCGCTTGCGTTCATATCGGAACGTAATGCATTTAACCCAGCTTCCCTGCAAACTGCTTCTATGTCAGCTCCGCTGTAGCCTTCTGTCTTTTCTGCAAGTGCTTCCATGTCTAGGCCTTTAATAGGCATTTCTTTTGTGTGCGTCTTCAAAATTTCAAATCTTGTCTTTTCATCTGGAGCTGGAACGTAAACCATTCTATCAAATCTTCCCGGTCTCAACAGAGCAGGATCAATCATATCAGGCCTGTTTGTTGCTGCAATCACAACAACTCCTTCCATGTCTTCAATGCCAGACATTTCTGTAAGCAATTGTGAAACCACTTGTTCTGAAACTCTGCTACCTGCATCCATTCCTCTGCGCGGAGCAAGGGCATCTATCTCATCAAAGAACACTATTGTTGGTGCTACTTGTTTTGCGCGCCTGAGAACTTCTCTTATTCTTTGTTCGCTCTCACCGACCCATTTTGAGTAAAGTTCACCAGCCTTTATTGAAATAAAGTTTGCACCAGCTTCGTTTGCCAAAGCCTTGACAATATAAGTCTTTCCACATCCAGGCGGACCGTATAGCAATATGCCACGCGCTGGTTTTATTCCCATTCTAGTGAATGATTCAGGATTCTTCAATGGCCAGTCAACAGCTTCCTTCAAAGCACCCTTAACATCTTCAAGGCCTCCAACATCTTCCCATTTTACTTTTGGTATTTCAACTAAAACTTCTCTCATCGCAGATGGCTGCACCATTTTCAACGCGTAATCAAAATCGTCTTTAGTTATCTGCAGTTTTTCTATTACCTCCTTAGGTATCGGTTCACCTTCTTTCAAAGCAGAAATTTCTGGTAACACTCTACGCAAAGCCGACATGGCAGCCTCCTTGCACAGTCCTGACAAGTCTGCACCTACGTAACCATAAGTTACTTCAGATAATCTATCAAGATTTACATCGGTTTCCAAAGGCATACCTCTTGTGTGAATCTGGAATATTTCTTTTCTTCCAGCTTTATCAGGAACTGGAACTTCTAGTTCCCTGTCAAACCTTCCACCTCTACGTAAAGCCGGATCGATTGCATTTGGTCTATTTGTTGCTGCAATAACAATAACCTTACCTCTGGACTTTAACCCGTCCATTAGACTCAAAAGTTGAGAAACCATTCTACGCTCAACTTCACCAGTTACCTCCTCACGCTTTGGTGCGATGGCATCAACTTCATCAAAGAAAATGATTGTTGGTGCGTTCTTCTCTGCCTCTTCGAAAATTTTTCTTAAGTTTTCTTCTGAACCGCCATACCATTTGCTAACAATCTCTGGGCCTGCAATTGAAATAAAGTGCGCGCCCGATTCATTAGCAACTGCTTTAGCCAGCAAAGTCTTTCCTGTACCTGGAGGCCCGTAAAGCAAAACTCCTTTCGGTGGTTCTACTCCTAAACGCTCAAAGATTTCTGGATGTCTCAATGGGAGTTCAATCATTTCTCTAACTTTAGGAACAATCTGCGTCAAACCGCCTATGTCTTCATATGTAACTGACGGTGCCTTAGATTCTTCCATGTCAACAGCTTCTGGTAGAAGCTCGACTTCAGTCATGTCGGTAATCTGAACAACCGACTCTGGTGAAGTCTTAACAACAGCTAATCTTGTCTCGGTTCCCATCGGTAAGAAAACTTCTTCCATGGAAATTCCAAACATTTGCTCAAACATATCGCCTGAACCGCGTCCCCTTGTCCTGAAAACTGGATTTGCAATTATAATGTCGCCTTTAACCATAGGTCTCATGTAAATGTTTTGCTTAAGCAAGTTTGGCGAGAAATGTAAAATCAAACCTTTCTCTGCCGGAGCAAGAACAATTTTCTTCGCTTCCTTTACATCCGCCTTTCTTATTGTAACAGATTCGCCTATGCTTGTTCCGCAGTTCTTTCTGACCAAACCGTCAATCCTTATTACATTCAAGCCAACATCAGCAGGATAGGAACGGATTGCAATAGCAGAACTTTTTCTCTTGCCTTCAATCTCTATGACATCTCCTTCCTTCGCACCAAGTGTTTTCATTGTATTAGAATCGATTCTTGCCAACCCGCGACCAAAGTCTTCCCTTCCTGTAAGTTCCCCGACTTTCATCTTAACTTCCTTTATTTCCTTTGGCATCGCACTAAAGATTGGCATAATCAAATCACCGTCGAAAACTGCTTGACGTTGCTTCGCAACGTCGGTTTGTTTTGCGACCTATAGGTCATTAGGTTTACAAAGTAAACATACATATTTATTCAACCTCTACATCCTTTTCCATTTCCTTCTTCTGATCCTCTAATTCCCTCAACTCACTTCTATCTAGGACCACTGGAAAACTTTTCACCATAACTTTGTCTTCCCATCCGTCGAAAAATTGCTCCATCATCTTCAGGTGCTGTTGCATAATTACAAAAACAGAATTTGCAATTTTCAAATGTGGAACCTCATCAAGCATCCCGTCTCTTCTATACTCATATCTGCGTCCATCTTTTATGACGATTTGCTTTCTGCCATGAAGTTCAGAGAAAAACTTATTCCTCTCATAAACGCTGTCAAACTTTTCAGAGTCTGTGTCAAAACTAATTAAAACGGCTGTTTGGTTTCCAGTTCTTTTTATTCTAACTTGCAAAATACTCACCAAGTTTTATTTTGCAAGTGTATTGACATCAGTCAACTTCACTTGCATACAATTCACATTTAGCGTTTACATCATGTAAAGTTTACATATGATACATACTAACTATTATTTAAAGCTTTCGCTTATACAACATAACCATGCGTTTTGCAATCTCGCAACCTATAGACAAGCTGCTTAACGGCGGCATTGAAACAGGATGCATAACAAATTTCTACGGACCTGCTGCTTCCGGAAAAAGCAACATAGCAATGTGCGCTGTCGTATCCGTAGTAAATATGGGGAAAAGGGTTGTCTACATTGATACGGAAGGCGGGTTTTCCTCTGAGAGAATAGAGCAGATTTCTAAAAGCCAAGCACGCAAATACACGGATAAAATTGTTTTGCTTGAGCCCAAGACATGGCAGGAACAATCCGATGCCATAAGGAAAGTTGGAAAAATTCTTGAAAAAGAAAACGTTGGATTGGTTGTAGCGGACAGCATTGTTGCATTGTGGCGCGTAACAATTGACAGCAAGAATTTTCAAGACGTGAACAAAGAACTTGCCACGCAATTGTCTTTGCTATCAAAATACGCGCGTGAGCACAACATTCCTGTTTTGCTTACCAACCAGGTTTATGCCGACATTGAAACAGGAAAGTTGGAAATGTCTGGCCGCAACATTGTAAAGTGGTGGAGCAAAAACATTGTTGAACTTTCGCATGCTGGTAGAACAGCCTGTAGAATTGCAAGAATATCGAGAGCCCGCTCACAGGAAGAAGACAAGCAAATAGAATTCCAGATTGTTAACGAAGGCTTGAAAGAAGTTAAGTTTAAGATATTTTAGACGCCTTTTCTTCCGCAGTTCTCTTCTTAACAATTTCTTTTACTTTAGATGGAGCTTTCTTTGTGTTTACCGAAGGCCTATTTCCTTTTGCCTTTTTGCCCTTTTCTTTGCCCCAGTCTGCTTTGGTTTCGCAATCAGTTGCCAAACACATATTGAAAGGCCTCTTGCCTTTCCTAATTACGCGAATCATTGGAGTATTGCATTTAGGACAAACTTTGTCCAACCTTTGGATCGTAGCCATGTGTGGCAATGGATAGCCGGTCTGGCAGGTTGGGTACCAGACCTTTTCTTTCCATTGATCTTTGCATTTTCCTTTCTCCCCACTACATATCGAACACTTACACTTGCAAGCTTTCTTAGTAAAGTGACATTTTGCACATCTGTTGTAAGAATTACATCCAACAAAATGCTTCTTAGTAAAAATACTAAACAGTAATTTCAGATCTCCGCCACATTTAATGCATTTGCCAATTGTGTTTCTGTCTTCGTCGGATTTAACAACAGCTTTGCCCAAGTCCTTTCCAATCTTATCTTCATTGGCTTTGAACTCCTTGCAGATTTTCGTCAAAGCTTTCTTCGCCTCGTTAATAATTTTTTCACGCGTGGCTTTCTTTTGAAGGACTCTTTCCAAATCTTTTTCAAACTCTCTAGTAAGTCCTTCGTCGATAAAATCTGGAACGTATTTTTTCAAAACCTCGACAATCTTCATTCCCAGGTCTGTAACTCTGACAGATCTATCAGAAATGTAATAACGATCGTAAAGTGTTTGTAATATACCAGCACGTGTTGCACGTGTGCCCAAATTGCGCTTTTCCATTTCTTTTACAACAGCAGCTTGTGAATAGCGTGCCGGCGGTTGGGTCTCCTTGTCAAACATCTCAACTTTCTTTACATTGACCTTGTCGCCTCTGTTCATTTCCGGCAAAGAAATTTCCTCAAATTTTGCAAGAGGACCGTAGAATTCTATCCAACCAGCTTTCAATGTCCTGCGTCCAGTCACAAAGAACTTTTCGCTGCCCAGCTTGAGCTCAATATTCATTGTCTCTCGCAGAGCAGGTTCCCCGAAAAGTGCAAGGTATCTGCGAACAACTAGGTCATAAATGTTTCTCTGATATGTTCTCAACTTTGCAATGTCATAAGGCGGTTCAACTGTTGGGTGGATTGCTTCGTGGGCAGGATCATCTCTCTTTCCTTCTGTCGGCTTCAACTCTTTCAGCGCAAGTAATTTTCCAGCAAGCTTCTGGTACTTCTTTACCTTGCTCAGCGCTTCCAGTATTTCTCTGTAACCAATCTGTGGTGGAAGTTTTTCTGAAGATGTTCTTGGATAGCTGATGAAAGCTTTTGTATACAAGTCCTGTGCGATGCTTGAAGTTTGTTGAGGTGAATATCCAAAAAGCCTGTAAGCCTCAGTTTGCAAAGAAGTAATGTTAAATGGAACCGGTGGAGATTGTTTGTGTTCTTTCTTCTCAACACTTTCTACAACAGCATTCTTAACATTGGAGCCTTTGAAAGCCTTCTCAGCTTCATCCTTCTTCCAAAACTTATCAGTCTCATGCTCTGCAACTGCATCTTGACCAACTATTTTTACCTGAGCCAATATCTGCCAGAATGGAACAGGCTTGAATGCCTGTATCTCTTTTTCTCTTTCAGCCAAAAATGAAAGCACTGGTCCTTGAACACGCCCAGCAGATAACAAAGCAAAACGCGGCGAAGCTTTCTTAATTGATAAAGTCAAAGCACGGCTTGCATTAACGCCGTAGAGAAAATCTAGTATGTGTCTGGTTTCTCCAGCCTCAATATTTTCCCAGTCCATATGCTTGAAGCGTTCTTGGTAGGATTTTATCAAATCCTGTTTGGTTAAAGTTGAGAATTTCATTCGCTCCGCATCTTTCTGTCCGCAAATAAATTTCAAAATGTTCCACCCAATTACAGAACCTTCTGTATCCCAGTCGCAGCAAACAATATATTTTCCCCCGCCTTTTGCAACTTCTTCCAAAGTTTTGAAATATTTTTCAGAAAATTCTGATTTTTTCCTAATAGAAAACGACGGCGCCCAGTCAACATCAAAAATCGGATAGCTCCAACCCTTTCCTTCCTTCTGCTTCAGGTTGAAAAGGTGGCCTACAGCTGCAACTGCAATATGTTTTTCTCCGCCGCGCTCAAACTCGTAGTAGTCAACACCAGTTGAACTTGTTTTCTTCTTCAAAGATTTTTCAGCCAAAGCCTTTGCAATGTTAAATGCGGCGTCGGGCTTTTCGGCGATCATTACTGTGACCATAAAACTACCTGCTTAACAAATTTCTGGGCAGCTATTGAACCGAGAACTGCGCAGGCTTATAATATAGGCTAGGTATTTAAAGACTTTCGTGGATCAGAATTCTACTTTAACTTCCCCGTTCTCTACCTTAATAGGAAATGTTTTAGCTGATACGTCCATAGTTGTACATTTACCATTCTTCAAATCGAATTCCCAATTGTGCAAAGGGCAAGTAATGCAACAACCGTTTGTTATTTCCCCTTCTGCAAGAAGGCCTCCTCTATGCGGGCAAGAATTTTCAAGTGCAAAAATGTTCCCATTTACTTTGAAAAGCGCCACATCTACTCCATCAACTAAGACAGATTTTCCTCTTCCTTCTGGAACTTCGCTCTCTTTGCACAAAGTTACTAGAGCCATAAAGAAACAGCGTTACTTAGACTTTTTAAGCTTGCTGGATTTCTTATTCTTTGCCTTCGGCGCCTTAATCTCCTTGAATCCTGTATACTTCCAAAGAACTTTAGGAATCTTTACCGAGCCATCTTTCTGTTGGAAATTTTCCAATATGCATGCAATTGTCCTTGAAGTTGCTACAAGGGTGTTATTCAGGGTGTGGACAAAACCGGCCGGCGCCTCGCCCTGTTTATTTCTATATTTTATACCCAAACGGCGCGACTGATAATCGGTACAGTTTGAACAAGAACCCAACTCGCGATATTTTCCTTGAGCAGGAAACCATCCTTCAAGATCATACTTCTTTGCTGCAACAGTTCCCATGTCGCCTGTACAAACATTAACAACTCTATAAGGTATCCCAAGTGATTTGAAAAACTCTTCTGAATTTCGTATAAGTTCCTCATGTAACTTCCAGCTTTGTTCTGGCAAACATACGACAGTTTGTTCGACTTTGTCAAATTGATGGACTCTAAAAATTCCCTTCGTATCTTTTCCATGAGCACCAGCTTCTTTTCTAAAGCATGTAGAAACGCCAGCTACTTTCATTGGCAACTGTTTTTTATCGAAAGTTTCGCCCATGAACATTGACATTAATGGATGTTCGCTTGTTGCAATAAGGTGCAGGTCTTCACCTTCTATTTTGTAAATAACATGCTCAAAGTCTGCAACATCTGTGACGCCCTCGTAAGCTTTGCGTGTTATCATGTAAGGTGGCTGCGCTATATTGAAGCCTCGTTTAACCATAAAATCTATTCCGTATTGCAGCAAAACATAATTCAATTTAACTAAATCATTTTTAAGAAAATAAAATCTTGCACCAGAAATTTTTGCAGCTCTTTCAACATCAATAAGACCCAAAGGCATGCTTAAGTCTATGTGGTCTTTTGCCTGGAACTTAAATTTAGTAGGCTTTCCAAATTTCTTTATTTCCTTGTTGTCAGATTCGTCTTTTCCTATCGGTACGCTTTCGTGTAGAATATTTGGTATGCGCATCAGTAACGTGCGATTAAGTTCCTCCAGATTTTTAATTTCGCTTTCGTCTTTCTTTATTTGTTCTGCAAGTTTCCCAGCTTCCTTAAGCTGTGCATCAGCGTTTTTCTTTTCTTTCTTTAGCTTTGCAATTTCCATCGAAAGCTGATTGCGTCTCTGCCTCATCTTGTCCGCTTCAACTATTAACTCTCTCCATTTCTTGTCTCCGCCAATAAGCTGCTCGAGAATTTTTGCCTTATCGTCAGCACCTCTTTTCTTAAGATCTTTGCGTACAATATCTGGATTTTCTCTTATCAGTTTGATATCAATCATTAACGAGTCACCTGTGCATTTTTAACAGTCTCATAAAGTTTTTTAGCGGCTTTGCTTTTTTCAAAATGTGCGCGCACCGGTTTCAATATTTCATCTATTGCATCGGTTGTTTCCTTCTTCAAGTCCATTGGGTGTATTTTGCCTGCTGCATAATTCTTTTCCAGTTCCTCAAAAGATTGTACTTCAAGTTTAGGATCCCTCTTTCTTTGTATAACTCTCGAGTCGAATTTTCTAAATATGATGTACTTCCACATTTCCATTATGGCATTTCCTTCTGATTTCAATTCTGGACAAAATGCTGAGTTGATTTTTCTTTCTATTTCTTCTCTGCTATCATGTATGAAAATCGCGGTCTCAGGTTTTGACTTTGACATTTTTGCTTCTAACATTGCTTGCTCTTGACCCATTCGCCCCTGTCCTGGTCCTTGTAAGCCAATGAGAAGGTGGTGGTGAACAAGCACAGGCTTTGGTTTACCAAATTTTGGTGCCATTTCTCTAGTAAGAATTGTTACACGGCGCTGGTCCATACCTAACTGAAGTATATCTATACCAAAGTATAAAGGGTCGTAGGCCTGCATAAAAGGATAAATTATTTGCGAAGTGAACATCATTTCTGCTTCTGATCTGCCCATTATTGGTGCTGTTCTTATCATCCTGTTTATTGTCGTAATTTTTGCAAGTTCTAGAACGCCCTTAAAATAATTCTCATCGGCAACTGCCTCAGACGCCCACTTCACAGAAACTTTATTCATGTCAATTCCACAAGCCTTCCACCCCTCAATGAAGTATTTACCGGCCTGTTTAATTAATTCCATATCACCGCCAAACTTATTATTCAGAGCAGCGAACCAATCGGCTATATACAACATGAACTCAACTTTTGCATCAAGCATGTCCTGCAACTTTATCGCGCGCATTACTCCGCTGCCTAAGTGCAAAAGTCCCGAAGGTTCAAAACCATCATAAGCTGTAACTTTGTCTTTTGTTTCAAGAAGCTTCTTCAGATCTTCATTTGTAATAACTTCCTCGGTCGGAGCCCTTGTTATAAGTTCGATGCGCCTTTCAATGTCCATAAAATCCCTTTATATTCCACTATTAAATATATCCATAGATAAAGGTTTGTTTATGAAATTAAAGCTTGAGTGTTTGGGTGGTTTTAGGGAAGTAGGCCGAAACGGCATACTTTTGGACAATGGTAAAGAAAGATTTCTTTTTGACTATGGCATACACCCAGACGAACAAGATGTACCCCTTCCAGCAAACAAGGTTTCTGGTTTATTTTTAGGGCATGCACATCTGGACCACTGCGGAGCCATACCAACTCTTTACAAAAAACAAAAGTTTCCAGTTTATGCTACAGCTGCAACATTAGATCAGGCCTACCTTTTGCTAAATGACAGCTTGAAAATAATGCGATTGGAAAACAAACCAAGAATTTTCAGCGACCGCGAAGTTGGCACGATGAAGGAAAACAATAAAATTGTTACTTACGGACAGCGAGTTGAAACCAAAACCACTTCTACAGAAATCTTAGACGCCGGACATATACCTGGCAGCATGTGCACGGTTATGGATTTTGGAAAGAAAAGGGTTCTTTACACAAGCGACTTCAATATGCTGAATACAAGGCTGCTTAACGGCGCGAAAATTTCCCAGTTCAAGGATATTGATGTTTTGATAATGGAAAGTACATATGGTTCCAGAGACCACGTCCCAAGAGAGGAAAGCGAAAAGAAGTTGATTGAAAGTGTAAAAGAAACAATTGGAAACGGAGGCGTATCAATACTTCCTGCATTTGCTGTTGGACGGGCTGCTGAAGTTGCCATGGTTCTGCATTCTGCAAAGCCTGACTTCCCAATTTACATGGATGGCATGGCAAAAGCTGCGACAGAAATAACTTTGCGTTATCCTGAGTTGCTAAGAAATCCTAAGGCATTGCAAGCAGCCGCAGACCATGTTGTTCCTCTAAACTCTGACGAAGAGCGTTCAAAAGCAATCAAAGAGCCTTGTGCAATAATTACCACATCAGGAATGTTAGAAGGCGGACCTGCATCATTCTACATCAAAAGACTTTACAGCAAGCCTGAATGTTCTTTAACACTTACAGGTTTCCAAGCGCCTAAAACAGCTGGAAGATATTTGCTAGACACCGGTCGTTTCGTAACAGAAGGTTTTGACCTCGCTGTTAAAATGAAAGTTACTCAGCTTGACTTTTCTGCGCACGCCGGAAGAACACAACTTTTAGAATTCGTGCAAAAACTGCGCCCAGAAAAAGTTATTTGTGTCCACGGAGATTACTGCGAGCGTTTCGCAACAGAACTTCGCGGTAGATTTGCTGTTGACGCGATAGCACCAGAGCAAGGCGAAACAGTGGAGCTTTAAATTCCTTCTACTCAAATTCTGCGCATGAAAAACATAACTTATATTGATACCTATGTTTTGCACGCATGGACTGACATAAACGAGGTGTCCACGCAATGATAGAACTAGACGGCAAAGAAGCTGGCGGGCAGTTTGTGCGTACAGCAGTAGCACTTTCAGCAATAACCGGAAAGCCCGTGAAGATCTCAAACATACGCGGCGGACGGCCTGAACCAGGTCTCAAAGTGCAACACATCGAGGGAATTACTGCAATAGGAGAATTGTGCAATGCAAAAATAGACGGGTTAATTCTCAATTCGAAAGAGCTTACTTTTGAACCTCACGAATTAAATCCAAAAGATCTCGAAGTCGAAATCTCGACAGCAGGAAGTATAGGACTAGTCCTACAGGCTTTATTATTAGTAACATCTCAATTAAAATCGCCAATTAAAATCCACTTCAAAGGCGGGGCAAGTTGGGGGAAGTGGGCACCGCCTGTTGCATATATCGAACAAGTCTTTTTGCCATTGCTGGGAGAGAAAACCAAAATTAAAATCATCAAGGAAGGCTTCTATCCAAAAGGTGGGGCAGAAGTTGAAGTTGAAACCGCGCCATGGGAAGCAAAGAAGATTGAAATTGTTAACAAAAGTCTAGTCCAAGGTGTATACGGAGTTTCCTCAGCATCACTACAATTGCAGCGAGGAAAAGTCGCAGAGAGACAAGTTGATGCTGCAGGCGCCTATATCCAACAGAAGCTAGGAAAAGTTCTCGACTGCCAATGCAAATATGATTCTACAGAATCCCGCGGTTCTGGAATAATGCTTTTCATTAAAACTGAGAACGGTGTCATAGGTACGGACGCTTTAGGCGCAATTGAAAAAACATCAGAAGAAGTTGGACGCGAAGCAGCCCGCTATTTAGTTGACGAATATTTCGGCGGCCCTGTTGATAGGCATGCTGCAGACATGCTCTTGCCTTACATGGCTATAGCGGGCGAAGGCAAAATCACAACCAGCGAAATAACCAATCATATTATTACAAACACGCATGTAATAGAAAAATTCTTGCCTGTTAAATTTGAAATTGACAAAACTAAGAAGACGGTTGAAGTTAACCCAACCTAACTTCCTTTTCTTTTTCCAAAGCCTTCCTGGCTTTCTTCACATGTATTGTAAGAATTCCTTTGTCGTACTTTGCTTTTGCGCTGTCAGGCGAAACCTCGATTGGCAATGAAAAACTTTGGTGAGCAGAACCAAAAGACGTCTCTTGGCTGAAAGATTTCCTTCCAATATCGCGCTTCTGTTTCTTTTGCTCGGCAGAAATTGTAACCGTCCTTGGTCCAATTTTCAACTTAATTTTATTTTTATCGTAGCCAGGCAACGCAGCCTTTATCGCAAGCTCTCCACCAAGATCTGCAATATCAGTAGGCATCATGTGAAGCAATTCTCTAGACAGTTTGAACTGAGGAAAATTAAATCTTGCTTCTAATGGATGCTTAAGCATCTTGTGCAATTCATCATCGATCTTCATCAAGCTCTTTGTAGCAGTCGGCTGCTCAAACCAAAATTCCGGTCTTTGTTTTACTTTTTTCTCCATAAATATCATCTCAAAATATGTGTTATGGCATCTTTTTTACCAGCAGCAATAAATGCTGCAACTTGTAGTAATTGCTCTCCCATGTCGTCCATAACTCCATACAAAGTACCTAGAGCTTCCTGTTTCCGCATTTCACTTAACCGCTTTTGACCTTGTTTTGTAAAAACAATATTTCCTTTTCTATATTGTTTTAGATCTATACATTTTCTCCCTTCATCTGTGAAAACAAATTTTCCTTTTTTATTATATTCATTTGCATCTAACAGACCAAAATTAATCAGCTCGCCAGCTACTTGTTCTCTTTCTGCAACTCTATCTAAATACTCTTGACCAGTTGTCGTCAATACTATTTTCCCATCCGTATTACCATCAGCATACGCACCTCTATCAATATACTCCTTCTCAGCCAACCACTTGTAAAGCTTCTCAACTTCTTCAATGCCTCTAGGAAAGATTTGTTCCTGTCGTTTTTCCCAATGCTCTTGTTTAGCCATTAAATCACAAGTCTGTTGGAATATTTAAAAATTCTACTTCCACTTTAAATTTCTTCTTTAAAACTTCTCCCAAAGCTTTCACACCAACCGTTTCTGTAGCATAGTGCCATGCAAAAATTACATTCATCTTATGGTCTTTAGCTTCATTCCAAATTTCTGCAGTATCGCCACTGATATATAGGTCGGCTTTCCTGCCCAATGCTTCGAAAAACCCCGGGTAGCCGCCTCCGCCAGTGACTACTGCAACAGTTCTAATTTTCTCTTTGCCAAACGGCAAAACTTTGCATTTAGTTTGCAGTTCCTTTTCTAATTTTTGGACTATTTCTTTTAACGGAACATCTTTTAGTTCGCCAATCCAACTTATGGTTTTGCCGCCAAATGTACCATATTCTTCGCCCTTTTGGGCACCTAATATTCTTAGTATTTCTGCATTATTGCCTATTTCGGGCTGTGCATCTAGAGGAAGATGTGCAGCATATAGCGAAATTCCGTTTTTGAGCAAAAACTCTACGCGTTCTTTGATTACATCTTTAATTGATGGATTACCTACTTTCCAAAATAATCCGTGATGCACTAATAGGAAATCAGCACTTACTTCTTTAGCCTTTTTAAAAGCCTCCATTCCTTGCGTTACCGCTAGGGCTACTTTCTTTACTTCTGCATTACCCTCTACTTGCAAACCGTTCCAGCTATCATCAGCTGAAGTAAAATCTTTAATTTTTAGATAGCTGTCTAAGAAATCTACAATTTCTTTTAGTTTAGCCATATCTGTCACACTACAACTTCAGCTTCTCAGATATAAATGTTTTTAGGGCATCTAATCCATCATTGTTGGTGCAGGATATTTTCAAATCGCTTTCAACTTCTCTCGCACCAACAAGATCTGACTTATTGGAGACAACCACAAGCGGGACATTAATTTGCTTCCTAACGTCATTGAAAAGATTCTTTTGCTGCTCCAAAGTATAGCCGCAAGTCTCCGTTGGATCATAAATAAAAATTACAGCATTAGCTAAATTTTCCAAAGCGGCAACTGCCTGCATTTCAATCTTGTTGCGTCTTTTCATTGGCCTGTCCAAAAGACCTGGCGTATCAATAAATTGAATTTTCTTTCCTTTGATTTCAGCAAAGCCTAGCATCAAACCCTTAGTAGTAAATGGATAGGGAGCGATCTCTGGCTCGCTGCCCGTTAGCACTTTCAAAAGTGAAGTTTTCCCAACATTTGGCAAGCCTGATATAATTACTGTCGGGGCAATCTCAAAGTTGGGCAGTCTTGTAAGGGTTCTAGAAGCCTGGTAAAGCAAAGTAATGTGCCTGCGGTTTTTCTTCAGCAATGCAACGCATCGACCATAAAATTCTTTTCTGATGTTTCTAAATTGGTAGGTATGCCTTGCATTTCCAAGCACACGCAGATAATGCATCTGCAATTTCTTTGCCTCGACTGCAACTTTATTGAGCGCTATCTTAGCTTTTACCAAATCGTCATTGCCAACTAGGGCATCGCTTAATTGTGAATAGATTTTAGGAACGTACTTCGGATCAGGGAATGAAGCAGCATAAGCCATCAACCAATCATGCAGATTAGAGCCGACAACCTTGACCCTTATGCCCTCTTTCTGCCTGGCATTTTCAATTGCATCGTCTTCAAACCTCTCCTTCTCAACATATTTCGAAGCGGCCGATAGGGCCTTGTCTATCAAATTCTGTAAAGAGTCGGCTTGAACTCGACTAAATGGATTCTGCATAATATCAACTGCTTCTTCGCATGCAGCTATTTTATAGCAACTGCTTTGTAAATTTCACCAGCAGCTATTGCATAAAGCTGTTGCACAGCAGAAACCTTTAAATACCTATTGGCGCATGCAATAAACAGATTTTATGGCTGTTAAAAAAGATGCAAAGAAGAGGAAGGTGGAAGAGGTGGAACAGCAAGAAGACACTAACACAGAAGGCGGAGAAACCTGGAACAGCGAAGCCAGCGAAGAATCAGAAGACGACGAGTGGTAGTTCTTCAACCTCTTTACTTTAAATAGTTTAAATCCGGACTACTTCTAAATTTATTTACCGTGATTAAATGTCATCTAGAGTTATCAAAATAAGCGCAGTATTTCTTGTTTTGCTCGCTATATTTTATTTGGCTTATGCAGCGAGAACAGTTAATACAATCCCTGATCGCATGCTTTCATTCGATCCTATCTTTGAATTCAGATATACAAAATATTTTGCAGATCATGGTTTCCTGCCAGCATGGGACGAACTCACTTACTACGTCGGCAGGCAGGTGATACTCGCACCTTTCTTGTTTTACGTGACCGGAATTGTTTATTGGATATTGAAAGGTATTGGCTGGAATTTAATCAATACTGCAACTTTAGTCGCCGGTCTTTGGGGAGCCGCGATTGTAATTCCCGCTTTCCTGCTCGGCCGCGAATTGTCTAACAAGTATGGCGGGTTAATGGCCGCCGCTTTGATAGGGTTGGCTCCACAGGTTCTCATCAGAACATTTGGCTCGTCTTATGACACCGATCAACCTGTAGTATTTTTTATCACACTTTGCCTGTTCCTTAGTTTGCGCGCTGTGCGGCTTCGCACACCAGAAAGCATTTTCAGTGCAGCGTTAGGTTTCACTTTGTTCATGCTTACGTGGGAAATATTCATCTACCCGCTTCTGATAACATCTGCAGGTTTAGTATTTTATTTTGCTTTACAGAACGTCTTTGGCAAATGGCTCCTTAAAGATGGGTTGAACAGCTCGCAAAGACTGAAAGCTACAATAGACTCGCTAAAAGCGCAGGCGTTGTCTATTGCCAGCATCTTTGTGTTGCTGATTTTAGCCGGTTTGGTTCTAAATGTAAACCCTCTATGGAGCTTAATAGCAATCTTTGGTTTTGCTGTGCGACCGGAAGCGCAAATTGTTAACATATCCATTGCAGAGCTTCAGCTCGTGAATTTAGCAGATATAAATACATGGATGCTTGCCATGGGAAGATTTGTAACGGGTGATAGAACATTGGATACGCTCGTGTTCCTAACATTCATAGCGCTCATATTAACTGCACTTTACAAAAGTTCCAGAACCGACTTGCTAAAAACATCTTCCATGATAGCAATAATTTTGGTAAGCGGTTATACAATCATACGTGGTATACGATTTACAGAATTTTCATCCATACTATTTTTGGCTGTTGTAGGTGCTGGATTTGGTTATCTTGTGTATGCCGCAAGAAAGAATGACATGATGAAAGCCACTGTCGTTGGTTTTGGTGCACTGCTAGCATTTTATGCGATTTCTATTGGAATGTCACTTGGTACAAGCTTAGGTCCAGATAGTAATAGCAACTGGGAAAATGCATGGACATTCTTGCGTACACAAACGCCCGAGAACTCTCTAGTAGGAACGTGGTGGGATCCAGGACATATGATAACCGGACTTGCAGAACGCAGAGTTATTGGCGATGGTGCACACTGCTCAAGCGCTGATTGTCTTTATGGAATCAATACAAGGATAACAGACTTGGGAAAAATTTTCTCAACGACAGATGAAAACGAAGCCCTAAAACTTTTACATAAATATCAAGGTACATCGTCAAAAATTTATTGGATAGCATCTGATGATTTGGTTGGAAAATTCCAATGGCTGCAATATTTCGGCACTGGATGCGATGCACGCTCCGATCCTAAATGTCCGTTATTCGGCCTCATGAATGCGGATTCCACAAAACAAAGCCAAGATGGAAAAATTGTTATTAGGAATTATGGCAACATAATGATTTTAATGGGTGACAACCCGGTACCGCTTGTTCTGCAGGGTAGAAATGCAGCATTGATAAGCGAACTGTGGGTAAACACCAATGGTGTTATGAGTTACTACAAATTCGATGGCAATAATACAGAATTAATAAGTCAGTTGAGGGCCATTGAAGAACCGCTCGGAATAAGAATCGCAGATCAGACAATTCCTGCTACAATATGGACAAAATCAGATTTCAGCTACATCGCCATAATACCTACGCATCTAAGGAATAGTGTATTTACAAAACAATATTTCCTTGATGGTGAAGGCCTGAATCATTTTAAGCAAGTGTTCAGAAACGAGCAGGTAAAAATCTACGAAGTCATTTTCTAATTATACTTCTAATTATAACTAGATTGCCTCACACAGAGCAAATCATTAACGTTCTTCGTAGCGTCCGCCGACAAAGAGTCCTCTTAGGAAGCCCAAGACCGTAGCTACGTTCTTGATTACAATCAAGAACCACGTCGTTAACAAAATCAATGGATTGCGCTCATGCTTTAACGCCTTAATCATTGTGAATGGCGTGAAATAGATTCCGCGCAATGCGAATTGGAAAAATAAAATCAGTGCAGCGATTGCTTGGATGGTTGTTGAGGTGTAATTCATCAAAGCGTATCCGAATGCTAACACAAAACCTAGAAACAGAGCATAAACACCAATACCAAATCGCGCTCTCCAAATTTTTGCACCCTCGCTGCCATATTCTATTTGTTGATTGAAGAATTTTTTAACAGATGGCCTGTAATGGTGGATTATTCTAGCATTAGGAACTTGCACAAAATCCCAGCCCTTTGCAGCCAATCGCCAGCAAATTTCTAAGTCTTCACCCGTCGTAAACTTTTCATCATACCCGCCGACTTCTAACAAAGGTTTCTTTAGAAACATACTGCTTGTAGTTGGAGCCCTCTCTGCCTTTTGCGGGCGTGAAACTTCTATGTGCATCCCGGGAATGTGCCAAACAGATTTTTGTATGAATGTCCCGTTTATTGGATAGGCATGCATTCCGGCTACACCAACAACTTTACCTTTCAAATGAACAAGCATTTGCTGCAGCCAATCAGGATCCACTATCTCAGTATCTGCATCTATCCACGCAACTGTATTGTATTTAGCAGATTTCAATGCAATATTTCTTACATGGGCACGGCCCTTCCAATTCTTGTTCAAAACAACGCGCGCGCCATATTTCTTGGCAATTTGAGGCGTAGAATCAGTTGATTTGTCATCAACCAGAACGACTTCGTAGTCCTTCTTGGGATATGTTAGTCTTTTCATAGACTCGAAGAGTCTAGAGATGTTTTTCTCTTCGTTTTTTGCTATTATAAGTATTGAAACTTTGTGCATGCCTTAAGTGCATTTGTTAAGCATAAAAACCTTTAGCACGAAAGTGAGCTATGCGAAACTTTTGGATCATGGTAATGTTGTTTGCAGTAAGCCTTGCATTGCTAGCTGCAGTAGAATGGAATTTAAATTATCCTCTTAATGACGAATCCGTTTATGCAAGGGCCGTAAACGTGATGTTGACAACCGGGAAGCTGGGTTGCGAGGGGTGTACATCCTCTGCATTGGTTCTTATTCTGTACGGTACATTTCTTTCTTCAATATTCGGATATAGTCTAACTGTTTTGAGATTTGGTGCAATGTTTTTAGGGGCTACTGGTATTGCACTAACGTACATATTATTGATAAAATTTGGCGCTAAAAAGAAAATTGCAGTCTTGATTTCGCTATTGATGCTTGTAAATCCTATCTACTATTCTGCATCGCGCTTATTCATGACCGATATAATGTTTTTTGTACTTGCACTGCTTGCTGTTATACTTTATGAAATGTGGCAAGAGAATAACAAGTTAAGATATTTTGCTGCAGCATGCTTTGTTTCTACATTGGCTGTGCTAACAAGGCAAATCGGGTTGCTTCTGCCAATAGCATTTGTTATAATCTCGTTTGTTTCCAACAAAAAACTGGATGCGAAGCATTTTGCACTGTTAGCAATTCCACTTTTAGCATTTGGCGGATTTTCAGCAGCAAAGTTCATGGAAACCGAGAATTTCTATGAAGGTGGGCTTGATGTAAGAAATCCTATAGGATTATCGCAAGATGGCGTTTACGCCGTATGGGGAAGCTTAGCTTATCTCGGATTTTTGTTGCTACCACTTTCCATACTTGGATTAGAAAAAATAATTAAGAAAGATAAAAGAATGATATCGATAACACTGCTGTTGGCAGTGACTGCAATAATTCTGAACGTTTTCATATCGTTGCAGCACCCGATAGCGGCATCAATGCCCTATTTGCCAAACACTTTGAATATGCAGGGTATAGGAGCATTAACATTGCCAGGTGTAAGCGACAAGCCTGTAATGCTTAATGAAAACTTCTGGCTTGCAATTACAGTATTTACGCTGGTTTCAACAGCATTCATAATCACAGAACTGTCACGATCAAAAAAATCCAACATAGCAATAGTTCTGTTTGTACTTCTTTTGGTGTTTGCCTTGCTCAAGAAAGGCGTTTACTTTGACAGATATGTTTTGTTGTTAATGCCTTTTGCTGCCGCTTTACTGCATAATAATTTTAATAGGAAGATTATGCTTGGTGCAACAATAATCGCAATAATATTTTTTGGATTTCTCAGTTTTTATGGAACAAGCGAATACATGTCATGGAATTCTATACGGTGGAACGCGATAGCTGAGCTACAAAATGAAACACAATCAGAGAAAATAAACGGTGGTTTCGAATACTGTTTCTACAATTTTGGCTACGAACCGATTTACAGTTATTGGAAGCAAATTGGAATATATGATTCGACAGGCGTACGCCCCCACGACTGGAAATTCTGCAAAGACGATGACTATATGTTGTCATTCTCTAAAAATCCAGTAGATTTGAAAAGAAATTGGACATATTTGGTTTACAAAACTTACAACTACTGTAGCCCTTTTAACTATTGTGGAAACATATACGTGCTGAAACGTGGTGATTAAATGAAAAAGCTTACAATTATTGTTCTCACTTGGAACGGATTAGAAAATTTAAAATCCTCAATCCCGTCAATAGAGAAGCAAACCTACAAAGACTTTGAACTGTTAGTTTGTGTAAACGGCTCAATCGACAAATCTGAAGACTGGTTGAAATCACACAAAATAAAGACTTTATCTGTGAGCCCTAATAGGGGCTTTAGCGGAGGCAACAACTACGCACTAAAAACTGTCACAACGCCGTTCGTTGCGCTAATTAGCGATGATGTGAAGATGGATCCAGACTGCATAGCAAAGCTGATGAGCTTCATTGAAGCCAACCCAAAGGTTGGAGCAGTGCAGCCTAAAATTTTAAGTTTTGATGGAAAATATTTGGAAAGTGTTGGTCTAGAAATAACTTATGGTTCTATGATAGCTACAAAGGGTAAACATTCTTCTCCAGAAAGCTACAAAGAAAATATGAAGGTTCTTGGAACACAGGCAGCTTGTTGTGTATATAGAACTGAAGTCCTTAAAAAAATAAATTTCTTCGATGAAAACTTCAATCCGGTTTACTATGAAGATGCTGATCTGTCATTTAGAATTTCAAAGGCTGGATATGAAAACTGGTATTGTACATCGTCTACAGTATTTCACAAAAGCGGGGACGCTACTAAAAGAATGGGCTATGAAGCAAACCTAAGCAGTAATAGAAATCGTTACAGATTCTTGAGCAAGCATTGGACATTTGGAATGTGGCTCAAAGCCTTACCATTCTTACCATTGATAACAATATTTTATTTGATAAAATTAGACAAAGCTTATTTCGTTGCAACATGGGAATTTTTGCTTGGCAAACTGAAACATGCCTAGAAAATTCTTCTTTTGCCGACAACTTTCCAGAATAGAGTATGTATCAGTATACTAGCTACTATCTTGACCCCACGACTGACGCCCGACTTGCTATGATATTTTACGCCAACACGCATCTGTTGTATTCGAGCATTAAACTTAGCAGCATCGTAGGCCATTTCCGTCTCAACTAAGTAACCGGAAAAAATTAAATTCATTTTGTTCCACAAAGACATTTTTATTGCACGCAAGCCACACGTCAGGTCCCTAACGTTAGCACCATAACAAACATTGAAAATAAGCGATACTAAAACATTGGCCAACCAATGTCTGAAATGTGGAATGTTTGAAAATGTTCTGTATCCCAAAATGAAGTCTGCACCATCTTGCTTGATTACCTCTAAAAACTTTACTATTTCTTCCGGTTCGTACTGAAGATCTGCATCAAGAAAAACGACCCAATCAAATTTTTTCAATTTGTTCATGCCGGTTATCATTGCTTGGGCCTTGCCTTTATTGACTTCGTGTCTAATTACATCAGCACCAGCTTTCTTTGCAAGCCCGGCCGTATTGTCTTTAGAGCCATCGTCTACAACCAGCACTTCAATTCCTCGGGCAGCTTTTCTTGTTCGTTTTACAACTTCCCCTATTGTTTTTGATTCATTGTAAGCCGGAATCAGCACGGCAATTTTAGCAACCATTTGCAACCACGAAACACATTTATCCACAAGGTTTATAAGACTTCGTTAATATTGACTGCTTGACGGCTGCAAGGTGGTTATTGGACTATCCGAAGCAGCTATTGGATATGGATTATACAATATTTGGATAGTGATTAATTGGATAGGACTAAATTGTTATCGGGTTTAGCTGTTGCAATGGTTCTGCTCGTATACATTGTTTACCTAAGCGTAAGCCTTACCAGACCAATAATTTTTGGTGATGAAGGGTTTCATGCTGCAGTGTCTAAATCCATGGGCGCTGACGCCACTTACCATAAATGGTATCCTTTGTTTTATGATACAGCAGATGCCAAAGGTGGCTTCGTAAGACCTCCGCTGCTTTACATGATTTTCTCCGGTTTTGCATTAGCCGGCTGGAACGAGTTCATAATTAAAATGGTAATACCATTATTTTCTGTCCTTACCGCACTCCTAATATTTTTGTGGGTAAGGGATTTTGTATCCGCTGAGGCCGGTCTGTTCGCAGCATTTCTTTTCTTAATGATACCATCACAGGTCACATATGCTGTTTTATTTTATTCCGATGGATTGTTCCTGCTGATGGTAATGGCATCTTTGCTGTTTTTCCATAAGTTCATCAAAACCGAAAAACCTATATTCCTGACGCTTACAGCAGTGTTCACATCTTTATCATTGTTAACAAAGACTAGCGGACCAATTATGCTCCTATTCCTGTTGTTTTACCCGTTTATGACTACAGAAAGGAAAAAATTCTTGATAGCAGGGCTTACGGTGCTGATAGCCGTTTTCATCTTAATGACGCCTTGGTTCGTTAGAAACTTTGCACTTTATGGAAGCCCTACATGCGACAATTTCCCAGTTGTTCCAAGATTCTTTTCTTCGGCTGGCTGCAACTTTGGTGCCCCCGAACAATCTTCACAGGAGTTCTCAGGTAGGATAGCAGAAGTTGGCAGCGAAGCTGAATTAATAAAGTTTGGTCTGCTGAATTTTTTTGCATTTTCATATGGTAATCCGCTGTTAATACTTTTACTAGTTGGTGGAATAGCACTTTGCATAATAAACAGAAATAATTACCTTTCTATTCCATTGGTATTTTTGCTCTCATCGCTGCTTTTGTTTAAATTTGCAACTGGCAGAGTAGAAGATGCTGCAAGATATGTTTTACCTGTTGTGATACCGGTAAGTGTTGTTGCTGCAATATATGCATCCAAGCTCATCTCATTTGAAAAGAAACATTTCAAATATGCCGGTATAATAATAATCCTCATCTTTGCGGCATTGGTTGCACAACCAGGTTTGGCAAAAGTCTCTGTAATGTCATCTGTAAAGCAGTTTTCGCCAGCATTCGTGGAGGCTAATCAGTGGTTGAAGCTGAACACGGCTAAAGACTCCGTTGTTTTATCGCTGTGGACAGCAGCGACTGTCTACCACTCTGAACGCAGAGCGATGTGGAGCGTTGCAGAGCTTGGGGATATTTTATTGACCAATACGGATGAAAAGGTGCTTCCGCCGCTAAAAAAACACGGCGTTAATTACATACTGGTTGCCAAATTTTCCATCTCTGAACAGGCATACCAGCAAACATATCCAGTGCAGTTTGTAAATTATTTGCAGTCGTCTAACCACTTCAAAAATGTATTTGAAAATACCGATACGGTAATATTCCAGGTTGTTTAGAGTGTCTAATGCATTTTATGTAGCAATAGCAGTATCATTCGTAGTAACGTATGCCCTGCTTCCAAAATTCATAGAGTTTTTGCGATTGGCTAGAATAGTCGGAACCGACATTCAGAAGCCCGATAGACCTGAAGTGGCAGAAATGGGAGGACCTGTTGTGCTTATGGGGTTCTTGGCAGGAATTTTTTTGTTTATATGGGTACGCGTTTTCCTTTACGGAACCGCAGAGAATCTTATAGAACTGCTGGCTTCCATATCCACAATTCTTATTATTACTGTCATCGGTATTTTTGATGATTTGGGTAGATTGATAAAAACCACCGTATCAAAAGATAGATTTGGAAATGTGAAGCGTATAGGATTGAAGCAGTGGCAGAAACCCCTCTTCACTTTGCCAGCAGCTATACCATTGATGGCAATAATGGCTGGAGATTCTACAGTATTATTGCCTGTAATCAGTACAGTTGATGTTGGAATATTGTTCCCATTATTATTTGTACCAATTGGAATAGTTGGTGCCTCTAATGCAATAAACATGTTAGCAGGCTTGAATGGATTGGAAGTTGGAATGTCTATTATTCTGTTGGGTTCCATGGGCATCTATGCTTTAATTAGCGGGCAGATTGCCGCTGCTGCCATTGCACTCATAATGGTAGCTGCACTTTTGGCTTTTCTTAAGTTCAATTGGACTCCTGCAAAAATTTTGCCTGGGGACAGCTTACTATACTGCATAGGTGCAACAGTAGCCGCCGTTGCAGTAATAGGAAACATTGAACGGTTTACATTATTCGCTTTTACACCATGGTTTATAGAGCTTTTGCTAAAAGCTCGTACCAAATTTAAGGCCGAAACCTTTGGGGTGCTACAAAAAGACGGAACTCTTAAATCACCATATGAAAAAATATATTCTCTAACGCACATAGTGATGAGAATAGGCAACTTCAAGGAACGTGAAATTGTTGCAATAATCATAGGAATTGAACTTTTCTTTAGCCTCTTTGCCTTTTGGATGTCTGGTGTAATCTGAATCATTTACCGGAGACCACGAATTCACAGATCTTATAAAGCTTGTTTTGATTGGTAATGAATATGTTGACATTAGTTTACGGAACACGCGGCGAACTGATTAAATTTACATCACTAATTAAAGAGCTTCGAAGACAGAAAATAAATTTCTTAACAATTGACACAAACCAACAGGATACAAGCGATATTGTAGAGCTGTTGAAACTCCAAAAACCAGACTTCAAGTTACGCAAATCCCCAAGAGAGAAGTGGTCTAAACTATCCTCGCACAAAATAGTACAGCTGAAAATGTTGGGACCTTACAGCATTTCGGGAGCTGCAATATCTTTGGTGTGGGGACTTAAAGCAATAAATTCATTAAAGACGATCTTTGCAAATACTGGTGGTCCGATAATTTACTTGGGTAACACATTGACTGTTGGCATTACAGTTCGTGCTGCACAGGCATTGAAGAAAACTCCAGTGCTTATCGATTACGAAGCAGGTTTGAGGACAGGCGAAAACAATTTGCTGGATTTTGGATACAAAGTTGGAGAAAGTGCAGCAGATCTGATATTCATAAGGTCTCCAGAACTTGAACATAACCTGAATGACGTGAAGGGCAAGATAGTCTGCATCGGTAACCCAGTTGTAGAAACAACAAAACTAGCACTTTCAATTAAATCTGCTGTAGATTTGCCAAAAGGTAAATACGTTTTAGCAAATTCTGTAAGAGTAAAAAATAAAAATAATCTCAAGGAACTGATAACAGCAATGGAAAATTCCCCACTGCCTGTTATCTATTCTCCAAATCCGGCGATAAAGATGATGCTTTCAAAAATGAACTTACGGTTAGAAAATACTAAAATTATAGAAAAATTGAACTATGTAGACTATATACATTTAATGAAAGCCAGCTCATGTGTTATAACAGATAGCAACGGCGTTGAAGAGGAATGTGCAGCACTCGGAAAGCCGTGTATAGTTACAAACAATTTTCTTCAGTATGGAAATCTAAGCAATTACAACGTCTTTGTAACCGGGTGTAATAGCAGTGAAATACTTTCTAAGATAGGAACAGTGAAACATGGCAAACTAAAGAAGCGGAAGCTTAAGGATGCACATGCAACCAAAAAGGTAGTCGAGGAAATTAAAATTTTCTTAAAAAACGTTAATTTCGCACCCCAAATTGGTGAGCAAAAATGAAGTTGACCTTTATGAAATTGAATCATCAACACACTTTTGCACTTAAAATTGGTGAGCAAAAATGAAAATATTGATAGCTGCTCACACATGCCCGCAAAGCGGTGTTATTGGAACAAGCCGTGGCATAAGCAAGTATATTTACAACATCAGCCGCGAGCTCTTTAGGCTTGGTGAAGACGTAACACTTTTGGTAAGAGATGATTACAAACCTGAAGAAAGCTGGATTAAAACCATACCATCACCAAAATTTAGCTGGATGGCCTATCATTTTTCTCTATACAAACATATGCGCAATGCCACAGCTGACGTTTACTTTTCTGACTACATAACAACTGGTGCAGCGCTTGCGGCAGCAAAGAAAACTCCGAGAGCTGTTTCGGTCTTGGATGCAGTACCATGGATGAAAAACAATAACATGACTTTGCAAGATCGCATAGCGGATGCATGGATAAAGCGCTGCTTTAAACTTGCAAAGAATTCCGATGTGTTGATAGCACTTAGCAACACAGCACGACAAGACATACTAAATTCTACAAACCTTAGAGACGAACAAGTAAAAGTTATTTATTGTGGTGTAGATCAAGGTGTCTACAGACCCATTAAACATGAACCAAACGGAAAAGTAAAAATTGGTTACTTCGGTGGCTTTGATGGAAGGAAGAACGCAGAACTAGTTGTAAAAAGCTTTGCACAATTGTCAAAGAAGCGTTCAGACATAGAACTGCACATGGTGGGCAGCGGCAGGAATACTGAAATATTCCGGTCAATGAACATACCAAACACATACTTCCAGTCGCCTTTACCGGACAGCAAAATGGTCGAATTCATAAACTCTTTGGATATTTTTGTTTATCCAACACTTGCCGAAGGTTTCGGATTGCCGATTGTAGAAGCCATGGCTTGCGGCGTTCCTGTGATTGCATCAAATGTTACAACTATGCCTGAGGTTGTTGGAAAGTATGGCATCTTAACATATCCTGATGTAGAACATACATCCGAAGCAATAGAAAAATTAGTTGATGATGAGAAGTTGCGTAAAAGGTATGCGGAGCTTTCATTGGAACGTGCATCGCAGTTAAGCTGGAAAAACGCTGGATTGATGGCTCAGAAAGTTTTGAGTGATCTTTGTAAAAAGGAGATTAAATGAAAGCAAGCATAATAATACTTAATTGGAACACCACAAAGGATACGATAGAGTGTCTCGAATCGCTTAAGCATCAAACTGCAAAGGACTTTGAAATAATTGTTGTAGACAATAATTCTCAAGAAGATCAGTTTGCCCAATTAAAAATTTATACTGAAAGGCAAAACACTATCAACCTTATCAGAAGTACAGCAACTCTTCCTGGTAGACCTAATTTAGGTTTTGCAGCAGGGAATAACGTTGGTATAGAAAAATCAAATGGTGACATCGTAATTTTATTGAACAATGATGCCATAGCAGATAAACATTGGCTAGAAGAAATAATGAAACCGTTTTCTGATTCTAAAGTTGGCGCTGTTGCATCAAAGGTTTTATTTTACGACGGAAACAAAAACGACACTATACAGTATGTTGGTGGGCGCTTAACATTCTATGGTATGGCAATAAGTGAACATTGTGGTGAGAAGGACGTGGGAAAATACGATACTTCTAAAGAAACTTCGTGGGCAATGGGCGCAAGTTTTGCTGTAAGAAAAGATGTGCTGGATAAACTGGGAGAATATTTATGTCCTCATTATTTCACTTACTTTGAAGAAACAGACTTATGTTGGAGAATAAGAAGTTCTGGATACAAAATAATTTATAATCCAGCATCAGTTGCTTTCCATAAGGGATCCGTATCTGTAAAAAGGAATAATATGTCTTCTACCCAAGACAGGTTCACCACAAGAAACAAGTATTATACATTCTTCAGAAACTTGTCGCTAACAAAATTTTTACTATTGACACCATTGATACTAGGTTGTGATATAGCGAGATCAATTAAAAATGTGGTAAGCGGACGGCCTGCATTTATGATCGGATTCATATTAGGTCTGAAAGATTTTATTTCTAATACAGGTGATGTAGCAAAACCCAGAATGGGTAAACTCAAAGACCTTAGCTGGTAGATTTTACACTTTTGAAAAATTCTCTAAACTTCTCTATCATGTAGTTCATTCTTTGGTCATCTATTCCAGGATAGACGCCTACAAAGAATGTGTTAGTCATTATAAGATCTGCATTAACAAGTTCTCCGACAACTCTGTGATCAATATCCTTGTATGCCGGTTGGCGCAATATATTTCCAGCAAACAGCATTCTTGTTTCTATTTTGTTCTTTTCCAAGAAGTCTACAATATCTTTTCTTGAGAATCCTGCGTCTGGTCTAACTGTTATCAAGAACCCGAACCAGCATGGATCAGATTTCTCTGTTGCCTTTGGCAGTATGATAAAATTCTCATAGTCCTTCAAAGCATTATGAAGCAAAGCGAAGTTTTTCTTTCTAGCCTCAATAAAGGATGGTAGTTTCTTTAGCTGCTCCAAACCTATAGCCGCTTGCATCTCGAGTGGTTTCAAGTTGTATCCTAAGTTAGTGTAAATATATTTGTGGTCATAGCCAAGTGGCAACGAACCTAATTTCCATCCGAAGCGCTTCCCGCAAGTATTGCTTTTACCTGGATCGCACCAGCAATCCCTGCCCCAATCTCTCAACGATTTTATTGTTTTTGAAAGTCTTGCATTGTTTGTTATTACAGCTCCACCTTCTCCCATCGTCATCTGGTGAGCTGGATAGAAACTGAATGTTGCAACATCTCCAAAACTTCCGACCATTTTGCCGTTATATCGAGATCCGAGAGCATCACAAGTATCCTCTACTAAAAACAACCCGTGCTTCTTTGCAAAGCTGGTAACCCTGTCTAAGTCAAACGGATTTCCCATCGTATGAGCAACCATTATTGCCTTAGTCTTATCGGATATTGCTTCCTCTAAACGTGAACAGTCTATATTGTAAGTTCCAACATCCACATCCAAAAATACTGGCTTCAAAGAATTATGTAAAATTGCATTTACTGTAGTTGGAAAAGAAGCTGCAACAGTTATAACTTCATCACCTTTCTTCATGTGATTCTGTGTTTCTGGAGAAACCAAAGAAGCAACAGCTACTAAATTTGCAGACGATCCAGAATTAACAAGCGCGGCATGCTGGACCCCGACAAATTTTGCAAGCTCTGCTTCAAGCTGCTTACCCTTATCCCCGAGAGTTAAATAGAAATCTAGAACAGAATCGACTGCAGCAACCATTTCCTTCTCATCATAAATCCTGCCTGCATAACCGACAGGAGTAGTACCAGGAACAAAGCTCCTCTTATGAGCTTCCTTGTAATATTGAACAACACCTTCTAGTATTTTCTTCTTTAATTCTTCACTCATTTTTCTCAACCTTTTTCTTTAAAATTTCCATCATTTCATCCAAGTTTAACAATTTGGTAGACACATCTGCTTGAACCTTAAAAGTTTTTAAACCTGCATTTAGCGGTCTTTTAGCCTTCTGACCAAGTGAGGCAGTTTCAATCCCTTTAATAAAATTCTTATCAAATCCAAGCTTTTCTGCAACTTTCAAAGCAAATTCATATTTGCTTACGCGGGTAGTTCCAGAAACGTTGTAGATGCCGCTCTTACCGTTGACCACGAGTTCTGCTACAACATCAGATAAGTTGCTAGCAAGTGTAGGATTGGCTACTTGATCAGTCGGAACTTTGAATACGTTGC